>JANQTF010000227.1:12169-15068 GCA_030731845.1 Bacteroidia bacterium | reverse complement strand
TTCACGGAGCTGGTCTGGGCCGATGAATTTGACGGAACAGGATCGCCAGACCCCACCAAGTGGCACCACCAAACCCAGCTCCCTAACGGCGTATCCTGGTACAACGGCGAGGCGCAGCACTATACCAATCGGCTCGACAATTCTTACCTCGAGGATGGATTCCTCCATATCGTGGCCAAAAAAGAAACCTTTACCGATCAGGGCCAGACCAAAGCCTATACCTCTGCCCGACTTAACTCCAAATTTGCCTTTACCTACGGGCGTGTGGAAGCCAGAGCCAAGCTCCCATTTGGGGCTGGCACATGGCCAGCCATCTGGACCCTCGGCCAAAACATCAATGAGCCCGGCGGCTACTGGACCCCACAATTTGGCACAGTCAATTGGCCCGCCTGCGGCGAAATCGACATCATGGAGCACTGGGGCTATAACCAAAATTACATCCAAAGTGCCTTGCACACGCCTTCTTCCTTTGGCAATACCTCAAATCTTGGCGGCGTTTTGGCCAATGACGTCTCCAACGTCTTTCACATTTACGCCCTGGAATGGGGACCAGAAAAGATGGAATTCAGCATCGACGGAAGCGTGTATTACACCTACGCACCCAATCCCCGTGATGCCAGCACATGGCCATTCGATGCCAATCAATACCTGCTGCTCAACGTAGCCATGGCCGGCGCCATTGATCCCACATTTACCGAAAGTGAGATGGTGATCGACTATATCCGGGTGTATCAGGAGGCAGAAACCTCCATCGCAGATGAACAATTGTCAGGGGTGCGGGTGTTTCCCAACCCGGTGACAACTCACTTGAACATCGAGTTTGAAGAACAACTCCGAGATGCTCAGGTGAGCGTGTATTCTCCAGTTGGCCAGTTGGTGCACACACAGGCAGCAACTGGGTCGGTCCTGGCTTTGGATTGGGCCTCTTATCCAGATGGAATCTACCTCGTTGTGGTGAAAGCTGAGCGCGGACAGCGCAGCTTCAAAGTGCTGAAGAGATAGGGTTTCCATGTCCTCTATGGCAAAAGCATCGCCCGGGTACTTGACCCGAGCGATGCTTTTTTTTGAGCGTTATTGGTTTGTCGATGAGCGATTTTACTTCACATAGCCAATTCCGGCTTCGGCGCGCCAGGTGCCAATGATGGCCCCGAGGGCTACGAGCCCGATGCTCAGGTAGGCAGCCCAGATGATCCGCTCGTTGGCGGGAACAGGGTCGGCATCGCGAGCCGTGATGATGCCAAACAACGCCCAGATGATCACCAGCGCAAAGACCATGTCGGCGCGAAACAGAGCAACGCCAAAGCCGATCACGCCAGCTGCGGAGACCATCACGGTAGCCCAGGTTTGGGGAGACAGGCCAAAACCGCTCCACTCATTGGCTACCAGCGTAATGCTCACATTGGCGATGGTGGCGACGGTGATCCAGCCCAGATACATGCTAAATGGCGCATGGACCAGCCACTTTTCGGCGCGGCTCACGGGCATCACACCGATTTCCAGTTGAAGGTAGATCACAAACAAGGAGGCAAATAGCACCAGCATCATGATCAGTGCGAGGGCAGGTCGCTGGTACAACCACGGAAAAAGCCAAATGCTGTTGGCGGCACAAGAAATGAGGAACCAAGGTCCGATCTGCTTCAAAAATGGCATATCCACCTTGGTGGCACTAAACATATCTCGCCCTTGATAGATCGAAAATCCAATCAGAAACAGGTAAATAACCCCCCAAATGGCAAAGGTGACTCCCGCAGGGGTAAACAGCGTAGGATAGCTATCGGAGATATCACCCACGGATCGCCCCGGTATGAGCTTCCCATTGGAAAGGCCATTCAGCACCAAAACAAGGACAAGCGCAAGGATATGGAAAATTTGCCAGGGAAGTTTGTTTGCCATCATAGTAGCAACCTACTCACTTATTCAGCCAAGGGCAAGAGCCCAACAGGATTTGGCTTCGAGGACCTCAGCCGGCGAGCTTAGAGGGTTTCAAAACGTCCTTGAGCGATATGCCCCTCCGGCACTTCTCATCATCTCGCCCTCCTGAGCGAAGCGAAGTCCCGCTTGTGAGATCAACATCTCGCCTCTCAACATCCCGCTTCTCAAAACTTCGCTTCTCAACATCCCGCTTCTCAAAATCTCGCTTCTCAACATCACCGCTCTACCACAAATCGTTTCGTCTGGGTTTTCCCTTTCCTGAATTTGACATGGGCGAAGTACAGACCGGAAGGGGTTTGGGGCAGGTCTATGCGAATGGTGTTATTTCCCTTGCTAACCAGTACGTTTTTCCTGGCAATCAACTGCCCATGAAGACCATTGATGATGATTTCAGCATGATCTACGCTTCCGGCAGCAATGTCAATGTTCACATAATTCTCCGTGATGATGGTCGGAGAAATGTCTTTTACCACTGTTTTTGCTTCCTCATTGATCATGATGGCTACGGTCTTGGAATAGGAGCTCGTGCCATTAACATCTATTTGCCGGAGACGGTAATAATACCATTGATTGGATTCGACATTGATTTCTTCGAAGCTGTAAGCAGTAGAACGCATAGAGTCTCCTACTCCATCAACCCAGCCGATCTTGTTGAAGAGCAAGGTATTGGTGCTCCGCTGAACCTCAAACCCTTGATTGTTTTGTTCGGTTGCCGTTTTCCAGTAAAGCTTGATTACGCCATCTTCTTCTGTTACCCCAAATTCAGATATTTCGACTGGCAATGGCATTGCAGTGGCAGAAGGCGTTGGCGTAGGTGTCGGGGTATTGCTCGGCGTGACGGAAGTGCTCGGTGTTGGGGTTTGCGAACTACTTGGCGTAGGTGTCGGGGTATTGCTCGGTGTGACGGAAGTACTTGGTGTCGGGGTATTGCTCGGCGTGAGGGAAGTGCTTGGTGTCGGGGTATTGC
>JANQTF010000227.1:6105-12069 GCA_030731845.1 Bacteroidia bacterium | reverse complement strand
GTCGGGGTATTGCTCGGCGTGAGGGAAGTGCTTGGTGTCGGGGTATTGCTCGGCGTGAGGGAAGTGCTCGGGGTCGGGGTCGGAGTCCGAGAGCTACTTGGGGTAGGTGTGATGGAAGTACTCGGCGTGACCGAAGTGCTCGGGGTCGGGGTCGGGGTCGGGGTCGGGGTCCGAGAGCTACTTGGAGTCACAGAAGGACTCAGCGTCGGGGTTACTGTAACAAAAAATCCTTTTGACTCTGCTCCCAGCAAGAATGGGTTGATAACGATGAGCGTTGATGCGCTCAAAATAGACCTCAAAACTCTTCTACGAGTTAATTCATCGGCTTCTTTGTGGCTATCCACTTCAGGAGTAGGGTCCTCCTGCTTGTGGTCGTCCTCGGAAAACAAGCCCTGGTCATTATTTTTATTCATCTGATGAATAAGGTTAGTTTCAATGCTGCCTCACCAGGCTCTTACCTCAAAAGCCTGTGTTAGCTTCCTCAAAGTAAAACTTATCCGAAACCTTCCCAAACAAAAAAAAATGGGGATATTGTCACATTCATCCTGAAGAAAAAACCGAGGCCTTAATTACGGTTGGCGCATTTTTTTGACCATTGGTGTATGACTCACTCCCCCCAAACTGTCTTCGTACAAATTGCTTCCTATCGAGATCCTCAATTGGTTGCCACGATTGAGGATATGCTACGCAATGCCAACAGTCCTCAACATCTCAGGATAGGTCTTTGCCGACAATACCACCCCGATGATGGATTTGATCAAATAGATCAATACCGGAACGATCCAAGATTCAGGATCATTGACGTTTTATACACCGACACCAAAGGCGTCTGCTGGGCAAGAAATCAGGTGCAGCAGCTGTATGAAGGCGAGACCTTTACCCTACAAATTGATTCACATATGCGCTTCGCCAAAGATTGGGATACCACGCTGATCGGCATGTTTCATCAACTTCAAGAAGCCGGTTTTGCCAGGCCCTTGCTCACGGCCTATGCTCCGTCATTTGATCCTGAAAATGACCCTGAAGACCGGAAACAAGAACCATGGCGAATGAATTTTGATCGCTTTATTCCTGAAGGCGCGGTGTTTTTTATTCCGGAGACCATTCCCGATTGGCAGGCATGGGAGGCGCCGGTTCCGTCCCGATTTTATTCTGCCCACATGGCATTTACCTTGGGAGAATTTTCCCTCGAAGTGCAGCACAATCCCGAGTACTATTTTCACGGAGAAGAAATCTCCATCGCCGCCCGGGCATTTACCCATGGCTATGATTTGTTTCATCCGCATCGCGTGGTGATCTGGCATGAATACACGCGCAAAGGAAGGACCAAGCAATGGGACGACGATCAGGAATGGGGAAACAAGAACCACAAGTCGCATCTCACCAACCGAAAATTGTTTGGGATGGATGGAGAAACGCAAGAAGGCCATGATGGACCATACGGATTCGGCACAGCCAGAACACTACAGGAATATGAAACCTACGCCGGATTGTCATTTGCCCAACGAGCCATACAGCAATACACCTTAGACAAACACAATCCACCCAATCCCGGCCCGGAAGCATGGGGCAGTCTGGAAGCATGGGAGCAGAGTTTTTTGCCGATTTTTAAACATTGTATCGACATTGGGCGGGAGTCTGTGCCAGAGCATGATTACGACTTTTGGGCGGTCGCTTTCCACGATCACAACGACGAAACAATGTTTAGACAAGATGCCGACAAGGCCGAAATAGAACGAATGATGAACGACCCGGATGGATATTGCAAAGTGTGGCGGGAATTTCAAACCAACATCAAACCTGCCTATTGGGTGGTTTGGCCACATTCGGAATCGAAGGATTGGTGTCCAAGATTAACGGGGAAACTTTAACGACGGCAAAAATGATTGATCATCAAATCACAACCACCGATCCCTCCATCACCATCGTTACCGGGCTTTGGGACATCAAACGAGAAGCACTAACAGAAGGCTGGTCCCGAACTTTTGACCATTATCTGGACAAATTCAATGAACTCCTGGACCTCCCGCACAACCTGATTGTGTTTGGCGAGGAAGAGCTCCGCGATGTTGTTTTTGCAAAAAGAAATCCCCAAAACACCCAGTTCATCGTCAGGCCACAGGCATGGTTCAGGAACAATTTTTTCGATAAAATCCAGGAGATCAGAACCTCCGAGGCCTGGCGATCGCAAGCGGGCTGGCTGCCAGAATCCACGCAAAGTCGCCTGGAGATGTACAACCCATTGGTGATGTCCAAGCCTTTTTTGCTGAATGACGCCAGGATATTGGACCAGTTTGACTCCACGCATCTCTATTGGCTGGATGCCGGAATCACCAATACCGTTCACCCCGGCTACTTTACCCACGACCGGGTGCTCGAGAAGCTGACCGATGTCGATCGCATCAACTTTGTCGCCTTTCCTTATCAGGCGAACAATGAAATCCACGGATTTGACTATCAACACTTGTGTCAACTAGCTGGCGACAAGGTGGACAAAGTGTGTCGCGGCGGCTTTTTCGGTGGCCCAACATCTGCCATTTCAGGCTTCAGTGCCAGCTACTATCGCTTGATGGAAGAAACGCTGGACGCAGGGTATATGGGAACGGAAGAATCGCTCTTCAGCATTCTGCTCTATCAATCCCCGCGCAGCTATCAATATGCCTTGATCGAAGAGAACGGATTAATCAGTACGTTTTTTGAAGCTGTCAAAAATAACAGTCACGTTTTTTTGACTCAGGGAAAGCAAAAAGCAAGCTCCAACAAGCCCGAAATCGGCAACACGGCGCTTTATGTCATCACCTTCAACAGCCCCAATCAGGTGAGGGCCCTGATCCATTCGATGTTGGCCTATGACCCGGATTTTGTCAAAAAACCGCAATGGATCATGCTCGACAATTCTACGGACCTGTCCACGACGCCGGCCTATCAGGAAATCTGTGCAGAGTATGAGATCCTTCACATCAAGAAAGACAATCTGGGCATCTGTGGCGGCAGGCAATTCATCGCGGAGCATGCTGCGGAGCAGGGCTACGAGTACTATTTCTTCTTTGAAGACGATATGCTATTTTATCCCAAGGCAGGCGAAGTCTGCAAAAATGGATTCAACCGATACGTAGGGCATTTGTACCAAAAGTCGCTGGAGATCATCCAAAGCCATCAGTTTGATTTTCTCAAGCTTTCCTTCACTGAGTTTTTTGGGGACAACAAAACCCAATGGGCCTGGTACAACGTGCCGCAAGCTTTCCGCGAACAGCATTGGCCTGAAAACCCCCACTTGCCAGCTGCCGGGCTGGCTCCTGATGCGCCACAAACCGTCTTCCATCACCTCTACGCCCATGAGGAGATTCCGTTTGTTGATGGGGAAATCTACTATTGCAACTGGCCGCAGCTCGTGTCCAAAGCCGGCAACCAAAAGATGTTTTTGACCGAAAAATGGGCGCATCCCTTTGAACAAACCTGGATGTCGTATATGTATCAACAAACGGTTCAGGGCAAACTGTATCCGGGCCTGCTGTTGTTATCACCCACCGAGCACGATCGCTTTGAGCATTATGACGGAAGCCTGCGAAAGGAATCGGGGAATTGAGGGGATGGGGCATAGCCATCCGGTTAAGCTTGGCTGCCTCTTGGCCCTCCCCCCCAATCCCTTCTCCCAAAGGGCTAGGGGACTTTTCGGACCGCCTACGGCTGTTTTTTCTTGCTACTTCCCCCTCTGGGAGCAGGCTGGGATGAGGGCACTTTCGCTTACCCCCCCCCCACGACAATTCCAAATAGTACCGCAGAAATATTCTCAAACCCACCCTTTTTAGACAAGCGAATAATCCCCTTCTCACCAAAAGGCCAACGGCTGCCCTGACAAAATGCTCCGAGCGGCGTCTTTTCCCCCGCCCCTTCTTTCCCTCAGCACCCAAATGTGCCACGTTGGCGGGATGAAACGTAGCAAAAAAACTTGAGCAAAGTGGTGGGTCAGGATGGACCAGAATCTCCTCTCTTCTATCGCCAAATCAGTTTTCTGGCTTGGCCCTGCTCTGTCTTCACGATCACCACATACAAGCCTGTTGCAAGCTGCCCAACGGGAATGTGATGTTGCGGCTGGGTGGTGGAGCAGGCTTCGGTCTGGCGGCCAAAGAATGGCGACAAGCCAATCCCGATAAAACACCCTGGAGTTTCTGGGGGTCTGGGAGCGACTCTATAACCCGGATTTTAATGTGGTGCAAATGCACCACATTACCGAGGATGACGGCATGAACAGGTTTATTATGTCGCCTCAAAAGTGGTGTTACGAGACAAATGCCGTGGGCTCATCTCAAAACGAGGCCGCTACGGTGGGGTTTATGCTCAAAAAGACATTGCTTATCACTTTGGGATGTGGCTTTCTCCTCGTTTTTCTCTACTCATGATTACGGAATTTGACCGCCTCAAAGCCGAAGAATCCTCCCGCCAACAACTCGAATGGTCCTATCAACGCTTTTGAAGGTTCTCTTGAATAAAATACTAATAAAAATTGCTAATTATACAATTTTTATTAGTTTTGACTACCCTAATTTCGCATGGACCAGGAAAAGATTTATCAATACCGGCAAGCTTTCGAAGCGGCTGCACAAAAGGAGCAGGACATTGAATTCTGGTTTGCCAGAGATTTGCAGCGGCTACTAAACTATACTGAGTGGCGCAACTTTTTGCAAGTAGTGGGAAAGGCTGCTGAAGCAGCTCAAAACAGTGAACAGGACCCCGAGGACCATTTTGTTGGCGTCAACAAAATGGTCGAGCTTGGTTCAGGTGCTGAGCGAGAAGTGCCAGACGTGATGCTTACCCGCTATGCCTGTTACCTCGTGGCCCAGAACGGCGACCCTCGCAAGGAAGTCGTGGCTTTTGCCCAATCCTACTTTGCTTTGCAAACTCGTAAGCAGGAGTTGGTAGAGGAGCGTCTGGCACTCGACGAACGGGTCAAAGCTCGCCTCCGTCTGCGACAAAGCGAGACAGAGTTGTCTCAGAACATCTATGAGCGTGGAGTCGACGACCGGGGGTTTGGGCGCATTCGGTCTAAGGGCGATCAGGCTCTTTTTGGCGGATACAGCACCCGCCAAATGAAGGAACGCCTGGGGATTTCTCACAGTCAACCCTTGGCAGACTTTCTCCCAACCATTTCGATCAATGCCAAAGCCCTCGCCACTGACATTACCAACTTCAACACGAAAGAAAAGGATCTTCAGGGGGAAGAAGCCATCACAGATGAGCATGTCAAAAACAATCAGGATCTGCGCGAACTATTAGGAAAGTCAGGGATCAAACCCGAAAACCTCCCACCAGAAGAGGACATCAAAAAGCTCCAACGAAGACTGAACTCCCAGGAAAAGACGGCAAAGCGCAAAGGCTGGAAGAAGGGGAAAAAGCTTTCCGATGAGTGAATCCATCACAACGTGAATCGGCCACTTTTTAACCCGGGTGTGGGACCTCCAACGGCTTGCTGCTGAGTAACTGAGGGACATCGACTGAATCTCTACTATTACAACTTCAAATGACTTTATCACGGGTACAGAAACCTGAGAAAAAGACCCTTTGATAGCGGTAATTTGATTATCCTAACCAGTGTATAGCATGCACATACTGATGATTAGTCGTACACGTTAAGGACTGATTTTAATGACTTGATCTTCAATCTCCAACGAATTAAAAAAATCGGTAATTTTCAATCAATATCCTAGCCAACCTCGAAAGTCTCAACTCCGTCATGATCGAATCCGGCACGGCCAAGTCAAGACGCTTTGAGCTTCTACAGAAAACGGCGATTTCTCAGTATCTGAGGTTCGGTGGGGATTAGGGGAGGCTGGAGCGATGAATCTACTACTCGTCACTGAAGCCATAGCGATACCATTCTGGGTGACTTTTGGGGGGCTGGGGAAATTGCTGGCAAGGGTATCATCTTTCATGCGGCCATTTTTAGGCAACTACTAAAAATAGAAA
>JANQTF010000227.1:2687-6095 GCA_030731845.1 Bacteroidia bacterium | reverse complement strand
GGGCAACCCTTATCCCTGGAAGCCATAGCGATACCATTCTGGGTGACTTTTTAGGGGAGGACAGACAAAATCGCTGGCAAGGGCCCCATCTTTCATGCGGCCATTTTTAGGTATTTGCTAAAAATAGAAAAATTAATTCCATAATTATTAGACTTTTGCTATCTTCCTTCTGAAAAGCGACCCAACAGGATCCTGCCAGCACATTCAGATGCTGTCCATTTTCAGAAGCACAATGATGGCCAAACAATCCCTTCACGTCGATGGCGTTGAGATTACGCTGAGGCAAGTTGAAAACGAAGATTATATCAGCCTGACGGATATGGCAAACTGGGATAATGATCCCAATTCACGCTCACGCATCCAATCTTGGCTCAAGAATGGAAGCACAATTCGGTTTCTCGAACTCTGGGAGCAACACAACAATCCAAAATTTAATTACAGCCAAATGAATGTAATTAAAATGCGGATCAGCGAGAATGCCTATGTGCTAACGGTCAAAAGGTGGATTGAAGAAACCAGTGCCATCGGGATACAAGCAAAAACAGGACGGTATGGCGGAACATACGCACACAGAGATATTGCCTTTGAGTTTGCCTCGTGGCTGAGTCCCGAATTCAAATTCTATCTGATCCGCGAATTTCAACGCCTCAAAGCCGAAGAATCCTCCCGCCAACAACTCGAATGGTCCTATCAACGCTTCCTCACCAAAGTCAACTACCGTCTGCACACTGACTCGATCAGGGATCATCTCATCCCGAAGCTCCGGGCCACCAAAGCCGGGGAGTGGCTCGTCTATGCCGAGGAAGCAGATTTGCTCAATGTGGCCGTCTTCGGCCTGACAGCCAAAGAATGGCGGCAAGCCAACCCCGATCTGGCCACCAACTCCAACATGCGCGACCATGCCGACATTCTCCAACTCAATATCCTCGCCAACCTCGAAAGCCTCAACTCCGTCATGATCGAATCTGGAACCGCCAAGTCAAGACGCTTTGAGTTGCTACAGAAAACGGCGATTTCGCAGTATCTGAGGCTCAGTGGGGATCAGGGGAGGCTAGAGGAGTGAATCATTCTTCTTTGAATCTCGTCGCCACTCTGGGTATCGGCCAGGCCTGAAAGCCGCTTGTCTATACCCCAATCCCTTCCCTAAAACAACACACTGTCCATGCGGCTCTCGCCACTGTCGGGGCCGTTTTCGAGTTTCAATACGCCACGTGGGCACACGGCTGCACAGATCCCGCAACCCACACAGCTCGACCGCACAATGTTCTGCCCTTTTTGCGCATAGGCGCGCACGTCGATGCCCATCTCGCAGTAGGTGGAGCAGTTGCCACAGGAAATACATTGTCCGCTGTTGGTTGTGATGCGGAATTTGGAGAAAAACCGCTGCTGCAAGCCCAGAATCGCCGCCATCGGACAACCAAACCGACACCAGACCCGAGAACCCATCAGCGGGTAAAAGCCCACTCCCACCACACCGGAAAACGTAGCCCCGATGAAAAATCCATACCATTTTCTCAGCGGATACGCATCCATGAAAAACACCTGCTGACTGCCACTTACCAGCGCCCAGACAGTCAATCCAGTGATGCCCACCATCAGGACAGAAGCTAAGATCTTGATGCTCAGCTCTATGCTACCAAATATTCGGGGCCGTGTCCAGAGCAGTGTCGTGAGGCCGAGCAAAGTGACCGCCACGATTCCCGTAAACACTTGCTTAGTGATCCAAAAGCCCTGATCAGTACGCTCACCCAGATACCCAAACACCACCGCCACGGTCATGATCACCGCCAGTGCCAGCACAGAATAGATCAGCCAACGCTCTATTTTCCAGGCTTTTACAGACTTATCCGACAAATGACGATAGGGGTCACCGGCAGTTTCGGCGAGGCCGCCACAGCCACATACCCAAGAGCAATACCATCTTTTTCCAAAAAAATAAGTCAGGATCGGAGAAATGATGAACACCGAGCCGATGCCGATGGCCAGCATGATGAAGCCCAGGTTGTGGGTGAGGGCATTCAGCCCGTCGTTGGTCATTGCATCGATCCGATAGCCATCGAAATTATAGTAATTCAATGGCCACATGTTTTTGAAGTCGTAATACGGCACCGAAACATCCAGACTCTGGATCTCGGGTGTGCTGTTGAGCCGCGCCATAAATTCCGGGATCAGAAAGGCAAAGCCCAGCTGAAAAAACATCACCGAGCTCGTGCGCACGATTTGGTACGTATTGTGGCGATATTTCCAGATGAATTTGCCGCCCATCGCCAGAATGGCCAGGGTGTAAAACGTGCCATACACAAACCATTGACTCGCAGCCTGTCCGCTGAGCAGGTAGCTCAATGGATTAAACAAGGCCACAAGTCCAGTGTTGGCCCCTTCGCTGCGCAGGCCCAGCCATTCCGGAAACCAGTACAAGGCCACATAAAACAGCGTCAGGACCACCCCCATCACCCAGCCGGCACTGCCACGGGCCGTCTCAGAAAAAAACCAGACCCCATTGTTTTTGATGCCCGCAGGTTTGTTGCCATACTCCGCATAGGCATAGAGCAGGATGCCTCCACCCAGGCTAGCTAGCAGAGTCCAAAGCATCGGGCCTTCCATGCCTTCAGCACCGCCAAAGAGCGCATTCACGATGATGAGCAAGCTCAGTCCCACCAGAGCCAGAGCAATTTTGTGCGTCGCAGTGAGATGACGCACATCAGGGGAAGAAAGCGATAGCGAGGGGTTTGTTTGCATCGGAACTTAAGTGAAATGGTTGAATAGCTGAATGAGAGAAGATTTCACCACGGAGGCACTGAGAACACAGAGAGTCACGGAGGAAGAAATGGGGGAATGGTTGAATGGTTGAGTTGGTGAATTGTTAAATGAAATATAAGTTTTTCGCCCTATACCCATATACCTCCCCCCTTCCAACCTAGCCTCCCAAAAACGCGAATACCTTTTTCAGCGACCTTGATTTTTTCAAGACGAGGGCAGTGCCCTCCAATTCGTTGTATCGGTTCACGAGCTGCTGCTCATAGAGGCGATAAAACTCCGGGTCGAAATTAGCGAGAGAGAGCTGCTGCAGCACCTGCTCAATGTGTGCGCCATCCTCTATCCACTTGATGCAGACCTCGCTTCGGTAGCGAATGCCCATGGTGTTGAAGCCCAACACAGCGCCGGATTCGGCCTGATAGGAGATGCGAATGAGTTTGGTGCCATCCTCATGCTCCCAAAAAATATGCTTTTCGCCCGGTCCGGGCTTGTTGGTCAGGTTGCCGTAGGTCTGCCACTCGATGTCCATGAATTTGGCCGAGTTGAACCAGGTAGCCTGCTGATAAGGCGTGGGGTTGCCAGTGAGGGTCTTTGCAAGCACAGGCCCCATGAGCTTGCCCGTGTACCACACCGCCTCGATCGCACGGCGAT
>JANQTF010000227.1:0-2587 GCA_030731845.1 Bacteroidia bacterium | reverse complement strand
AGCACAGGCCCCATGAGCTTGCCCGTGTACCACACCGCCTCGATCGCACGGCGATTGGCCGCAGGATTGCGCAGCTCGGCACAATCGCCGATGGCGAAAATATCCTTTACACTTGTTTCCAGGTATTCATTCACCAAAAATCCCCGGCCAACTTCAATCTCCGTGCCCTTGGCCAGAGAAATATTGGGCGAAACACCAGCGGTGAGCCCCACAAATTCGCAGGCAATCTCCTCGCCTTCCTTGGTCACAACGGCGCGTACACGACCGTTGTCATCGGGGAGAATTTCTTTGAGCTCAGCTCCGAGCCGGAGATCGATGCCGTTGCGGCGAATCTCCCGGTTGATCATCGCAGATTCTTCTGGCGGCATCACAGCATTCCAAAAGCTGTTTTCCCGCACCAAAAAAGTCACCGGAATGTGCCGAGCGTGAAACATCTCTGCCATCTCGATCCCGATCAACCCGCCTCCTACCACCACAGCGCGCTTGGTGTCGCGGGCATATTGCTCCATGCTCATCAGATCCTGATAGCTCACCATGCCTTGCACCCCGGCGAGGTCTTGCCCCGGCCAGCCATATCGGTTGGATCGGGATCCGGTGGCAAGCACGAGCTTGTCATACTTCAGCTCGCCGCCTTCGGCGAGGGCAATCGTTTTGGCCTCGCCGTTGATCCCCGTCACATACTTGCGAAGCAGGGTAATGCGATTCTTTTTCCAAAACCAATCTTCATAGGGCTTGGTGTGCTCAAACTCCATGTGCCCCATGAAAATGTACATCAGCGCTGTTCTCGACCAGAAATAGTCGGTCTCAGCAGAGATCACTGTGATGTCGTGGTCGCTGTGTTTGCGGATGTGCCGTGCGGCAGAGATTCCGGCAACGCCGTTTCCGATGATGACGATGTGCATGAAAAGCGAGGGCTTATGGGTGAAAAAGAAGCGCTTCCTCCAAGGTATCAATTCTTCTCAAAGAATGATCAACGGGCTGAAAATTCGCAGGAGAAGACCAATCCCTTTGTCAGACGGAAGACACAAGTTCCCTTTTCACAATTTGGCAAGTGTCCAGCCTCCCCCAGGTGGCACATGAAAAGAGCCGCTCACCACATCCATGTCGGCACCGGTGACCGATGCCAGGGTGGTGGACTTCCCTTCGATGGCCCTGAGGCCAAGAAAGGCAAAGATGATGGCCTCCTTAAACTCCACCCATAGCGGGTCGGTGCTTGTGTCGATGCTGATCTCCAGGGGGCTGAGCACCTGCTCCAGGCAGCTCATAAGAAACTCGTGGTAGCGGCCACCGCCCGTGACCATGAGCGACTGGGCCCCGGGCTTGAGTTGATAGATGGATCGGGCAATCTGCCCGGCAATATGAATGGTGAGCGTGTGCAGGATGTCTTCGGGATTGGCTTCTGAGCGGGAAACGAGGGGCAGCATGGCCCCCTCCACCCATTCCCAGCCGAGTGATTTGGGTGCTGGGAGTTGATAATATTTCAACCCATCGAGCGCGCGGGCGAGCTGAGAATCAACTTTACCACTTGCCGCCACCTGTCCTGCGGGATCATATTCGCCCTCAAACCACTTTCTGAACACATGGTTGAGCACCAGGTTGCAGGCCGTGATGTCAAATGCCTGACCTTTCCAGGTGAGATTGCAGATGCCCCCAAGATTGAGAAAGAGCTCATGATCGGGAAAAAGATACTGCTCTCCAAGCGGCACGAGAGGAGCGCCCTCTCCCTTGAGGGCCACATCTTTGTTGCGAAAATTGGTGATGAGCGGACAAGGCAGATAGCTCACGATGGTCTCCCCATCGCCGATCTGGGTGGTAAATGACTTGCGGGGTTGATGGAAAATGGTTTGTCCATGACAGGCCACAAAATCGGGAGGCGAATCGAGGTGTCCGATAAAGTCAGCGATGGTTTTGCCGAGATAATGCCCAAAATAGACATGGGTCTTGGCCAAAATCTCCGCTGACTGCGTGGGCAAATGCCGCAGGCGCGATTGCCAGGTCTCATCCATCCCGACCGATTCACTCGCTTCTATCACAAACTGATACTGCCCTTTTTCAACCGTGAATTGGCAACAGACCAGATCAATGCCATCGAGGGAAGTCCCCGTCATCACCCCTACGCCACGGAAGATTTTCCTGATTTTCTTTGCCATGTTTGAAGATCTTTCCGCTACAAATTGCGATTTATTTTTTCGAAAACCTGACCATGTACAAGCCTTTTATAAAGATGTTCGGGTATCTTCATCGCAATAAGGTTCCTGTTAAATTTTTTTATTCCCTCACCTTTTAGAAATAAGATCCCACTACCAACGGAATATCTTATGGAGAAACAATCAGATCGTCAAAAGGTCAAATTAGGCCTTTTCGACCACCTTAGTCGAGATGTACCGGCAGGGTTAGTCGTATTTTTGGTGGCATTGCCGCTATGTTTAGGGATCGCACTGGCTTCAAAAGGCAGCATAGCTGGTGCCCCCATGTTTTCTGGCCTATTGGCGGGCATCCTCGGGGGTATCATCATCCCCTTAATCAGTCGATCGCCGCTAAGTGTGAGTGGCCCGGCTGCGGGGCTTATCGCCATTGTGGTAGCAGG
>JANQTF010000226.1 GCA_030731845.1 Bacteroidia bacterium | reverse complement strand
ACCTCATACCTTCCCATCCCGTCTCCCATCCCCCCCGTTCCGCATCATCTTCACGGTAAACCAGGTTAGGAGCGCCATGATGACTCCCATGACGGCCCAGAGCCAGACGTCGCTTTCAAAAAGAGGGCGGGTGTCATCCTCTCCGGCGAGGCGGATGGTCACTTCTTCGCCGAGGGAGAGGGGCGAGAGATCGGTGGGGATGCGGTCCGGGAAACGGGCGATGTCATATTGCGGGGCGCGACTGTTGTCGCGGCCATAGGTGAGAAAGTAGCTGGCTGTTTCAGAAAATCGGGCCACGAGCTCGTGCTCATAGCCGCTCAGCGAAATCCTGTCAATCTCGATAGGCTGATTGTCCTGATTGCTGATCTGGAGCTTGAGGCGCTGTATCGCGCCGTCGCCGACTTCATAGTGATTGTCGTGAAAAGAGGTGAAGAGGCCCGAACCAATTTCGCGGTATTGAGATTTCCAGCCTTTCTCTGTCTCGATGCTGTCCACAAGGGCCGAAATGGTGATTCCACGATAAAAATCAATGGGAGAGCTGGCAAACAGCCGAATGTCCCTCACCGGAACCGGGTGCTTGAGCGTAATCACCACGATGCTTTGCTTGCGCGCTTTATCTTCGCTCTTCACGATCTTGAGATCGGGGTATTCGCGAGATTGCCCTGCCACTTCCTGATAAAGAGAGGTGGTGGCGCGCAGCAGCGTGGGTTCTTTCGACTCGGGGATGGAAATCCGGTAATATCGAAAATCGGCATCAGGAAAGGTGATATCGGTGAATTGGTAGCTCACCTCAGGAGAACGGATCGACAGAATGCGGTAGTCATCCTGAATTGTGGTCCAGGCAGAGGATTGGCTGTGCCTGCCTTCCACCTTCACCCGCCAGTCAAAATTCTGCTGCTGGAAGGTGAGCGAAATCCTGTTGATGGGCTCCGCAGTGGGGATATCGAGCGTGGTGGTAAATCCTGCCTGACTGATGCCGGTGTTTCGTTGGGTGAATTCCACCACGTGGTTGTCACGGCTGCCTTCGTTGATGCGCAGCAGGTAGGGAGCCTCGATGGTGTCACCGGAGGCGGTAATGCCGAGAATCCGCAGATCCGAAAAATCGGATTCGACATGCTGAAAGAGATCATCTGGCAGCACGATGCGATGCCATTGATCCGAAATGCCGTCGAGCGGACGCAAATAGCGAAAGTCCTGGGCCACTCCCTGTGATAGCAGCATCGTCAGGCAAAGGAATAGGCTAGCGCTTGCTTTCATCGTCGATGAGGTGCTTGTATTTGTTGTAAAGGAAGGAGATGATGAGGAGGAGAACCCCCAACGAAACGAAAACGATCGTTTTGGTGATGGTATCCATGTGGGCAATGTCAAAGAAAAAGAGCTTGACCAACGTCACGCCAAACAGCGCGATGGCAGCGATCCGCAGGTGTTGTTTGGCTTTCCAGATGCCCAGACCAATGAGGAGCAAGGCATAGAGCCCACACAATATGCTGATTCCCAGTTTATAGGATTGCTTTTCTGCATCGCCGAGAAAATCCATCCAGTGAATGAGTTCGCTGCAAAGAATCCAGAGCAAAACACTGTGAAACACGATGTCGAAGATGTTTTTCCAGAGCGGCTCCTGCTTTTGCAGGGTTTTGTAGGCAGAAAATAGCGCGATCGCCACAAAGACGAAGGACAGATAGCGAATCAGAATGTGGAAGATGCCAATGTGATAATATTCGCCCAGGGCCTGGCTGAGATAGGATTCCCGCAATTCGCTGAGTTCATAAAGTCCCTGAGAGAGGAAGACGAGCAGAGCGAGTGCTGTGCCGCCAAGGCTCACAAGACCCAGGGTTGGGTTTTTGATCCAGCGCTGATGAATCAGTGCCAAAACAGACCCAAAGAGCAGGGAATAATTCGCCAGCCAGATGATGCTGAAGGATCGTAAATCGTAGTTGAATCGATAGGTTTCGTTTCCAGATTCACCGGCCCGGATGGCAAGCTCCGAGGCCAGGAATCGCTGATCCCAATAGCTTTGGATTTCGAGAAAGAAGGAGGTGTAGCTCACGAGGAGCACCACTGCACCCAGCAGAAACCCGATGAGGATCGGCAGCTTCGACTCTGGCTTGAATGCGTGGGCATATTCCTTTTTCTGCCCAAACCAATAGATCCATCCCAGACCTGCGAGGACCATCATGCTGGTCAAAAAATAGATATTGTAGATGGGATATTGGTGAAATTCTGACTCATAGATCCAGTGGCTATACCCGATTTGCCAGTCCTGGGCCAGGCTGATCAGGGCCAGGAGGATGAGCGGATACGCCATTTTTTCATAGGTGCTCACCCCGCGCGATCTGCCGATCCAGAAGAGGAGAACGGCTTCTCCGATCCACAGCATGGTGACCCAATTGCCATCAAGCTGCACGGGCACGGTGATCGTGACAAAGACCAGCACCAACCCTGCCACGAGGTAGAAGAGGCTTTTGTCTGCGAGGTTTTTTCGGTAAATGAGATAGCCGACCCCAAAGTGAACCACGGCATTGGCAAGAGTGAACACCCCAAGGTATTTGTCCAGGCCGTCGGCACCGTCAATTATGGCGAAGCCCAGGCCGAAAAATACGAAGGAATTCAGCAGCAGGAGAATGATGTCTGAGCGGTTAAATTGCTCATTTTGAAGCAGTTTGTAGGCCAGGACGGTAAGGTAAAACGTCACGAAGAAGATGATGGCGAAGGTCAATCCCAAGCCCAGGTGCAGATTCGAACGGTAATCGAGGGCGTACCAGCTCAGCATCGTGAGCCAGGTGAGGCCAAAGGCGATGTAGTAGAGCGACTTCCAGTATTTTTTGACCGCCACGGCCAGAATTCCGGCATTGAGAATGGCCATGTAGCTGAAGAAAATGGCGATGCGGCCAGAGCCATCGCTGAGCAGCAGCGGGATCGCATAGGCGCCCACAAGGCCGATGTGGGCAATCACCACCTGATTGTATTGCAGGGCCGCCACTACCGTAAACACCGTGAAGATCACCATGATGCTGAAGGCAATGGGTTGCGGAAAAAGCCCATAGAAATTATAGGCCGCAAAGGTGATGAAATACATCGTGGCCATGGCCCCACTGACCAGGACAGCGCTGTAGCTTTGGTATGTTGCGCGGAGATACATGCCCGCTCCCAGCAGGCCGATGCCAGCCAGGTAGCCCAGAATGATCCGCGTCAGCGGACTGATGAGGTTGTTGTCGATGGAATATTTGGCCCCGATCGCCACCCCAATCACGGTGATGACGATGCCGATTTTGCTGATAAGATTCTCTCCGACAAACTTCTCCCAATTGATGGATTCAAAGCGGGATGGCTTTGCCTTGGCCTTCTTTTCGTATCGATGCACAGGTGCTTCTGCCCGGAGGGAAGCCGCGGGCAGATCTGGTAAAGGGGCAAGCGTGGAGGAGCCTGATGGCTTGTCAGCGAGGGAGGGGGAGGGGCTGCGAAGGTTTCGTAGGTCGGTACGAAGAGCAGCTATTTCTCTCCCGAAATCTTCCTGCCGTTGGAGAAGAAGGTCCAGTCGTTGAGATAATTCCTCGATGCGCGGGTCGTCCATGTAGGAGTGGATCAGGTGAGTGGAGGGTGGATTAGCAAGCCAGGCGGAATATACGATATCGTCGGGATACAGTTTATGGATTCTCTGGACACCCTCGATGTGGCTTTTCTTAGCCTGCGCTAGTGGTCTTTCGATAGAAATGGCATTTGAGGCTGTGATAGCAGGATGCTGCAGAATCGCATCCTGCGAAAACAACTCGTATGCCTCTCCCCGTTGTTCACTGAAGGCAGATCGAATATCTTTCTCCGCGAGCTTTGCCAGAAGCATAATCGCATTGAATAAATTGCTTTTTCAGGCGCCATTGATCCCTGCTACTACCACAAATGGGGAGAGATCGACCTTGAAATTGTCGAATGATTTGAATCCATCGATTTCTAGCCTGGTGATCATATTCGTATCATTCTTTTGTCCCTCTAACCTAAGATTATTTTCTCAAACAAACATCCCGGCAATAAGTCCTGCATAAATCGCCTCGATGCTGCAACGGCTCTGCCAAGCAAAAAATCTTCGTTAGCATCGGCTAACGAAGATTTTTTGAGGAGAGATGTGGCAAGAGGAAGGCCCTGTGAGATGAAGAGTCAAGCCAATGCCTATGCTCTGCCCAATTGGCGGAGCATCTTTGTGTGATCCCAAAGTGCTAGCAGGAAATTTTCTTTTACCAGGTAAGGCGTGTCAAATTCCTTGGCGGTTTCGGAAACGATTTTTGATAGCTTTTTGTAGTGGACGTGACAAACATTGGGAAATAGGTGGTGCTCAATCTGATAATTAAGGCCACCAATCAACCAGGAAAAATATTTGCTGCGAGGGGCAAAGTTGCTGGTGGTGGCCAACTGATGCGCGATCCATTCACTGGTAATGGTACCCTCTTCGTTTGGCTCAGGAAATTCTGTATCTGAGAGAATGTGGGCTGATTGAAAGATGATGCTGATACAAAATCCGGTGACAAAGTGCATGGTAAAAAAGGCCAGAACGACCATCCAGGCAGGGAGGGGCACCATGATGATCGGCAATGCGAGGGCATAGGCGTAGTAGATGATCTTCCAGATGATGATGTTGACCATCTCTTTGGCGTATTCGCCTTCTTTTTTGTAGAAGCCCATTTTCTTGTAGCGACTGATCCTGATAAAGTCTTTTACCGTAATCCAGGATACGGTAGCAAGTCCATAAAACAGCCAGACATACACGTGTTGAAAACGGTGAATCCAGTACAGTTTGGCATGAGGGGAGAAGCGGAGAAAAAACGGGGGGTTGATGTCGTCGTCTCCGTGGTTAATGTTGGTGTAGGTATGGTGGAGCACATTGTGCTGAATTCTCCAAACGCTGGCATTGGACCCCAGCAGATTGATGCTGTAGCCCATGAGCTTGTTTATCCGTCGGTTTTTAGAATAAGAACCATGGATGGCGTCGTGCATGACTCCCATTCCCACGCCGGCCATTCCCAGTCCACTGATGATGTATAACGTAAAAAGTAACAGGGGATCGGCCACGAGGCCAGTGCAAAGAACAATGATTGGCAAAAATAGGAGTGAGAGCATGAATATGGTTTTTGCTACCATATCGTTGTTCCCATATTTGCTTGTATTGGTTTCCTTGAAGTAATCGTCCACCCGCTTTCTCAGTGTTTTTGAAAATTCAGACTTCGCGGATTTTGAAAATGTTAGATTCTCCATAGATATAAAGTGCTCAAAACTTGGTCCGAATATGGTTCGGAGATGTTGGTGGGTCTTCAATCCAGCGAAGAGCAAAATGAGCTCTTATCTGGATTATAGCAGGTTCAGAGAAGGACTTTCGAGTGTATTTTCTCTGTTTTCTTCTGTAAAGTTGAAGCCTGCATCGCACAATATAGGGAATCTCCCTTTAAGCATTACTTTTTGTTTTCTTCATTTTCTGGTTATTTTCAATTTGGTGGATAATGAAAGAGGTGTGATTTGACTCCAAAAGGATTGGAGGTGTATCAAAGAAAGGTAACAGGACTAGTCGTGTCCAAGATTGATGTCTCATTTTTTTTGTGTGACAAGTATTGCCAACATTTGTTAATTGTGTGTGGGGGATGATGTGCTCCCCCATCGATATGGCAGGGCTTTACGATGAGGACTTCAGGAGCAAGGTGGTCGCCCGTGTGGCAAGACCGGCTACGAGCTCGGAAGCGGTGCCATTATTGATCAGGGTGTTGGAGATATTTTCTGCCACAGCGGCACTGAGATAACTTCTGACAGTCTGTCTTTTCCAGATTTTACCAATCAGGAAATTCACGCTGAGGCTGAGCCCTATTTTTATCAGGTCATCTTTCAGCTCTCGATCTGTAACCATGTCATGCACAGATTGCTTCATGATCTGGAGTGGGTTGAGAGAGTCGGTGAGTTCATCAAAGCTGCGCTTCAGGCCTTCCTCCTGCTGCTGTTTCTTGGTGTGTAGTTGCTCAATGCGCCGGGACAGCACATCATGGTAATCGGTCTTGGTAGTGGCCATCTTACTGAGTTTTTCTAAGGACAAGTCTGATGATCATGTTGCAAATCGGGCTTTCCAGCAATCGCTTTCTGCCGAGGTAGAGAACAGCCCCGATCAGCAGATAAAAGCCCGCCACCATAGCAAAACCCGAGGAGTGATTGCCCAATATAGTAGAGAAATAAAAGCCGACAGATACGCTCGCAAAAAGGAAAAAGAGCCCTGCTAACAGCCCGATGATCAGCCCACTGATCATCATCGAAACCACCTCGGATGACTCCTGGGTAGCTTCCAATTTGAGTAGTTCTGAATTGGTGCTGAGGTAATCTTTGATCCCCTCAGCAAGTGCTTCTGTGTTCCTGTTCACTATGTTGGGGATTGTGGTGATTTTTTTTAGGTGGTCAGAAAAAGGAAGAAAATCCTGTCATTCCATCGTGTGGCGAAGAGCCTCCATAGACCGAAATGGTTAGTGAAAAGGGCATAGACGACTTGGGTAAACATTCGGTTGGGAATGACAGGTTTTCTCTGCGGCTGCTTATACCTTTTCACTTTTGTGGTCAGTATGGCCCACCGTTGCTTTCACGCTTTTTGTCATAGCCTGAATCTTTTCTTCCGTGAGTTTCTCAAGTTGTTCTGCCTTGGCACGCATCTCTTCGACTTTCTCCTTCATTTTAGTCCGGAATTCTTCGACGAGGTCCTCGGCTTCTCCCGTAATTTTGTGACGGGTCACACTGCCTTTATCGGGCGCAAAAAGGATTCCGAGCGTCGCTCCTAAGAGAGAGCCGAATGAGAAAGCCGCAAGTACTTTCAGCGTGTTGTTTGCGCGGTTAGATGAATCTTCCATGTTGGGTTGAATGATGTTATGGGAAATAGGGAGTCGTGATGGACTCGAAATGTTTCGGTGCTGACTATTGCCGGTAAAAGCAATGGGTGCCTGGTTCATGTGCAAGGGAGAGTAGCTCCACCATGTTTTCGCGGATAAAGGTCGCTTTCTGCATACTGGCAACTGTTACACTTCCATGATTCCATTTTACATATATCTCACATTATCCTCCGGAGGTAGAATAACTGGAGCTGAGATCAAAAATCTGAACTTCAGAATGGGCCAGTTGATGGAGATGCCCAGGTTGCAAGTATCTTACTCAGCGAGATGCCCTGCTGTGGGGTTGAAGTGCCGAGTTGGAATCCGTAGGTTAGGGCTATTTTTCTCCATCAATATGGCAACCTATTGCCTCAAAGGGTTGTTTTTGATGTTGGTTCAAGGCATTAGCCCTGATTCTATTCATCCCTTATTCTCTACAAGTCCATCAAATGAAGGGGCTCGACCTGGAAACGGTCTGGGAAAATATGGCAACGTGACAAAATTTTCTGCTCCCACGTTCAACAACCCAAAGATCCACGAAATCACTTCCCTCATTCCCTCATTCAACCATTTTCCAATGAAACATCTCCTCTTTATCTTCTTTTCTCTCTTCACAGGCAGCGTCTTGCTCGGTCAGAGCACCATCACCAACCTCGTATTTGAAGGGGCAGGAATCAAAGGCCTTGCCTATTCCGGTGTGGTGTATGAACTAGAGCAGCAAGGCGTGATGGATGGTGTGAGGCAGGTGGCGGGCACCTCGGCAGGTGCGATCACGGCCATGTTGGTGGCACTCGACTATCGCGCAGAGGAAGTGCTCGGGATCGTATCTGCCACGAAATTTCAGTCTTTCAACGATGTCGGGTTTTTCTTTTTTGGCGGGGTGAATAGAATGGCCCGTTCCTACGGCTGGTACAAAGGCGAGAAATTTCTGCGCTGGCTCGAAGGCCACATTGCCCACAAAACCGGTAATGCCGACATCACCTTTGCCGAAATGAAGGCAGCGGGCTTCCGCGACTTATATGTAGTCGCCTCTTGCATCAATCAGCAGCGGCAGGTTGTGTTATCTCATCAGACCTATCCCAATATGAAGATCAAAGATGCGGTGCGGATTTCCATGTCGATCCCTTTCTACTTTGAGCCGATCTGGATCGATCAGGATGGGCAGCGCGTAAAGCGCCCAAAAGACCTCAATGGGTTCGATCTGATGGTCGATGGAGGCATTTTAGGCAACTATCCCATCTTTGTCTTCGACACCATCCTGGTCAATGACTGTGGGCAGCCACAGCGATGGGCCAATCCCGCTACCCTTGGGGTGCGCATGGACTCCGATGCCCAAATCGCCCTCGACCGCAGCTCCGGCGGTTTGGCGCCACAGGATCTTGGCTCCTTTTCCCAATATGCCGCTGCCTCCTTTATCTTCATCGCAGAAAGCCTCAACCGACCTTTCTGCACGCCGGGTGATTGGGCAAGAACCATTTCCGTCTCCTCCCTCGACATCGGCCCCAAAATCAAGCGCATGAGCGAAGATCAAAAATCGAGGCTCTTTGAAAGCGGTCGCGCCGCCACTGCGGCCTTTCTTGGGGAAAAGGGATGAGGTGGTGAGGTATTGGTGGGAAGGTATAAGTGGTGAGGTAGAAGGGATAGCTGTCTGGCTGAGCTGTAGTTACCTATTGTCCCTCGCCCCTAAAGCCCCTCGCCCGTGGGGCCGAGGGGGCTTTGGGAGAGTCTGTGGCATTCTTAACTCTTGCTCCTTTTCCTGTGGGAGAAGGCTGGGATGAGGGCACTCTTTCGCTTAACCGGAAGACTATGCCCTCATACAACCATTCAAAAGTTCCCCTATTTCCCTAATACGGTACGCGTGAGAGCCGCTCCGCATCGATCACAGTGATTTCGCTGAGGTGAGTGCTCACGAGACCTTCGTCCTTGAATTCACTCAACACCCGGATCACACATTCTTTGGAGGTGCCCACGAGGCTGGCAAGGTGGTCTCGGCTCACCGACATGGAAAAAGGCTCTTTGGTGTTTTCTTCCATAAACTTGGCACGCAGCTGCACGAGCGAATCTGCTACGCGCTTGCGCACCGAGTCGTAGGCAAGGTGCAGAAGCTCTTCTTCCTTCTCGTGCAGGTTGTCGGAGAGCATTTTGATGAATCTGTTGCTCACGTCGCGGTTGTTGTACACAAGTTGGTAGAAGTCGTCCTTCGGAATTACCACCACATCGGTGTCTTCCATGGCCATGGCCGACTCTTGATAGGGCGTATCGCTGAGCAGGGGCAGGTAGCCCAGAAAATCACCTGTTTTGAACAGACCAGTGGTATATTCTTTGGCATCTTCATTGGTTTTGAAGGTGCGGACTTTTCCTTTGATGACGAAATACAAGCCATGAGGCAGGTTGCCTTCATGAAAAAGGCCTTCTTTTTTCTTATAAAACCGTGTTTCCTTGTTTTCTGTGAGATGTTGAAGGGCTTCGAGGCCTTTGGCATCCTTCATAAAATTGGTGATGCCATCGGGACTCCGGTCATAGTCACGGTTGATGATGTCGCTTTTGCGAAGACGCATCTCAATGGCATCCATCAACTCCACATCGTCAAAAGGCTTGGTGATGTAGTCGTCGGCGCCGAGATTCATCCCTTTGCGGAAATCACTTTTTTCTGCCTTGGCCGATAAGAAAATGAAGGGAATAGAGGCCGTGTCTGGATTTTTGCTCAACATTCTCAATACGCCATAGCCGTCAAGCTCGGGCATCATGATGTCGCAGATGATGAGATCAGGATGCTCCTCTTTGGCCAGAGCGACCCCTGCTTTGCCATGCTCTGCAGTGAGGACATGGTAATCTGCCAATTCCAGAATTTCTGCTGTGTTTTCCCGCATATCAGGATTGTCTTCGATCAGCAGGATTTTTTTCTTTTCCATATCAGATGAGGTAGGGCGATGCTAAATACCGCGGGTTATTGAGTGGAGGATGTTGTTGGATAGGTGTCTTTTCGGGCAAATGTGACGTTAAACGTGGTTCCTTCGCCCAGTTTGGACTGAAATTCTACGGAGCCATCCATCAGGGAAACATACTTTTGCACAATGTTGAGCCCCAGTCCGGTGCCCTGTATGTTGGTGGCATTGTTGGCCCGATAAAATCGCTCAAACAGGTGAACCTGCTCTTCCTCGGGAATACCGATTCCATGATCTTTGACTGTAAGAACGATGTATCCTGTTTGAACCCGAGACATGATCTCAATCTGGCTCGGGGTGGATGAATATTTGGTCGCGTTGGAGATGAGGTTGATGAGGATATTTTTGAGCAATCGCTTATCCAGCCATACTTCCCGATCTCCGCTATGAGACACCTCAAAGGTTTGTCCCATCTTGGCGACCCCATTCATCTCTTCAGAAACTTCAAACACAAAGCTCGGGAGGTCAAACCACACGGGGTTAGATTCTACCTTGCCTTCTTCCAGTTTGCTGAGGGAGAGAAAATCATCGAGAATTCCGGTGAGGTTGGTCACGTTGGATTTGATCCGGGCGATGTGCTTGTCGCGCTTGGGCTGTTCCTCTGTGAGGGGGTATCGTGAAATGAGCGAGACCGAAGAGAGGATGGCACTGAGGGGCGTCCGAAACTCATGGGAGGCCATGGAAATGAATCGGGATTTGAGCTCATTGAGCTGTTTTTCTTTGCTCAGGGCGTTGCGAATCTCGGCTTCTACCCGCTTTTGCATCGTGATGTTGATGGATACCACAAGGATTTGCTGTATTTCTCCATGTGTGGTGGGCAGCGGCACACCCGTAAATGCGTAGGTGTCCTGGTGAATGTCAAATTCAAAATTCATGGATTCTCCCTCCAGCACCCGCTTGAGATAGTACTCCATCACAGCTTGCTTGCTTTCCTGTACCAGAATGCAGGCCGATTTTCCCATCAGTTGTTCGGGGTCCAGCGAAAAGTGGCGTAGATCCTGCCCGTCGATGAGCAGAAACCTGAGGTTACGATCGAGCACCATGATAAACCCATGGGGGAAATGGTTGGCAATGCTGGAGTAGAGGAGTTGGCTCTGCTGAAGGTCTTCCACAGCTTTGGCAAGATCGGCAGTGCGTCTTGCCACGCGCGCTTCGAGGTCGAGGTTGAGATGGCGGATGCTCAGCAGGCTACGCGCCTGTTGGATCGAGTATCGGATGCTGCGCCCCAGCTGATCGGCGGTGATCTGGCTCTTGACCAGATAGTCTGCCGCCCCGATCTGCATGGCCTTGCTGTCCACTGCCTGATCATCCTGCCCAGTGAGCAGGATGAGAGGAGCATCGCAGCCCATGGCGTGAGCCTCTTCAATCAGATCGAGTCCGGTTTTTGCGCCCAGTCGATAATCCACCAGATATACATCATGGGCATTTTGTTCAAACGCCTCTATCGCCAGATCATAACTCTGCACCCAGCTCAGGGTAAAGCGTTGGTGCGGGATTTCTTCGATGATATCCTTGGTGATGAGATAGTCGTCCTCATCGTCGTCGATGAGGAGCACGGTCACCGACTCGTTCCAGATATTGGCCTCATTTCGCTCAAACACTGGCGAATTTCTCATGATTTTTGATCCTTAGGAAGGGTGACAATATCAAACCAGTAGGTGCTGATCGAGTTCATGATCTCCACCAGCCCTCGGAAGTCGTTGGGTTTTGAGATGTAGGAATTGACCCCCAGATCATAGGATTTGCGGATGTCCTCTTCACTTCTGGAGGTGGTAAGAATGATGATCGGAATGCTGCGCAAAATGGGGTCTGACTTGATTTCGACAAGCGCCTCACGTCCATCCTTACGAGGCATATTCAGATCCAGAATGATGATGCCGGGGGTCGGATGCGCGATCGCATCCTCATACTTTCCTTCATGCTTGAGGTAATGGATCAGGTCTTCGCCATCTTCTACAAAGAGATATGGCTTACAGATCTGGCTTTCCTGTAAGGCATCCACGGTGAGCATCCG
The DNA here is from genome assembly GCA_030731845.1 of Bacteroidia bacterium. Classification (GTDB taxonomy): domain Bacteria; phylum Bacteroidota; class Bacteroidia; order J057; family J057; genus JANQTF01. The sequence goes on along the minus strand of JANQTF010000226.1, from coordinate 3,309 downwards.
GTCTTCGGGATCGTCTTCTGCTATGAGAATCGGGCGAATAAGATTGGTAGTATTGATCATGGCCAATTCGGTATTAATGAGTTGTGAAATCGGTTCATCGGGAAGATTGTCTGGTTTGAAGAATCACCTGAAAGGTAGAACCAACTCCGGGGCTACTTGAGGCGATGATATCGCCGCCGTGTTTATTGGCGATTCGCCTGCACACGGCAAGTCCGATACCTGAGCCTTCAAATTTTTGTCCATCGAGGCGTTGAAAAATCTGGAAAATGCGGTCAATGTATTTCTCATCAAACCCAATTCCATTGTCTTTTACATAAATAGCCACTTTTTCTGGCTCTCCTTCCTCTGTGTTAGGCACCGCCTCGGCATAGAGTTGGACCCAAGGGTTTTCCTCGCTGCGAAACTTGATGGCATTGCTGATCAGATTCTGAAATAGCTGCCGCATTTGTGTAGGATCGGCTTCAATCACAGCTAGCTCTCCCACGTCGATGAGACATTTGCTTTCCTGGATAAGAATCTCCAGATCAGATAGCACATCCTGCACAATGCTGTTGAGGTTGATCGCCTCTACCGGGTTGGAACGAGACGAGACCCTCGAAAAACTCAGCAGATCATTGATCAGACGTTGCATCCTGGCCGAGGCCGAGAGCATCCGTTTCAGGTAATCTTTGCCCTTTTCACTGAGATTGTCGTGGTCTTTTTCCTCAATTCTACTTCCGAAAGCCTGTATTTTTCGAAGGGGTTCCTGAAGGTCGTGTGAGGAAACATAGGCAAATTCTTCCAGCTCTCTGTTGCTCCGCTCCAGCTCTTTGGCATAGCGAATAAGCGTTTCCTCCGCCTGCTTTTGGGCCGTGAGGTCGTGGATAATTCCCGTAAATATCCGCTTTTCGTTCATGACATTCACCTCACTGATGGCGAGCCTGAATGGAAATTTGATTCCATTCTTCTTTTGCCCGGTTACCTCACGACCCACTCCAATGATCTTGGCCTCCCCTGTAGTGAGATAGTTGCCAAGATACTGATCATGACGAGCTCTGTCGGGCTCAGGCATGAGCATGGATACATTCTTGCCAAGCACCTCGGCAGGATCATACCCAAACAGCCGGGCAGCGGCAGGGTTGATCGTGTCCACAAGCCCAAGCTCATCGATGGTGATGATTCCATCAATGGCGGTTTCTATGATGGCCTGGAGCCTTGATGCCTGTTCGTCTGGATTCATGAGTAGCCTGTTTGGTCAAGTAAGTGTGGAGGAGAAAGGTAATTATTCTATCACGAAAATGCCGCAATTGGTTCATGTTATCTCTGGCCACGAATAACAAAAAGCTACACTTGTTGATCACTTACGATGGTTAGGCTCTGGGAAAATTACATGGGAAAGACCAACAAAGGCACAGTCGTTTTCCTGGCCACGTCCTTGGTGACACTGGCGTGAAGCCAGCTCGCCCAGAAGCCCCTATGGTGGGTGCGCATCACGAGCAGGTTGATCTCATGGTTCTCCACCAGATTCAATATGCCATCGACAACCTCCTGATTCGAAATCGAGATGACCTCTACCCGTCTCAGATCCTCGCGGTCTGAGCAGTATTTCTTCAGGCGATGAAGCCTCATACTTTTTTCTGCATCTATGCCGTCAAACACGTGAATGCAGGTAATTCTGGCCCTCCAGTCAGAACCAAACTGATTTATTTCGTCCAGAATTTTCTCATCTCCCTCCATTAGATCGGTCGCAAAACCAATCTCAAGGGGGATCTGATAGGCCACTCCATCAGGCACGACCATCATCGGGGTTTCGAGACGTTGGATCACACCAGAGGTGGTGCTGCCAAATATTTTTTTTGCGATGGAGCTACCACTGCGCATTCCCATCACCACGAGATCTGGCTGGATGCTTTGGGCCACATGCAAAATGGTCTCCACGGGCGTGCCAAGTTCGAGTAGCAAAGAGACATGAATGTGAGCAAGTAGCTCTTGCGGCAGTGCAAGGAGCATCCGGTCGAAGTGCTCTTTGGCAAATGTCTCCTGTTGAGCCACAATGTCTTCCTCATACATGGCAACCAAATAGGGATCGGCGGCGAAGGGCGTATAGGCATGTAGCACAACGAGCTCGCTGCGCTCATGAGCCGCAAGTCTCACCGCGTAGGCAAGAGCATTGCTGGAATTGGGCGAAAAATCGATGGGGACGAGGATCTTTTTCATTTTGGGTGGGGCGTTAAATCAGAAGCGAATTAAACTGGTTCAGGTTGGAGTATTTCACTTGTCCCCAGTATATTCTCATCTATTCAGGATTTTGTCTCTGATAGATAGCACCGGCACCTCAGATTGCAATACCATCTGACGGGTGATGCTCTTTTTCCAGAGTCGCTGGGGGAAGTGGCGCTCATGAGGCTGCATGGCAAGCAGGCCCACCTCGTTTTGATCAATGAACTCCTTGAGGCCCTCAATCACATTGTGATTATGGATCACATGGAGGCTCATTTGGTCATATTCCACTGGCGGAAGACTGGGAAAAAATTGGCTGTGTTGTTCCTTTTCGGATACATGGACGGTTTCTACGTGTACACAAAAGATCTCTGCTTCCAGCATTTTTGCCAGCCGACTTAGCTCGTAGAAAATACGGCTGTGCGGCTCTTTAAAATCGGTTGCATAAGCGATTTTGCTGATATCCCGATATTGTGTGCCCGGAGGCACCGCAAGGACCGGGCAGCCCGAATGAAGCATGACCGCCGAAGTAGTGCTTCCAAAAAAACTCTCCACAGCATTGGTAGCCCCGGTGGTCCCCATCACGATCATATCGGGATGGTCTTGCTGACAAGTGTTTAGAATCTCCTCTCTCGGATAGCCATAGAGGATTCTCACCTCAAAGGGAACTTGCTTGCCTACCCTGCGCATGAGTGTTTCTACATACTTTTGGGCCTGCTCGGTTGCGTCATTGTGTTCACCCAGATTGAGCGCTTTTGCAATATGAAAGGGCAAAAGATCAGTCTCAAGCAATTGGTTGTCATGGGCATGCATCACAATGATTTCTGCCCCGAGACGATGTGCCAGATGGGTGCAAAAGGCAAGAGCCTGATTAGCAACAGGCGAAAAATCAGTGGGGAAAAGAAATCGTTTCATCGATCACACAATAATCGGGTGGATGATCCTGCATCCCTGAGCCCAAGCTCCAGGAACCAGATTCAACCGCAAGGTTTCTATTTCCCTGAGCCCATGCGAAGCAATGGATCAGCCAAGTCAATGACTTTTGTCATTATGAGAGGTCAGACGGTTAGGGGTCAGAAGTCAGACGGGAGAGATTTTGAGAAGCGAGAT
>JANQTF010000225.1 GCA_030731845.1 Bacteroidia bacterium | reverse complement strand
AAAAAAAGCCCGGCTCTTAAGCCGGGCTTTTACATTTTTCACAATTAACCTTCATCCTAACTTATCCCAATTATTGGACCAATGTAGGAGATGGAAAGAGAAATCGTCGCATAAAGGAAAGTCAGGCTTTCTATCAATTCCTTGTAGCGTAGCGGCTCAGGTAATAATTGATGGTGACAGCGGTGAAGAAATAGCTGTCTTTCGACCCGGGGTTTCCCCGGATTTGTCCTGGCCTGAAACGGTTATCAACTGAGCGCTCAGAAAGCTGAACGGCGATCTCGCCGGAGGCTTGTCCCAGTGCTTCAAAATCTGGATACACGGTGCTCACATCGTCGAGATAGTCTGTTGCTGTGGTTCTGTAGCCAAGTTCTACGCCTACTCCTGTGTAGGGCGTGAGACGAAGATTGAGCCCTACCCCAAGCGGAGCACTCCACTGAATGAGGGAGTATGGACCGGGATTACCGCTGTTGGGGATGTTTTGGCCTTCGGTACCAAGTGGCTGCAGGGCATACCACTCTCCGTTGGCACTGGCTTTAGGATTGAAATGGAACAAAGACACCCCGAGAAACACATACGGTGTGAGGTGAGGTTTGCCAATCCATTCATTTCCGAAATTTTTATCCCGAAAAAACTCATACATCAGCACACCGCTCAGCTCAACAATGGTGGACCTGAAATGAAGATTCCGGACTTGTCTGCCAGGATCGATGGCCATGTTGTCAGAAGCACCGATTTCTCCGTATTGACCAGCAACCCTGAAACTTAAGTTGGGCAGCATATAGCGATTATAGCCTAGCTGCACAGCAGGACGCAGGAGGGAGTTATTGAATTTGTCAGTGAGATCGCCGTAATAATAGAGCGTTCCGATTCCTACAGAGAAGGAGTGGGTACGTTGGGCCAGAAGGCTCGGGGTAAGCGTGAGGCAACAGAGAAAGGTAAGGCATACAATTCGAAGCATACTAAGGTCGGATTTGGAACAAAAAAATGGTGGGAAAATGGTGTTAGCGACCTGTGGGGTCAGTAAAAGTGGAAAAAATAAACCTAGGTCCGGGCGAGAACCGGGACTACCGTTAAAATCCTTGCACAAACCGTCTAATATCCTGACTCACAAGATCATTGGCCCAAAAAATATCCAATGCCTACCGACAGAAAAGCATAATTATCTTTGGCGCCGGGATTGCCTCGCTTGGCACCTGTCAAAAACCGATCACCGGAGCGATTGGAGAGTGCCGCACCCGGTGTTCCAAGCAGCGATGGATCAGGATACGAGCGACTCACATCATCCAAATAATCAGTAAGGGTTTTTCGATAACCAATTTCAGCCCACAGCGCAATCTGCCCGGGGAAACGCACCGACAGCCCTACCCCAACCGGAAAAGAGATCTGCGTGAGCCGATATGGCCCATCTGGATGCCCGGCCAAATATTGCCCTTCTGTGCCGAGGGGCTGCAATGCCACCCATTCGCCTTGATATAACGCTTGTGGATTGAAATGAAAGCCCGCTAGCCCGGCAAACATCAAGGGACTCACATGAATATTTCTTTTCCAGCGAATATGAAAGGTTTTGTCGGGAAATAGCTCATAAACCACCCCGAGTTGCAGCTCTGTAAGCGGGCTTCTGAAAGAGAGATTGCGTGAATTCCTGGCCTCATTTAGCGATCGTGAATCACTCGCTCCAAGGGTGCCTTGGGTAATAACCCCACGAAAACTTACAGCGCGATTGACATACCAGCCCAGCTGAATACTCCCAGCAGGCAAAATATCTGTGGTCCGCCATTGGTCGCTGAGGTCTCCGAAATAGATTCCGGTACCAATGCTTGCTGTCACATATCCTTTGCGCTGCGCATGGAGGATAGTGGCCATAGCTACCATGAACAATAAGAGTAGAGAAAGGCCTTTGCTGGAATTAAATTTACTCATGAGAATTATTTCTGATTTCTAAGGATAAGTTCATCACTGTTTTCTAGTAGGTAACACGCAAGTTGCCACAAACATTTCATGCATTTGGGGGTGGTTTTGCGAGAAATTCGGATCTCTGATTGTATTTGTGCTTTCCCCGATTAAATCCCCATTTTTGTTTCTGAAACTTTTATCTCTCTGGCCTCTATTGGCTAAAACGCCTGCTATCTGGCAGGCCTCACTCTGAAAGATCTTGATGAAAAAAGGAACTAGTTTGTGGATCATGTTGGCAGCGGCCATTCTACTGGCGATTGTCTATGTTGCTTTCATTAATAAGGATCGGCAAAGCACCCTGGATCCCAATGAGATCGATTTTGCCATCGCTGATACCGCTGCAGTAGTGCACATTCGCCTTACCCAAACCCAGGAAGGCAAAGACCTCAGCACAGTGAATATGGCCAAAAGCCCAGATGGAATCTGGACCATCAACAATGCCTACCGGGGCTTCACGCCACAAATCGGCCACCTCCTCACCACCATGAGCCGCCTACAGGTGAGAGAGTCCCTCACTGGAAAAGGGGAAGAAAGTGCCGAGAAAATCATCTCGCTCATGCACACCCGTGTAGAAGTTTTTGACGCCAAAGGCCCTATCAAAACCTATTTTCTTGCCTCCAGCGCCAAAGACAATCGCGGATCTGTCATGAAACTCAAAGGTGCAGATCACCCCTACATCGTGGAGCGCCCCGACCTTCAGGGATTTGTCAATCCGTTTTTTACCATTGATGTGGATGTGTGGCGAGAAAGACTTCTCTGGCGAGCCAAGGCCAGCGAACTCAAAGAGATACGCGTGGAATTTACCCACGATCCAGCTGCAACCCTCTGGCTCGCCCATCTGCCCGAACAAGCGTGGACCCTGCAACCCGGTGGGAGCAGCCCCAACCCAGAAAAACTGGAGGCCTATCTCTCCATGTTCCAGGGCGCTGTCTTTGCCGAGTCATTTGCAGAAAGAACATACCCCGGAAAAAAGGAAGAACTCCTCACACAGACTCCAGACATTCGCATCAGGCTCCGATATCTCGATGATTCTGAAAGAGAGCTTGTCCTCTTTGAGCGGACGGACAATGTGAACTCCTTCTTTGGCTGGATCACCGGCGAAGAAGAACTCTACACTGTGCAGCACTACGTTATCGACAAATTTTTACTGACGCAACAGGCCTTTAGCACAGACCCCACCTGATTGTTTTTTTTACCCCTACAAAAAGAGACCTCCCGCGCATTTGGCGCAGAAGGTCTCAGAGAGGTAGTCGTAACGGATGCCATTCTCAAGGCCGCGGAAAGCCGTCAGCGAATCCCCATCGGATAGAACATCGCCGGATTAGGCGCCTAGCAATTCCTCTAGCTTTTTCATGGCAGCAGGCAAGCCAGCCCCATTTTTGCCTCCGGCAGTCGCGTAAAATGGCTGTCCGCCACCTCCGCCCTGGATCTCTTTGGCAAGATCCCTGATCATTTTCCCAGCGTCGAACTGTTTTGTTTGGGCAAGATCATCTGAGAAAATGAGGCTCAGCAAAGCTTTGCCATCAGCTTCGGCACCGAGGAGAATGACCGTATTACCTGTCGCATTTTTCAGGTCAAAACTCAGCTGCTTCAGGTCATCGGCAGAAGACAAATCTACCACCGCAC
>JANQTF010000224.1 GCA_030731845.1 Bacteroidia bacterium | reverse complement strand
ACAAAAAATCCGCTTTGATTGAAACGGTAGCCGAAAATATAGCCAATCTTAGGATTGATCGCACCAAAACGGGGCCCTACTTTCAAGTCCATTTCGATGGCGGTAAATTCTATATTTTGCCCATCATTTCCCAGGTCGCTCATCACCACCGGCAGATTGAACCCGCCGCCTTTGTGAACCACGTTGAGTCCCGCTTCAAAGCCATTGGTCTCTTGATAGCGGCTATAAAACACACCAAATACGCCGGTTGTGAACAGGTTTTCGACCAGGCCCAGCTCATCCGCGCGCGGAAAATTGTTGATGTTGCTGGCAAAACGAAACCCCACACCCATCTGAGCAGAGAGGGCTAACGGACAAATCAGGAGAAAAACGAGAAGCAGACGGTTCATGGAAAATGATCGTTAACTCGACATAAAAAACAACCTAAGTAGCTTTATCCCCTAAAATTTACGATTCCTTTTTGGAATTCTTGTGGTCGGGGGCACCTAAATACTTCGGTCCCACCTCCATCATAAATACTTTGGCGGCTTCGAGCTCGTTGGGGATGATGCCATCGAGGATGGCTTCGCGGATTTCGTTTTTGATTTGCCCGATGGCGCGACCGGGAGACAGGCCAAAGGCCTCCATGATCATCTCCCCGGTAACGGGTGGCTGAAAATTGCGCAGGTCGTCGCGCTCGGCCACAGCCCTGATGCGGTCCTGTAGCTCGTCGTAATTTCGGAGGAATCGCGCGACTTTGCGCTCGTTTTTGGAGGTGATGTCGCAGCGACAAAAGAGCAGGAGGTCGTCGAGCGACCCGTCTGACTCCACCACGATTCTGCGAATGGCAGAATCGGAAACCTCTTCGCTCACCAGCGCAATGGGGCGCTGATGCAGGCGCACGAGCTTTTGCACGTATTTCATCTGCTCGTGCAGGGGGAGCTTCAGCCGCCGAAAAATTTTGGGCACAAGCTTGGCCCCCCGCTCTTCGTGCCCGTGAAAGGTCCATCCGGCCTCGGGGCTGTATCGCTTGGTGAGAGGCTTGGCAATGTCGTGAAGAATGGCCACCCAGCGCAGCCACAGGTCGTTGCTCACCTCGGCCACGTTGTCGAGCACCTTGAGGGTGTGATAAAAATTGTCCTTGTGGGCGCGCCCATCCACTTCATCCACGCCGTGCATGGCTTGCAGCTCAGGCAAAATATAGGGCAGCAGTCCCGACTCAAAGAGCAAATTGAACCCGATGGAGGGCACAGGTGCCAAAATGATTTTGTTCAATTCATCGGCTACACGCTCCATCGAGAGAATGTTGATTCGCTCCTTGTTGCGCCGAATGGCCTCGTAGGTATCAGGATCAATGCTGAATCCCGGAAGTTGCGTCGCAAAGCGGATGGCCCGCATCATGCGCAGGGGATCGTCGGAGAAGGTGATGTCGGCATTTTGTGGCGTGCGGAGAATGCCTTGATTGAGATCATTGATCCCGCCAAATGGATCATACAATTTTCCAAACTCGCCAGGCTGCAAAGATAGCGACAGCGCATTCACCGTAAAATCCCGCCTCAACTGATCGTCTTGCAGGCTTCCTTCTTCCACAAAGGGTTTGCGGCTGTTTCGGCTGTAGCTTTCCTTTCTTGCCCCCACAAATTCCACCACAAAATCATCATGGCGGACCATGGCGGTGCCGAAATTTTCATATACAATCACCTCCCTGGCATTCACCGCTTTGGCAAATTCTTCGGCCAGATCGATTCCCCGGCCTTCTACCACCACATCAATGTCCTTACAAGGCCGATCCAGGAGAAAATCTCTCACAAAGCCACCGATCACATACGCACGAAGCCCCAGGCGATCTGCGCAGGTGGACAAGGTGCGGAAAACGGGAAGCTGCAGGGCCTCAGGAAGGATCATGCTGTGGTGAAATTTGAAGAAAAGGAAGGCAATTTCCCCGTGAAATGAAAAATGGGAAAAGGACAATCCATGTAATTTGGGCTGCAAGTTAATGCAGTGGGCGTAATTAGGAAAAGGAATGATCCACGCGAAACGATTATCTTGGTTCCACATCTGCCAATTCCCCTTTGATGAAGGTAACAAAAGAGCAAATTGGATTATGGCTGGGCCCAGCCTTGTTTTTGATTTTCGGGTTCGGATTCCGACCTGAGAGCATGTCTGCGGACGCGGCACATGCACTTGGTGCCATCTTGTGGATTGCCACGTGGTGGGTCACAGAAGCTGTTCCCATCCCGGTTACGTCCCTGTTGCCGCTCGTGTTGTTTCCCTTGCTGGGCATTGTCACCATCGGCGACATGGGCCCTGCCTACGCTGATAGCCTGATTTTCTTGTTTATGGGCGGCTTTATGCTCGCCCTCGCCCTGGAAAAATGGAACCTCCACAAGCGCATCGCGCTGTCCATCATCCTGAAAGTAGGTACCAACACCCGGCTCATCGTGCTGGGCTTCATGCTCGCCACCGGGTTTTTGTCGATGTGGATCTCCAACACCGCCACCACGCTCATGATGATCCCCATCGGATTGGCCCTCTATGCACAGATAGGCGGAGAAAAATCAGGAGCTGTCGGGACAAATTTCGGGAAGGCGCTGCTCATGGGCATTGCCTACTCGGCCTCAATTGGCGGCATGGCCACCATTGTGGGCACGCCCACCAATGCGATTTTTGTAAAAGCCGTGGAAGACAATTACGGCCTCAGCGTCGCTTTCGATCAGTGGTTCATTTTCGGCTTGCCGATCTCGGTTGCCTTGCTCTTTGCGAGTTGGTGGTATCTGGTGCGGGTGGCACAGCCGCTTCCCGCGCGGGCGCTTCCGGGTAGTCGAGACGATCTGCGGGAGCAACTGCGAGCACTCGGCCCCCTGACCTGGGAAGAGAAGTGGGTACTCGGCATTTTCACCACCGTGGCCCTTGCCTGGATCTCGCGGAGCTACCTCATCAAGCCATTCTTGCCCCAAATGAACGATACCATCATCGTGATTGCGGGCATTGTGCCCTTATTTTTCATCCCTGCCAAGGCAGAACCTGGCAAGCTCATGGATTGGGACACGGCCAAAAAGCTCCCCTGGGGCATTTTGCTGCTCTTTGGCGGGGCCTTTGCCCTCGCCATGGGATTCGAGAAATCGGGGCTGGGGTCCTGGTTGGCAGGGCAGTTTGCGTCCTTTGGCGATATGCCCGTTTGGGTCATTCTGCTGGCCCTCGTGGCCTTCACCAATTTCATCACCGAGATCACCCAAAACATCGCCACCTGCACGCTCATCATGCCGGTGATCGTGACCCTCGCGCCCGAGATTGGGGTGCATCCCCTCGGCCTCATGGCTGGCACGGCAGTGGCAGCGAGCTGCGCCTTCATGCTCCCTTTTGCCACAGCCCCCAATGCCATCGTATTTGGTTCGGGCCACCTCAAGATGACGGACATGATCCGCGCGGGCTTTGCCCTCAACCTGATCTCCATCGCCCTGATCACGGCATTGGCCTATTGGCTGCTCCCCGCCGCGTGGGACTACACCGCCACGGAATTTCCCGCTGAGTGGGTGCGGTTTGGGCAGCCCTGATGGGAGGGGTGAGAAGCGAGACCGTCCACCTCCGGCGGACTGCGAGAGGTGAGACTGGTGAGACTGGTGAGACTAGGGACACCCCCACGCACGCCTACTTCCTATCT
>JANQTF010000223.1:2216-3674 GCA_030731845.1 Bacteroidia bacterium | reverse complement strand
TGTTCGACCCGATTCTATCGAGGTCGTTTTTTCATATTCAGGCTATGTGAAACAAAGCCGTATGTATCTTCTGAAGGAAGATAAAATCATAGAAATTAATCTAGCCTACCAATCCCTCGATGAGGTTGTGATTTCTGCCAATTCAGTTGCAGAACAAGTTAACTCCAGTCAAATGAGCGTGGATCGGGTCTCTATGCGGGAGGCCAAAGTTCTTCCCTCATTCCTTGGCGAAGTAGACATTATCAAGACCCTTCAGCTCAAGCCCGGGGTATCGACAGGTAGCGAAGGAAGTTCCGGGATCTTTGTACGAGGAGGTGGAGCCGACCAAAACCTGGTCTTGCTCGACAATACTGTTTTGTATAATCCCAGTCACCTGTTTGGATTCTTTTCCACCTTCAATTCCGATGCAGTCAAAGATGTGCAGCTCTTTAAAGGAGGGTTTCCCTCTCAATATGGTGGCCGCCTTTCTTCTGTGATTGATGTAAAGATGAATGAAGGAAATCAACGGAAATTTTCTGGTGCTGGCGGATTGGGCCTTATTTCTTCAAGGCTTACGCTGGAAGGCCCCATCGTTGAAGACAAAGCCTCTTTTCTGGTTTCTGGTAGAAGAACGTACGTGGACATCATTACTTCGGCCATTAATGAAGCCAATAGTGATAATCCAGACTTCTTTCAGATCCCTGATTACTTCTTTTATGATCTGAATGCCAAGCTCAATGTCAGATTGAGTGATAAAGATCAGCTCTTTTTGAGTGGATATCTGGGCCGTGACCGGTTTGGGTTTGATGACCAGGACTTCAATTTCAACTTCGACTGGGGGAACACCAATGCGACATTGCGCTGGAACCACTTTTTCAATCAGAAGTTGTTTATGAATGTCTCGGCATTCTACACCGACTACGAATATAAAATTGCTAACCAATTTGATCTTTTTTCCTTTGAGTTGGGCTCACAGATTACTGATTTCGGAGGAAGGGTAGATTTTACTTTCATCCCTGACAACTCCCATACAGTAAAATTTGGTGCTTCCGGGATTTACCACACCTTCAATGTAGGGCGACTGAATGCTGGCTCATCCGATAGCATTTTCAGCTTTGACGCTGGTGATCAATATCTCGGGACTGAGTTGGGGGCCTACATCTCCGACGATTGGGAGGTGAATGACAAAATTACGCTGAACTTTGGCGCAAGACTTTCTGGCTTTGCCATTGACTCTACCACCTACTGGAACTTTGAACCGAGATTCGCTTCTAAATTCACGATTGCCGAGAATGCTTCCTTAAAGTTCAGTTACGCAAGAATGGCGCAGTACCTCCACCTGGTAGCCAATAGCGGAACCTCCCTCCCCACTGATATCTGGTATCCATCTACGGAGTTAGTAAAACCTGAGATTTCAGATCAAATCGCATTGGGGATCACCATTGGTTTGGGAGATGACTATCTTTTTAGCAATGAAGT
>JANQTF010000223.1:1706-2206 GCA_030731845.1 Bacteroidia bacterium | reverse complement strand
AGTACAGGGAAGACTTACCGGCTGGATCGGTTTCACACTTGGTTGGACCTGGAGAGAATTTGACGGAACCTGGCGTACAGGAGAGTATATTCAGGACGATGCCATTAATGATGGAAGAAAATTCCATCCTACTTACGATGCGAGGCACACCGTCAATATTGTCGGGATCTACAAGATCAATGAGCGATTGAGCGCCAGCGCTGCCTGGACCTATCTCTCAGGAACGATTACGACAGCAGCTCCAGGATTTGGCTGGAACCTGGGTAATGACTTCCTCACCGGGCAAGGCGGAGGCTTTCCTACGGGTGTACCACTCTTTGTGGATCGGGGGAACCTGAGGCTACCAGCCTATCACAGACTGGATCTTGGCTTTGTGATCAAATTCAATCCTAGATGGGGTGAATCCGACCTTACCATTTCGGCATACAATGCCTACAACAGACGGAATATCTATTTTATTTTCTTTGACCGGAATGCAGAAACTGGTAGGAATCAAGCCC
>JANQTF010000223.1:0-1696 GCA_030731845.1 Bacteroidia bacterium | reverse complement strand
GAGACCTCGAATCAATCAAGTTTTTAGTTCATGCCTTTACCCTCAAACCCTATTCCCCGTATTTCCCTTATACCTCCATACCTCACAACGAGCATCATGAATAAACTCACATATATCTTCTCCTTCTTCCTCCTGAGCATCAGCCTGTATTCCTGTGACTTGACTCAGAACATTGAGGTGGACCTGCCGGAGTATGAATCAGAAATATTTGTAGAGAGCTATTTGCAACCTGGGTTGCCATTTTCGGTCGTCATGACCAGGACAGTAGGTTATTTTGATGACTTACAATTGATTTATGTCGAAGATGCTGTCGTTTCGGTGACTTACAACAACCAGACAGATACCCTGACGCCGCTGGAACTACCGTTGAATACCCCTGGCCTGGAGCTGCTACTCGATACTGCCCTAATCAATAGCTTCAGGGAGTTTTTGGGAGATGCGATTTACTTGTACGGTTCATTGACGCCAGTACCGACGCTGTATGACAGCCCGTTTGTACTGAATGTGACAACTGCAGATGGCGTACAACTATCGGCAACTACGATTATTCCCAGACCTGTAGAGTTTGAGGATCCTGTTATACGGTTTAATGACGAGGAGCGCGCATTGATTCTCACGAGGTTTCAAGACAATGCAGATACCAAGGATTACTACCGGCGGATTCTCGCTGTGAGAGAGCAGGATATCATTGAAAATGAAGACGGGACGGTCGATACCGTATGGGTATCTGATGAGGAGCAGGATTTTATAGTAGATGACGAATTGACCAATGGCGAGATTCAGGTATTCGGAACTACTTTCGATTATTCGAGAGGCGATACCCTGATTCAGACAATCTATTCGGTTACTGGCGATTACGCAGATTTCATCACGACACGAGATGCTGCAATTGGGGCGAGTTTGAGTCCGTTTGGGCAGCCTGCCAGGCTCAAGAGTAATATTGAAGGAGGGCAGGGGATTTTTACCGGTCAAAGCAGATCTGAACTGGTTACGATTATTGAGTAAAGGAAAGATTCGGTAGTGGGATTTGATCATGGCTCACTTAAAGGCTGGGCATTTCTTAAGATCCGTAGCCGGAGGCGCAAGACCCGGATCTCCCGTTTTGTCGGCTTCTCCATTCTGAGCTATTCACTCTGACTTCCATTATTCACCCCCTTTCGTCCCCCTCGCCACCACACCATCCAGCCGCACAGGGGGATTTCCAACTCGCAAGCCTCTGGCTAAGAAGCGAACCCTCCTCACCTTATTCCCCTTATTCCCCTTATTCCCCTTATACCTCCATACCTCCAATTCTTTTCCGTCCAAGAGACAGCGATTCCTTTGCCTCTTGTGGAAAAAGGCGTATCTTTGCGCGGGTTTTTACCTATATATTTAATTATTCACCCTCAGAATCGACAAAAGTATCATGGCAAATATTTCGGCGAAAGACGTAAACCGCCTCAGACAAGCCACCGGAGCTGGTATGATGGACTGCAAGAAAGCCCTCGTAGAATCAGAAGGTGACTTTGAAAAAGCCATTGAAATTCTTCGCATCAAGGGTCAGAAAGTGTCTGCAAAGCGTGCTGATCGCGATGCAAGTGAAGGCGCTGTTTTTGTAGCGACAAATGAAGCAGGAACAGAAGCCGCTCTGATTCAATTGAACTGCGAGACAGACTTCGTTGCCAGAAATGAAGATTTCCAGAATCTCGGTACTTCT
>JANQTF010000222.1 GCA_030731845.1 Bacteroidia bacterium | reverse complement strand
CAGGAGCCGAAAGCAGCGACGTTCTGCTCAAAGACGGAAAAATGTATTCTGTCCTGGCGGTACTCCTTGTGATCTTTTTTGCGCTGTTGGCGTATCTGTTTTTGACAGATCGGAAGCTCAGTGCCATCGAGCGGAAATTGAAAAAATAATCATTTAAGGGGCTAAATGCCTCGGTCTCTGTAGTTTTTCACAAGCTGTCCTCTGTGTTTCTTTCTCCAAGCCCTCAATTTTTCAGACAATGAAATCTACCCATATTGTGATCTTGGTTGGCCTTGCGATTTTTATCGTAGCCCTTGGGGTCAACCTTTCCAAAAATGTGAGCACCTACGCTGATTTTGATATGGCCCGCCAATCTGGCAAGCAGATCCACATCTCCGGTGAGTGGGTGCGCAGAGATCAGGGGGGCTATGACCAAACGCAGGATCTCTTCACTTTCTACCTCAAAGACACCCTGCAAAATGTGGAGCTTGTGCACTTCTACGACCCTATGCCCATGAACTTTGACAAGGCCGAAAAAGTAGTTGTGGTAGGTGGATATCAGGACGAAGGCTTCGTGGCCGATAAAATCATCACGAAGTGCCCCTCCAAATACGAAGAAACCGACATCACCGCAGGGGAGCCTGTTCAGCAATAACTCAACATTTTTTGTCAGACAAGCAGCCTTGACTGGCTTTTAAGATCCTTCTCCCACGACCTCTCCTTTTATGGAATTTACAGCCGGAAAGCTCGGTGAATTATTTGTGAGCCTGGCCTTTGCCAGTGCCCTGGTCTCGATGATCAGCCTGCTGATCGCCGACCGCCGCGAAGGCCTCGACAAGCGCAGCTGGGAAAAACTCGGCATGGGCGCCTTCCTGACCCATGCCGGCAGCGTGTTTGGGATCATCATCACCCTCTTCATTCTCATCTACACCCATCAGTATCAGTATCACTACGTTTGGTCTCACTCTTCCAATGAGCTGCCAGTTCACTTCATGATTTCCTGCTTTTGGGAAGGTCAGGAGGGGAGCTTTCTGCTGTGGTGCTTCTGGCACTCGGTGCTGGGCCTCATCGTGATGCGCAAAAAAACGGAGTGGAGAAACAGCGTGCTGGCCATCATGGCCTCGGTCGAGATCATTCTCACCTCCATGCTGCTGGGGGTATTTGTTAGCGAATGGGTGATCACCCTGGGCTTTGCCTTGATGGTGATTTTGCCGCTGGTCTATCTTGGATGGCGATTTGTGGGGCAGCGTAGCAGCCTGGGAGAGCAAAACAAAACCTTCATCCTCGGCTCTTTGGTCATGGGGCTCATGGTTTCCTATTTGTTGGGAGCCGGTCAAATGGGCTTTTGGACTGATTTTGCGTGGAGCGGTTTTTTCGACAGCATTGATTCGGTGGCCTTTGGGCTGGCATTTGTGTTTTTGCTCGGGTACGGGGTGCTGTTTCTGGTAAAAATCTACCATGAGTCTCAGCAAACCGGTTATGCGCTGGGCGACATTCTGGCCGGAGCTTCCCTTTTTACCATTGGGATCGTGGCGTTTGTGTTCGAACCGGAAGTGTGGAAATTGGGCTCTACGCCCTTCCTCACGCTCAAAGCCGCCTTTCCTAATGAGGCGGTGTACATCACCAATCCCGACTTTGTGCCCACCAATGGCAGCGGCCTCAACTCCCTGCTCCAAAACTACTGGATGGTGATTCATCCACCCACGCTGTTTTTGGGATTCGCTTCCTCAGTCGTGCCATTCGCCTTTGTGATGTCTGGTCTGATCAAGGGCAAATACGACCAATGGATCAAGCCTGCGCTTCCGTGGATGTCCTTTTCAGTAATGATTCTGGGAATCGGCATCATCATGGGCGGCTATTGGGCCTACGAAACCCTCAACTTTGGTGGATACTGGAACTGGGACCCCGTGGAAAATTCTTCCCTCGTGCCCTGGCTCTGCGGCGTAGCATCTTTGCATGCCATGCTCATTTACCAAAAAGCCAAAGCCTATCTCAAGCTCACGATGATGCTCATCTCGGGCACCTTTTTGCTCGTGTTGTATAGCACCTTCCTCACCCGCTCCGGCATTTTGGGCGATAGCTCTGTGCACACCTTCACCGACCTGGGCCTTTCTGGTCAGCTCCTGATTTTGTTGATGCTCTATGTCGCCGCTGTGGTGGTGCTCATGATGCTGCGCTCACCGCGCATCCCGCAGCGCGAAGACGAAAGCGAGCTCTGGAGCGCAGAATTCATGCTCTTCCTCGGCGTGCTCATCTTTGGATTTTCCGGCCTTGTGGTCATCATGGCCACCTCTCTGCCAGTGGTCAACTCCATCTTCGGCACACAGCTCGCACCGCCTGCACAGGTGCAGTTTTTCTACTATCAGTGGAATGTGTGGTTTGCCATCCTCTTTGGCATAGTGTCTGGGGTAGGGCAGTTTTTGTGGTGGAAAATTAAGCGGGGAAAAAGCCTCTCCGATGCCATTTTCCGCCCTTTCCTCATGGCCATGGTGGCTGGCACAGCCATTACTGCGGCGTTGCTGTTCTCAAACTGGACATTTGCCTACGACGGCAAGTTTGCCAATTGGATCGATCCGGAAATGGTCGGGACTGGATTCCTGGACAAAGCAATCGCCTACCTCAAATATGGGGTGATGAGCGTGGCCGATGAGTTGCTCCTCTTCAGCGCCTTGTTTGGGTTGGCCGCGAATGTGGACGTGTTATTCTCCATTCTCAGCAAAAATAGAAAAGGCCTCAAAGTGATGGGCGGCACGGTGGTTCACATCGGATTTGCCCTCATGCTCCTGGGCATCCTCTTTTCCTCTGGCTACGATCAGGTGCTGAGTACCAACCTCTTTCCCTCTCAGATGGCACCCTTCATGAATGAGCAAGAGCGGGTGGACAATGTGCGGGTAAATAAAACCGAACCAACGTTGATTAAGGAATTTGCCGTGCAATATCTGGGCAAAAAAGATGCGTTGCCACCTGTGAGTAAGCTCGAAATTATCGAAGAAAATGGGCAGTGGTTCAAGCTGCGCTTCCAGGATGCTCGTGGCGACGATTACGTGATTGTGCAGCGTCGTGAGCCATTCCTCATAGATGGCTCCATCCATGCGGTGCAAGAGCACGAGGGTCACAACCACGAGGGGAGTGAAGGCGAGATTGACATGGAGATGCTGGAGAAAATGCTCAATACCAATCTGCTCGCATTTGAGCCGGAGCTGAGCAACAACCGCAGCCAATATGGCCTCCAATTTACCTCCCTCAAGGACAGCACAGAGGAGTTTGTGCTCTATCCTGAAGCTGAGGTGAATGAAGACATGCAAAGCATCATTTCTCACCCAAGCCGCCGGATTTATTGGAACCGTGACATCTACGTGTACACCTCAAGCCTCCCATCTCCGGAGGCGAGTAAGCCCAAGTTTTTCAACTTTGGGATCAAGCCCGGCGAGCGGGTGCAGCTAGGCGAAGCCGAAGTGCTGCTCGCAGAGGTGCAAAACATCACCGGGCAGGAGAATGTGAAGCAATATGACGTAGCGGCGGTCGCCAATTTATTTGTGATCACCCCGACAGATACCTTCCTGGTGCAGCCTGTCTTCACCATTGAAGATCGCAAGCCCGGCATGATTGCCGATGAGATTCCCGAACTCGGGCTCGAAGTAGCCTTTGTGGGCGTGGACCCCGAGAGCGGCATCATGCAGATGCAGGCTCGTCAGGTAAACCCCGGCAACGACCACGT
>JANQTF010000221.1 GCA_030731845.1 Bacteroidia bacterium | reverse complement strand
CTTGCTGTTGGTCGGCCATGATATTTGTCTGCGTAGTAGGTTCCGAGGCCCGTAGAGGGGGTTTGAGCAAGGAGGGGATGTGATGCCACTGTGGCAAACAGGGGCAGGAAGAGGAAGAAAATTGTTTGAAAAGAGACTTTCATGAAGGGAAACTTGGATAAAATCTACTACCAAAGTACGAAAAAAGAGCATATCAGGATGTGTACCCTCGCTAATCTTTTAGAAAATCCAGATGGAGAAGTATTTTCCAGAACAATCTTTTGGGTAATTTTGCTGCATGTCTGAGAATCGAATCGTGATGTACACTGACGGCGCTGCCCTGGGCAATCCTGGACCGGGTGGGTACGGCACCATCCTCATTTGGGGACCGCACAAGAAAGAATTTGCAGAAGGTTTTCGCCGCACCACCAACAACCGGATGGAGCTCCTTGCTGTGATTATTGGCCTGGAAGCGATCAAAAAACCCGGCATGACCGTGGATGTATATACCGATAGCAAGTATGTGGAGCAGGCTGTCACCAAAGGCTGGGTATTCAATTGGGTCAAGAAAGGCTTTAAGGACAAAAAGAACCCGGATCTGTGGAGACGATATCTCGCCATCGCCAAAAACCACACGGTGAACTTTCACTGGGTCAAGGGCCATGCCGGGATCCCAGGCAACGAGCGCTGCGACGAACTCGCCACCAACATGGCCGCCAATCACCCGGTACTTGTGGACACTGCCTACGAACAAGGACTTGCTGGATAATGCTCAAGGGGGGAGTTGACTGCCTGGGTTGTTACTTTACCAAACACCCGATTAGAACCCTACATCAGATAACTTGCATCATGAATATCCGCGGAGGAATCTTTTTTGTTCTCGCCATGCTTGGCTTTTGCTTCAGTGCATTTTCACAGCTTGGCCTCAGTCTCGTTTCTCAGCTCGACTACCCACAAGAAGCTAATGATATCTGGGGATATGTGGACCCTAATGGCAAGGAATATGCCCTACTTGGGCTCACCAATGGGGTGGCTATCATCGGGTTAGATAATCCATCGAACCCGGTAGAGCTTCATTTTATCCCCGGAGCTACCTCCGTTTGGCGCGACTTGAAGACCTACAGCCACTATGCCTATGTGTCCAACGAAACCGGAAACGGCACCCTGATCATTGATCTGGCTGGCCTGCCTGGCAGCATTGTGTATAAAGACACCGTTCTGGCAGGGATTAATACCGCTCACAATCTCTGGATTGATGGGGATCAGCTCTACGAGGTTGGCACCAACAATAACGGCGGTGGAATGGCGCGCTTTGACCTGGGGCCAGATCCATGGCGACCACAGCTCGCTGGAGTATATAGTGAGCGCTATGTGCATGATGTGTATGTGAGGAACGACGTGGCCTATGCCGCCGAAATTTCTGCGGGATTTCTCACCATCATCGACTGGACCGTTCCCGCCACCCCTGTCGTGCTTAGCACCACAGAATATCCCAATTCATTTACCCACAACACATGGCTCAACGATGCTGGGGATGTGTGTTTCACAACCGACGAAATCGAAGCTGGCTACATCTATTCCTGGGATGTCAGCGACCCGTTCAATCCCGTGCAGCTGGATGGAATCAGATCTCTATTGAGCGAGGGGCAGGCCATTCCGCACAATGTTCATGTGAAAGACGATTTCCTCATCACCTCCTACTATCGCGACGGGGTGCAAATCGTGGACGCTTCGCGCCCTGGCAACCTCATTGAGGTGGGCCATTATGATACCAATCCGCTTGATGGAGCAGGCTTCAATGGAGATTGGGGCGCATATCCATTTTTGCCTTCAGGGCTACTGCTACTCAGCGACATCGAGGCGGGCCTATTTGTCCTCCAACCCTCCTATCAACGAGCTTGCTACCTCGAAGGCATGGTGCGCGACGCGGCTACAAATGCTCCCATCGCAAATGTGGTTGTGGATATTTTGGGGCTATATAACGAAGACCAAAGCCGGACCAATGGAGACTATGCCGTAGGCACAGCCATCGCAGGCACCTACGAGGTGGAATTTTCCAGATATGGCTATCTCACCGATACTATCACGGCTACCCTGAGCAATGGTGTGCTCACCATCGTGGATGTGGACCTTGTGCCGCTCAATCGAGTGCCACTCAGCATCGTGGTGAAAGATGCCGTGACCTTGCAACCCATTGGAGGGGCCCAGGTGCGGTTGATTGCCCCCAATAATGAGGCTGAATTTTATTATCAAACCATTTCCAATGGTCAGGCCCAAGACGCATACTTTGTTATCAATGACTACTTCCTCATTGTCGGAAAATGGGGCTATCTGAGTCAGGGAGGAAATATCGCCATCGATTCCTCCGCCTACCAACTAGAATATTTGCTACAGCCCGGCTATGCAGATGATTTTTCGCTGGATCTTGGCTGGAAAGTATCAGGGAATGCGGAGCGGGGAATCTGGGAACGGGGTGAACCCATCGGTACCTACCGCGAGAATGGAGACATCTACAACCCTGAGTTTGACCTTCCTTTTGACCTCTGGGACGAATGCTACATGACGGGAAACCTGGGGGACAACCCTGTGGGCGATGACGTAGATCTTGGCTTCACCCTTTTGTCTTCTCCCAAAATGGACCTGAGCGGCTATCAGGAGCCCGTGATCACGTATTTCTATTGGTTTTTGAATTGGTCGCTGCTTGATGGCGGCAGACCTGCCAACGATTTCCTGGCAGTTTCTATTACCGATGGGATCGATACCTTTGAGATCAAGCGCTACATAGGCCCCTTCGACACGCTATGGAACTACGAAAGCACCTTTTACTTCCAAAAGTATTTTCCCGATCTCAATCGAGAGTTTCAGGTATTGTTTTATACCCAGGACTTTGAGCGAGGCAATGCCGATATCGTAGAGGCAGCCATAGATGGATTTAAGGTCATAGAAAGTGCTCCCACAGCGATCCAATCGCAGTTGGGAGCAGGAAACTGGCGAGTTGGCAACTCTGCAGCAGGAGAATTGCTCCTCCATTGGAAAGATCTCCCTTTAGACTGTGTAGTCAATGTCAGTGATTTGCATGGGCGGTTGCTCACTAGCATTCCGCTCGAAGGACAATCGGGCTCCGGAGCTTTTCCGCTCTCTTTGCCCGGCGGCATCTATGTGGTTTCCCTCACCAAATCAGGACAGATTCTAGAGGCAAAAAAATGGCAGCATCCTGGTTGGTAAATACTTGAAGCCCACGCGGAGATTGTTTTGGAGATCAGGCATTTAGGCTAAAAAAATCTTTTGCTTAGGATATTTTTCATCTACCTTTGTGAGAGAGATCCTCGTTTTCCCAATAATCCCATTCTGGTGTCCATCCGCAGTATTTGCCGGCCCTTGTTGATCCTTTTTGTTCTGGTATCATGTCGTCAACCCCAACCCGATAATAAGTTGGCGACCCAACCCAATCTGCCCGTTCCTCAGCTAAAGCGAATGTCAGCTGAGCAATACGGAATAGATGTGGCCTCCCATCAGGTCATCCAGGATTCTTTTCCCAATGATATGCTTTTGACTGATGTGCTCCAATCCTTTGGAGTGGATCAGGCCATCATCGATACCATCGACAGCCGCTCAAGCAGTCAGTTTGATGTGAGGAGAATGCAAGCCGGGAAGCCGTTTACAATCCTCAAAAACAATGTATCCAAGGATGTGGATTTCTTCATCTATGAGGAAACGGACGAAAACTACGTGGTCATCGATTTCCGCGAAGGCATTGACATCACCCGAGGCCAGAAATCGGTAGAAAAAGAGCTCAAGTCCTTATATTTGCCCATTACCACCACGCTCTATGAAGCCATCACCGACAAAGGAGCAGATCCATCTCTTGTCAAATCACTGGAACAGATATTCAGCTGGCAGGTCGATTTTTTCCAGATGGATGCGGGAGATTATTGCCAGGTGATTTTTGAAGAGCGATTTGTAGATGGCAGCTTTATCGGAATAGGACAGGTACAGGCAGCTCACTTTCATCAGGGATCAGAAGATTATTTTGCCTTTTACTATCCCATGGAGGGGAAGGCTCACTTCTACGACGAAAAAGGAAACCACCTGAGAACTGCTTTCCTGCCAGCACCTTTGGGATTGGAAGACAGCAAGAATCCCAGCCCAAGTAAGATCGACAAACGCTCCAAGGAGCAATTCTATGTCTCTCCAGACAAACGCCCGGTGCTAGCCGTAGGAAGCGGACAAATCATTTCCGTCAAAAAACGTGGCGATGGCATGAGCCTTCTTCTTCGCCACAGCAATGTGTTTTCAACCCAATACCTTCACCTCTCCACCCTCGCAGAGGGGATAGAGACCAATAGGGAAGTGACACAGGGAGACACCCTTGGCTATACGGGCAAATTGCCGGGCATCAACAAATCAGGAGTAGGACTCCGATACTGGAAACAGGGTCGTCCCAGCCTTCCGCCCAAGGCAAGCGAGCAAGAATCTCCAGCCAGTCAAGGAGCTAATCCGGAATTCCTCAAGCGAATCAGCCTCTGGAAAAAACAGCTTGCCGAAATCAGCATGACTGCGTCTTAGGAAGGTTCAAAAGCTGTCCGTGTCCATTTTTTTAACACAGAAAGAGGCAGTGAATGCCAATCAATCTTCTTCCATTTCTTACATGGTTAATCACCCATTTACCGCGCTAATGCGGTAAAAAGAACTGAATAACAATTGTTTAACCAAAGAAAATTGACCAAAATCTGATGTTTGTTTCCTTAGCTGTTTCTTTTCATTCCAACTTTGCTTATCTTCTCTTAACAGATTCTTTTCTAATTGCGCAAAAATCAGTTCCCGGCATCTGATTTGCCATTCAACTAATGAAATCGTCCTTTCACACAGGTATCTGTAGCAACATGGTTTCGGTCCTTTTTTCCTTTTTTACGGCGACAACAAAAGAATAAAACTGTCCCCTCACCCCATTCATCATTTGCCAACCCTACAGGCATGAAGCAGTTTTCCATTCTATTCATCCACTTGCTTTCTCTCCCCCTTGTTCAGGGGCAGAATAATTTTTTCCTCCCATTTGGCCAATCACCAGATGAGGTGAGAACTTTCCTCCAAAGCCGGGACTACGTGGACGGCGTCGAGGAAGACTCGGAGCTCAGAAGCCTCCGCGTGAAACTTGATCCCGACAAACAAGTAGAATATGCCTTTGACAGCAATGGCGTGCTCTACGCTACAACCATCACCCGCCAATACCGCAAAAAGCGTGATGCGGCGGAAATCGAAGCGGAAGTGCTCGAATACATGCAGGTCGTAAGCCAGGGCCAAATGAAAAAGAAAACTGAAGGCCCTCTGACTTGCCACACCGCCATCGTGGATACACGTGTGATCAAGCTATTTGTGCTCGAGCACAGCGATGGGAAAACACTTACCCTCACGTCTCTCTCTCGTCAGTATGGACCTCCCCTCGATGAGGAAGATCTTTTCTACGAAGACGATATTCTCAATCGCAGGTTCATCTCCAACTGATCCTCCTGTTTCGATTGACTCCAACCTCGGTGTGGGACATGTTCCACACCGAGGTTTTTTTGTGGAGGGAAACGACATTACCCGCGGCAGGATCAGGGCGTGCTGTCGTCCTCTTCCAGATTATTCACAAGATTCTTTTCATACAGATCATGGATGATCAGGATCAGATAACCGAAGAGGACTGCACCGATAATGGACGCGTTGTTCACAATTCCCTCTATGGAAAAAGATAGCTTGATGAATATCGTTGAGATGATGAATCCTGAATTTCGGATGATTTTGTGGAACTCGTCTGAGTAAAAAAAGGAGGACAGCAGAAGCAGTACGTCAACAACAATCAACGTAGTAAAAAATTCATCGAAAAATACATTGTTGATATTTTTGAAGGCAGTGACCCCATCTTGATAATCGTGTATGGACTGAATTGCCCAATTGTAGAATGAATAAACCGCCAGGATGATCAAGATCGGCACCAGGGTAATGGCAATTGCTTTTTTTAGATCAATAAATCTCTTGATCCTGGCATTATCCTCTATTTTAGCCATTTTTGAACTTCCCCGCTTGGCATTTTTCCGGTAAAATAGATATATCAACCCAAACAAAATCAGCGACGTCAGAGTATCGTAGGTAAACTGAAGATCGTTGGTATTTTTGAACCAATCAGAAACAAGTTCTAAATTTGAGATATCTTTAAATATCCGCCGAATTACAATCAATGTGATGATTTCGTATTGTTTCCCGATATAAATCGTAATTGATTTAGGCAAAAAGAAGATGAGCAAATACACCTCATAGACAAGAATAAAGGAAAAGGGCGTGTAAATCGCGGCGATTGGGTTTTTGAACAACTTCGAATCGAGCTGAACGATCTCCTGATTGACCAAAACGATCAGCACCAGATGAACCAGATAGCTAATAATCGCAATGCTAAGGATTAACCTTTCACTATGCTCCTTGATTGAAGGGGACAGGAGTTTGTCATAAACGACATTTATCCAATTTTTTTTACTCATTAGTGCATGATCAGACGCGCATTGCTCCAACTCAAACACACAACTCTTCTTTAAGTTTAAGGATACAAGAGGCAGTGGGGGAATCCCTGGTATTTCCGTAGGGCAAGAATGCCCCTCTGCCCTACTCTACCGCCTGAAACGAGGCGAAGAGCAAGGTCTTGTACATGTCGCCAGAAGGATAGAGCTGAAATCCGATATGAGGAAAGGAGACAAAGTCGTTGCGATTTTTCTGCAAGTCGCGACGAGCCTCATAGTCCAGGCTAGATGACATATAGCCGTAGAAGGTCTCGGTCTGGAGATAGGTGAAAATATTGGATCGGGATTCGAACTCGTCTATGAAGTCGGGGAAGCCGTCGGTCTTGGCGAGCACTTTGCCATCGAGATAGCTATCAATGATGAGATGGAGCGAAGTGGTGTCGTTGCCAAAGACAACATAATCGTCCACGAAGGTGTAGTGCGGTTGCTCGATTTTGGAGAATAGTTTTTTGAAGAATAGCTTAAAAAATCCCTTCAGCTCCAGGTACTTGATAGGAAAGCCCCGATATTCTGTCTCCTCAAATTTGACCATGGTCTTGCCAATTCTGCCTGCGACATAGTCAAGCCTCTCTTTGACGAGATCATATTCATCAAAATGCATCAAGGCCAGGGAAGCATATTGGTCCCCAACAGGCACGACAGCTGTGACTACTTCTTCGGTCATCCAGTCAAAGAGATCTTTTTCGACGTCGATTTTGAGGAGCTTTTCCAATTGGGCTTTTCTCTTAATGAGATCTGCATAGTCTTTGGGGGATCCGCGCTCGGTCTGGGCCATGAGCTCCTGAAAAAGAGCACCGAAGTCTTCGAACCCAACACTGGAAAACATCGCTGTTTCTCCTGGCAGCACTGCTGCGGCGCCCACCTTTCCACGTCCTACTTTGCCAAACACAGTGAGGTAGGAAGGAATGCTGTCATTTTGGCGAATGAAGCCATCCATTTGCATGTGGTCATCATCGAGGCGCAGATCCCATACAGAATAGGTAAGAATCTCATCCAGGCCAGTGAGCATCTCCGATGGTTCGGAAGTATAGGAGCTTATCAGATAGCCCAGTGTACGATAATTCAAGTAAATGGAATACAACTCAGAGGCATCTGCCTCGTCGTGAATGGCGAGAAAATTCGCATCTGACAAGATAGAGGCTTCTCCGCTTTGCCTGATCCCCTTTTTCACCAGATCCCCATCATAGGAGAACAGGAGAATATTCCCCACAAAAGCGAGATACATGTTCTCATCGTAGGCGGAGTCATAGAGCTTATAAATCGTGTTGTTGATATAGTTTTCTGTAGAAACCTGATAATCAAAGCTTTCGAGCAACTCAGTGATGAGCGGTTTGATTTTCGAAGCTTTTCTTCCTTTTCCAAGGAGATCTACCATAATCAGAAAATCATAGTCTTCTTTGGAGACCATGTGGGCAGAGATGACCATGTTGCCGAGTTTCACCAGATCCACCACGGTTTGGTTAGAAGCCAGGAGGGAATCGAGATAATCAGCGCTTTCGGTGATATCAGCAAAAAACTCATTGCTTTTGAGGCTCTTCCAGACCTTGGAGTCGCTGAGTTCCTGCCAGTCGCCTACTGGCTGATCCGATTCTACGAGGTAAACAAAATCTGAGGGGACAAAACTGAGCAGGGTGTATTGCTCATCGTCCACATCAATAAAAAAATATCCAGCTACAGCTGCTACCGCGAGCAGGAGGAAGAAAATGAGGAATCGAAACAGCTTTTTCATGAGCGGGGGGGATAGTGTCAGGAAGAGACAGCAGTATGCTGATAGGCAGTTGGCAGACGCTTACCGGAATCAAGATTAAAAATCGGAGAAGACACCCAGCCCCATTTGTTGAGTCGATAAAGGATGGAGACCTTCAGTACCCCAAGCCCATACTTTACGCTTCGCTTGAAGTTGATAGAGGAGGCTTCTGGGAAATATTTGGTGGGGCAGGTCACCTCACCAATGATGTGATTGCTATAGGCAATCTGCGCCAGCATTTCATTGTCAAAGACAAAATCATCGCTATTTTCTTCCAGGGGAAGTGTTCGGAGAATTTCTTTGGAGAAAGCTCTGTATCCAGTGTGATATTCGGCTAGTTTCTGGCCCATCATCACATTCTGGAAGAAAGTGAGGAAGCGATTGGCGATGTATTTATACATCGGCATACCGCCTCTCAGCGCTCCTTTACCCAGAATTCTGCTACCTAACATCACTGGAAAGAGGTCATGGGCAATGGGAAAAATCATGGCCTCCAGCAACTTGGGTGTGTACTGATAGTCTGGATGCAACATCACAACGATGTCTGCACCGATGCGTAAAGCCTCTTGGTAACAGGTCTTCTGATTGCCTCCATATCCGCGGTTTACTGGGTGTTGGATCACATGGTGAATGCCCAGAGCCTTGGCCTTCTCCACCGTATTGTCCTTGCTTTGGTCGTCCACAAGAATGACTTCATCCACGATATCCAGGGGAATTTCGCGGTAGGTAACCTCCAATGTGGGCCCAGCATTGTAGGCGGGCATGACAACAACAACTTTTTTTCCTACAATCATGTCTGTTTGATCTGGGCGAAAGTTACAATTTCTCTTGAGAAGGAACATGAAATCATGAAAGCAGGTAAAGCAGAAATGAGTATTTTACCGTCTTGGAGAAAAAGAATTCCCTTGTTTGCTTTCCCAACCCTGTTCTATTTCCCTGCATGAAACGGATTTTTTCCTTCCTACTCTTCTTCTCCACCGTTCTGGGCAGTTCATTGTATGCCATGGGGCCGGGTGGCCTACAGTGGTATTATTGTGGCTCCAGGCAAATGGGGATGGGGTTTAGCGGAGTAGCACTATGGGATGGGCTTTCTACCGCAGCCTTTAATCCCGGAGGAATCTGTTTTAGCCGTAGGTCTGGTGTAGAGATAGGAAGCTCATGGCTAAGGCCTGCTACCACCTTTCTGGAAGCCTCACCAGGTATATATGTGGACTCAACGATTATTCCCAGCCTCACGCCTTTGTTTTTCAACGCCGTCCTTCATGTAAGCCCAACATCAGAGGAAAAGGGATTAAGCCTGGGGCTCTCTGTCAATCAACCCTTTGGCACCTCCGTGATCTGGCCAGATAACTGGAAAGGGAAATTCATTTCTCAGGAATTTACCCTCAATACCTACTTTGCAGATATCACGGCCTCTATTCGACTCAACAAGAAAGTAGGCATTGGGATCGGAGGCTCCTATGGGGCCATTACGATGATCAGCAGACGGGCATTGCGCGATACCGATGGCCAAAATCTGGATGTGGGCTCGGTATCTATGAGCGGATCAGACCTTACCTGGGGAATCCTGGCTGGGATTTGCCTGAGGCCAAGTGATCAATTGGCCATATCCGCCACTGCACACTCACCCATGCGGGTAGAGATGATCAATGGGTTGGCTGATTTTTCCGTGCCCACCTCACTGGAAAACACCTATCCTGACCAATCCTTCCGCACTTCTTTTTGGTTGCCAGGCAGGCTCGACATTGGCTTCAACTATCGACCTGAGTCACGGCTTCTCCTCACCGCAGCGATCAATATCGTGGGCTGGGGCATGTGGGACTCTCTCTACTACGACCTGGAAACGCCTGTGAATTCTTTGACTCAATACCCCGAACGCGGCTATCGCAATAGTACTTCCCTTCGTGCGGGAGGAGAATATTCCCTCAGTGAAAAATGGCTCCTCAGATCAGGCCTGTATCTGGAAAATACTCCGGTCACAGATCAGCAACTATCACCTGAGGTGCCCGACGCTACCAGCATTGGACTCACTGCGGGGCTAGGCTGGATGCTCAATGAGCGATTTGGACTTGACCTTGCCTATCAATTCTCTTTTACCGGCGAGCGATCCGCCCTGTTGGCCCCCGCAAAATTTGGCGGAACCTACGAATCTTTGCTCCATTCAGTAGGGGTCAGCATGAAATACCAATGGTAAATCTTAATTTTATCAGGCAGTCAACGTTATGATGATTTTATTCGATATAGGAATAAGCACCGCGTGGGAGCGTCCACCCAAGGCAGCGACACAACAACCAAGCACAAATTTTCCTAAAACGCCCCCAAGAGCATGCACTTTTTTCGAACAAGCCCGCCCCTTACTACCTGGATCTTTTGACTATGAGACGACTTTACACGTGGGTTTTTATTCTTGCCTTGCTCTCAGCTTCTTGCCGGCCAAGTCTTGAAATTCCGAATCCTAGTGCAGGAATTTTGGCGGTTGACAACTTTGTTGCCATCGGTGATGGATACACAGCTGGCATCAGCAACGCCAACCTCAGCGATAGCAGCTTCCTCTCCGGATGGTATCAGGAATCACAAGCCAACAGCTTTCCGAAGCTCCTCTCGCACCAGTTCGCCTACGCCAAGACACTCACTTTTCGTCAGCCAATGCTGTCCACCCACGGCAACGGCCACCTGTTTCTAGAGTCGATGAGCCAACCACTATGTGAATTCACCTCCAGCACGCCGGTTATTCTCACAGAAAAAGCAGATCAGGGCTGGACCGAGTCTATTCCCACCGGGCTATTGGGAAATCTGGGATTTCAAGGGCTCTCGATCAGCGATGTGACGGTTCCGCAACATGGCCTTTCTTCTCCTATCTGGCCCATGCTGGGAGGCCAGGATGATGAGAGCTATCTCCAATTGATAAGTAAAAGGAAGCCAGGCCTTTTCACCCTTTTCGTTGGGTTGGAAGACCTGCTCTCCTTCGGGTTGTCAGGTGGAAATATGGAAAAACTTCCTTCGGTGGGAGAATTTGTGGCAAATTTCCAACAACTGCTTTCTGTCTCTATGGAAGATGAGGAAAGTATCGGCTTGATCGCCAACCTGCCCGATCCGGGCAATTTCCCTTTTTTCAAGCAAATAGAACCCAAATTTGTCAACATAGAAAACTGTCGGGGCTCTCTCAACCCCATCTTTATCACCACTGGATTGGGCGATGTGCAGGAGGCGCGTGATGCCGACAGAATACACCTGAGTGTAGCGCCATTCCTCGGAACAGACTACCTGGGATCAGGACCTTTCGGGTTGTCTGGAAACAACCCAGTTCCTTCTGATTGGGTCATTGATGCGTGGGAGCACGAAATGCTGCGCCAACAATTGCTTGCCTATAACCAAGCGATCGACTCGATAGTCTATACCCTCAATGCAAAGGCAGGGTATCAGCGATTGGCTGTGGTCAATCTCTTTCAATCATTTGACGCGCTCAACGATGGCATCCTGGAAGATGGGATCGATCTCAATAATTCATTTCTCTCAGGAGGCATTTTTTCGCTCGATGGGATCTACCTCACCCCCAGAGGCAATGCATGGCTTGCCAACCAATTCATCAACACGATCAACCACCTGACTTCTTTTGGTGCGCGAATTCCTCCACTCGATCTCACCGCTTATCCCGGAATCAGATATCCGTAGCGAGTATGCTAAAATGGGCAATCGCTTTCAAAACCTGAGGGATGAGAGCCTGCCTGCCATCGTTGATGATCATCCAATCTGATCTTTGGATTTTTTGCTGTTCGGGCCACTGCCTTGCCATTCTTGCCATAACGGCATCTGCCGCAACCTTGTCACGCACGATCACACGCTCCACGCGAGTGCGTGAAGGGGCATAAACGGTGATGACCGCATCGCAGGCGAGATAGGCTCCAGACTCAAACAGGATGGCCGCTTCTTTAAAGGCGAGCAGATGGCCTTCGCTTTTCTGTAATTCTATCCAGTCAAAAAAATCACGTCCAGTTGCTGGATGCACCAAGGCATTGAGCTGGGTCAATATGCCCGGATCGGAGAAAGCACGAGCACTGATCAGAGATCGGTTTAATTCACCTTCGCTGGTGTAGGAGTCGCTGCCAAACAACTCAACAATGCCAGAACGCAAGGCGGGATCGTGGACCATCAGGTACTTTGCACGAGAGTCGGCATCATATACAGGGGCTCCGGTTTTTCGAAGAATCATCGAGACCATGCTTTTCCCGCTGCCGATGCCTCCGGTTATCCCAATCACTTTCATAGGGAGCAATTAATTGAGAGAAGGTTGCTTTTTGACCACGACAAATCGAACCCTTTCTGGTTTTGTCTGGATGATTTTTACCTGATCGCCAAACTCATCGCTGGAAGGAGACCATATCCCAAAGGGTGAAGTGAGGGTTGAGTTATCCAAAAGGATGGTCCATTCATTCATCTTCTTTTGAAACGCCTCCTGCTCAGACTCTGGCAGAGAGCACACAAAGGTCATTTCCTTATGAGACAATCGAACGCTCACGCCCTGAGACTCACGGGGCCCCTTGAGGGGAACGGTGAATGTCATTTCAGTGTAAGGCACAGTATTCACCTCTACCTCTACACTTTTGATATCCGTTTTTATGCCAGTGGCAGTATCCACGGGAACCAAGGCTTTGCGCTGGGTTGGTGACACAATTTCCGTAACGTTCAGGGTGTACCATTGCTCAATGGTATCAATCTGAGATGCCTGCCCATAAATGGTGATAGAATCAGTAGCGAGGGCGGGCTCGCTCACGAATTGATATGGCGAGGCAACCGAAAGAGAGGTTCTCAATAAGAGTGGTACCGTCTTTTGATATCTTTTTCCAAATACGATGGAAAGCTTATCCGGGCGAAATCCATTGATGACCAATGGGCTCGGGAAATACGAAATGAATTGAGACTGATAGTCTGATACGCGAAAATCGCGCTTCCCCAACATAGACTCGTCATAGGCGAGGTGAACAGTATCCCTGTTCCACTTCAGGTGCTCGCTGATCAACTCCATCCCGGTACCGCGCAACTTGACCTTAACAACAGACCGGGGGTCGTGATTGGCGACTACAGAATCATCAGCCTCTACGACCACCGGCACTTCGATCTCGGTATCATAGCTTTGAGAGAGGGTGACCAAGAACCAGAGAACCAAAGACAATAAAAAAGACACCAGGAGAATGATCCCCTGGCGTCCATCCTGATCAGGATTTACCAGAAGGCGACGAACTTTGAGAATGAGTTCACGCCAATTCATGGGCTACAAATGCTAGATTAGTGACCCGTTTCTGGATCTTAGAAATTATTTCGCTTCTTCGGCAGTTTTTGCATCAGCGGGCTGCGCTCTGAGAGACGTCTTATCAAAGCGAAGTTTGGTATTTTGGTCAACGCGAACCAGAGCTGTTGAACCTTCCAGGCTTTCAATGATCCCATAGATACCGCCGATGGTCATCACTTTGTCACCTTTTCCGAGAGACTCTCTGAAAACTTTTTCTTCCTTAGCTTTCTTTTGCTGTGGACGAATCATGAAAAAGTAGAAAATCGCGATAATACCGGCAAAGAATACGAATTGCATAATACCGGCATTGGCGCTTTGCTCTGAAGCTCCGCTTTCAAGGAGTAAGTGTGAAAATTGGTTCATGAGAAGGTAAATAGAGTGAATCAACACATAAAAAAACGGACAAAAGGCCAGGGGATCAGCTCCGCAAACGCCTTTTGTCCGTCACAAATATAAGAAAGGATCTTCGATATTATTCTCCGGAAGGCTTCACCTGTCCTTTGATGCGAAGAATCTTGTTTACACCGTCGGCAAAGTTTCCGGTTACGGTAACAGATTTGTTCTGGAAGCCAGGCTTACCAGAAGAATCAAATTCTACATCGATGTAGCCCTGCTCACCGGGAGCAACCGATTCTTCAGAGTATTTTGGCGTAGTACACCCACAAGATGCCTTCACGCGAGTGAGCTTGAGTGGGTTGCTACCTGTATTGGTAAATTTGAATTGGTGGGTCACTTTGGTTCCTTCTGGCACTTCACCAAAATCATAGACTTCACCGGTGAATTCTACTGTAGTTGCTTCGAGCGATTCTGCTTCGGCCTGATACTTGGGGAGGCTTGGCGCATCAGGGCTACGGTCAGGACCATCTTCGGCGACAGAGACTGAAGGGCTGCTTACTGGAGCAGATGCGACGGCGTTATCAGAAGATGCAGCATCTTCCTGGCAGGCAGGCGTAAAGGCTAGCAGAGTAGCAACGGCAAACAATGGAAGTAGCTTTTTCATTAGGTAAATAGTTCCGTAGGAAGGTTCAACGTAAAGGACAAATAAGGAATTAAAAGGTCAATGGTGATACCAACGAATGATAAATAAGAAGGTTTGGAGACCTGACCAGAATATTGGGCCATCTGATGCATTTTCATGCAAGATTTCTCACCAAATGCTCCACTCATTATCATGGAGACCTGGGCTTGCAGATCAGCGTTGACTTTCAGCCTGATGGATCAATTAGCTTTGTAGGAGAAGGTTGGAGAATGCTTCTGCCAAAAAGCAGAAACATATTTCAGCTGCACCCTGCCATTCAGATTGCCCTTTCAGATGCCATATAGGCTACCCCAACGGTCACTTCCTTTTGGATCCCTGTCTTGATTAGGAATCAAGGTCTCGGCAGCATGCCTAGTTGGGCGTAGTGGTTTCTTCTACGGGGTTGGTTTTGGAACTTGAATGATCAATGAGTCCACGGCCTTTTTTCTTGATTCTCCCATCGCTAAGAAAATCATTGTAGAGGCTATCGAGGATGCCGTTGATAAACTTGCTGCTTTTGGGCGTAGAATAGGTTTTGGCGAGCTCAAGGTACTCATTGATGGTAACCTTGATGGGGATTTCTTCAAAATTGAGCATTTCGCAAATAGCCATGTGCATGAGGATGCGATCAAGGCGAGCGATGCGCTCAAGCTCCCAGTTTTCGGCTTTTTTGATGATCAATTCATCATACCATTCGGCCTGCTTCATGGTCTCATAATAAAGAGCCACTAGCAGTTTGGTATCGCCACTGAGTTTTTTCTTTTCCTCCAGCTCGGATACTTCCGTTTGAATTTCTTTGAGGAGGAGATTAAAGACCGGCTCCGGAGCTTCTCCGGAGGTAATGCAAGCATAAATGGCTTGCATGACTTTCGCTCGTATTTGCCTGCGGGTGATCATGTTGAGTGGTGCGTGAATGGAGCAAGATTGGGTAACAAGGTAGCTTCAGCCGCAGGATTCAGGAGAATAAAAGGTCTGACAGACCTCCCGGATGTTTCAATGTACGTGAATTCCTCCATCGGCTTGGGACTGAAGATGAACAAAGGTAAAGATAGTTTTCCAGATTATCCTCAATCGTAAAATGCGAATTACCTGCTTCAATCCAAAATTCCATGAAAATTAATTCCTTGCAGCAAAATAACAGCATTAGAATAAGAATCTGGTTTCAATCCCAAGGGATTCCTTTATCTTTACAGCGCTGAGAACAAGTTTCTCTGATTATGGCAAAAACACTGCCAGCTATTTTTTGGTTATCCGTAGTAATTGGCTAGAGCATATGAGCAACGATATTTTCCCGACCCCTACTGGCATTCGCAGCAAAGTCACTCCGGTATTCTTTCCAGAACACCAAATGGCCATCTACAAAAGGCTGGAAGACAAACACACCACTGTAGAAGTAGAAAACGATCCGCTTGGAACCAAGATGATCCTCAACCTCGGGCCTTCGCACCCTGCTACCCATGGAGTGTTGCGCATCGTGCTAGAGATTGACGGAGAAACCATTGTGAAGGCTGTGACCGATATTGGCTACCTGCACAGAGGGATTGAGAAAATTGCTGAAAACAAGACTTATCAAGAGTTCATGCCCTACACCGATCGCATGGACTATATTTCTCCTTATGCCAACAACGTAGCCTGGTGCCTGGCAGTAGAAAAACTCTGTGGCATTGAGGCTCCCAGAAGAGCTCAATACATCCGCACCATTGCTTGCGAAATGGCCCGAATCTCTTCTCACCTTCTCTGGCTCGGCGCCATGGTGATGGATGGTGGCGCTTTGTCCATGTTCCTCTGGACATTCCGCGAGCGCGAAAACCTCTATGATATTTTTGACAAACTCGCCGGTGTACGCTTCACCGTGAGCCATAGCCGTATTGGTGGGGTAGCTTTCGACATCAGCGACGAGGTCGTAGAAGATATCAAAAACTGGAACCTGAAGTTTCGTAAAGAGCTGGCCGACTGGCGCAAAATGCTCGCAGGAAACCCCATTTGGGTCAACAGAATCAAAGACATTGGTGTATTAAGCAAGGAAAAAGCCATTGAACTGGGGATCACAGGACCCAACCTTCGCGCCTCAGGTGTGGCACATGACCTGCGCACCTTCGAACCCTACCTCGTATATGACGAAGTGGACTTTGATGTGGTGGTGAGAGAAGAAGGAGACTGCCTGGCGCGCTTCTTTGTTCGGATGGACGAAATGGCCGAGAGCATCAAGATTCTGGATCAATTGCTCGATCAGCTCCCCGAAGGCGATATTCGTGTGGACAATGCCAAGCAAACCTATCCGTCTAAAACAGAAGTATATTACTCCATGGAGGGCATGATTCATGATTTCATGATGACCGACGTGGGCGTGATGCCTCCGGAAGGGGTTGAAATCTATCATGCCATCGAAGGTTCGAAGGGGGAGCTCGGCTTTCACCTCAAATCCGACGGAACAGGATCGCCCTGGCGTGCCAAAATCAACCCGCCATCCTATCGCAATCTGCAAGCACTTGAATACCTCATGGAAGGTGCTACCATTGCCGATACCGTGGTGATCATCGGGTCTCTCGATCCGGTAATGGGAGATTGTGATAAGTAAGGAGTAGCTTGATTTTCGGGCATCGATTGGTACTTCCCACCACGTATAAGGATAAGAAGTCGGCTAGCCGAAATAAGATCTGTCTGTCCTGTGTTTATCTGGACATTGCTTGCGGACGACCCGGAAAAGCCTTATCTTAACACTGGCTTATTTTTCACCTAACAATCCTACATGGAGATTTTCTGGATCATCTTTTATACGATACTCGCTTACCTGATTGGTGGAGTTCCCTCCGCGTTCTGGCTAGGAAAATTGTATTACGGGATTGATATCAGAGATCATGGCAATGGAAGTGTTTCCCACCTCAACGTGGAGCTCATCCTTGGCAAAAAGGCTTCCTGGCTAGTGCGCCTCACCGATGTGACCAAAGGGGTATTGGCCGCAAGGCTGTCATTTCCGCTCACGCATCAGATTGAGTGGCTTTCGGGAAGCGAAGCCTATATTCTTACGCTTACTTTGGGCCTTGCTGCGATGCTCGGGCATATTTTCCCCCTACTCGCGGGCTTTAAAGGTGGCCAGGGATATTATGTGGCCATCGGGGTATTGCTTGCTGCTCATCCAGCGATGAGCTTCATGTTTCTCGGGATCACCCTCCTGGTATATTCCTTTACCAATCTTCCCTACCTCGCTTATGTGATTGGGGCCATCAGCCTGCCGCTTTTCGTGCTGTTTACCCGCGCATCCTGGGATGATAAGTTTCTCCCCATGCTGGTTTTTGGTCTGGTGATTTTTAGCTTATTGCTCATTACACACCTCCAAAATCTGAAGGACATCAACTTCAAAACAGTGACCGCACGCTGGCATGGGTCGCCATTCAGGAGGCACTAGCGCTCCTCCACCACATGGCAAGCATAGCCAGAAATGAAATGGTCAATCCTCCAAATTCGCGGGCTTGCTCGATATACATAAAATCGTTTTGCATGCCCTGCGAAAACGTAATCCCATCCGTATTCGTGAGGAATTCCACTACCCCTTCAGAGTAATGCCCCATCCCAAATGCAGTGGCAATCATGGCCACCACAAACCAGGATGATTTTGCTTTCCCAAGAGCCGCTGTGAGGGAAAGTCCAGCCAAGAGCAGATAAAATAGCATCCACGGAGCTGCATCAGGATCATTATATTGAACAGCGGTGAAGGCAAGGAAGATGACAGTGAAAGAATAACCAAGAATTTTCATAGAATAATTTCATCGATGGAAGCGCAAGTATAGCAATCGAAGACAAATGAAAAATGCTTAAAGTCATTTTTTACCAAGCGGAGTGGATCAGGCAAGATTTTTGCGATACATGAAGAATACCGCATGTGCTAGCACATTCTCTTGATGTACAGCGTATTTTTCTTTAGCTTCTATGTAATTTCTTTTGCGTAAACGTATTACTTAGCAAAGAAAGACTGCCAATTGCTTAGGTGAGATGGCGCCCCTCTCCCAGCAATACTGATGGATGGCCTAGCCCATGTTCTTCTGCAGCCAAAATGGAAAGCCTGACCCCCTCAGACCTCCCATGTGTCCCAAGAGTGTGATCATTCTCTTGTTGAACCTGATATTACCGTATCAGATTTATCGTGGTCTTCCTTCACAGGAAAGAATAGAAAATTGGATTTACCGCCTCCCCCTACTCTCGTAACCGACTTTGCCATGAAAGTTGCCATCATTGCCGAGCCTATTCTTTTGCTCTCAGATGCAATTGCCCAGAAAATCAGACTTTCTATCGACGCTGATAAGGTGCTTCAAACCCATGACCTCTCCAAAAAGTTGGTAAGCGGCGACTCGCTCCTCATTGTGGATCAGGATCATGAACAGGTTGAGCCATTTCTCATCAGGCATCAACACCACCCGGGCTGCCATGTCTTGGTGACCGGAAACGAGCTCAAGGCCGGTTTGCTGCAAACCCTGCTGGGCCTTGGGGCCAAAGGCTACCTCTGCAAATCTGCTACCCATGAAGAATGGGAAAAGGCCATTCGGGAAGTCTCTAAAGGTAACCGATACCTGCCCGCATCCCTGCAACAACAGCTCAAACAACATTGGTTTGACAACATGACCAAAGGGATGGAACCCGATGTGAGTCTCACGCAACGAGAAATAGAGGTTCTCGAGCTGATTGTGGCGGGATACAGATCCCGTGAAATCGCCGACAAACTATCTATCGGCAATTGCACGGTAGAAACCCACCGGATCAACCTGATGCAAAAATTGGCGGTCCAAAATACCGCAGGCCTGGTAAGAGAAGCCTTTTTGCAGCACCTGCTGCCTTCATATCATGGAAAACATGGAGAAAAACATCCTGTTTTTCATTGATGATTTTGCTATACACTTCCATTAATTTAGAACAAAGAAATATTTCTGCTTAGAGAAGCGCTTTGGCGCACAGCAGAAATATAGGATCCACATTCGGGTGAGCTGAGCCTCTGATTTTTTACCAAAATCAGCCTGCGAGAGGTTTGCCTGATTCATACATCAAGACATGATCAAACAGGCCATCGAATTTATTCTGGAGTTGATGAATCTTTACATCACCCCTGCCTCCTCGGATGATGCGGTAGTCCCGGGCAATATTGCCCTTCTCGATGCCTACAATGACGCATCAGCAGATCGGCTCACGAATAAGGTGGTGGCATCTGTGATCAACATTCAGCAGGAGGCCACCTTGCGAAACCTGCCTCGCAAGAAGCCGGGAGTCAGCGACTCGGGAGACCCGGTAGCCATTGCCCAATCGCCCCCAATCTACCTTAACCTCTACTTGTTATTTAGCGCGAACAATACCAAGTATGAGGATGCCTTATTCTACATTTCGGAGGTGATTTCCTTTTTCCAGATTGAGCCATCATTCAGACCAAATGCTTTCCCGGCATTGGTTCCCAAATACCCAGATCTGCAACGCATCGAGATGATGACCGCAGAGCTTTACTCCACCACATTCGAAGAGCTGAACCAAATCTGGGGCGTCTTAGGTGGAAAATACGTGCCGTCTGCCCTCTACAAGCTGCGCCTCATTCCAATTCAGGCAGCGCCCGAGAGCGATGCGTCAGTGGTTCGCTCCGTTCGTCTTGATCAATTCACCAATTAATCGGCCATGGAATACCGCTTCGATCTACTGTTTCAAATCCAAATCACCCATCCGGGACTCATGGAGGTGGCTGATGGGTGGGAGATTCGCCCTACGGCAGATTGCACAAGAAATCTGCGTCGATTTGGAATGATCTTTAAAGCAACTCCCGATGGCGGAATGATCGCTGCTGAGCGACGACTTCCCAGCGGATTGCCTGCGCGGCCCATTACCGAGACCACGGCTTTCCGCTTTCTGCTGAAACTCAAAAAACCTTCCATTCTGGAAACTACAGAAGGATTCGGGACCGATGTGCCATTCCCTCAGTTTATCGGAAGATCGAGTTTGGCTTATTTCTCTAATCTCGACGATAGCAATACCCTTGATGGCCGGGTGTTACTGGCCAGATCGGGCACCTATGTCGGCAAATCAGATTTAGGTTCTGTTGCCGCCCAAACCCATGCTTTTGAGGCGGCCATTGGTGCCACGGCTGTGAATCTCGTGCCCATCCTACCAGGTGGAGGCCCTGCAATCACCCGCCCGGTGTCGGCTGGTAGGCAGGTTCAGCTCGCCGAAACCCCGCCGGGAGCACAGTCCCCTACTCCGCTCCCGGCTGGAGCCTGGAAAGTGAAACAAGTAGGAAGCACCCTGGCCGAAGAAACCCTCTTCACTGACGACTCTCTGCTCTTTAATCGGGCCTTTGGCCTGATTGAGATTTTCAAAAATCCAGCCGTGGACTACGATTCTCCCCTCACCTATCTCATTCCCTTTAATACCACATCCTGAGTCAGGATTCATCTCATTTATCACCGCTAACCACCCATTTTCTATGGCAAGCACTGCGAATAATCCCACTGTACCCGGCGTGTATATTCAGGAAATCCCGAAGTTCCCGCCCTCCGTCGCTGCCGTTTCTACGGCCATCCCTGCCTTTATCGGCTATACCGAGAAAGCCCAGCGGTTTATCAAAGATGATCTCTTTCTCAAACCTACCCGAATCACTTCCCTCCTCGAATACACCACCTTTTTTGGCGGTCCACAGCTTGAAACAGGCATACAGGTGACCATCGCCCAAGAGGGTGCGCCTGATCCAGATGATGCCACGAGATTTATCGTGAGCAAGGAAATGGTGAGTGTCGCCCTGCCAGCGGCAGGTGCGTCAAAGCACAATATGTACTATGCACTTCAGTCCTACTTTGCCAATGGTGGTGGCCCTTGCTTCATCGTGGCAGTGGGCGATGCGACAGCTGCCGACAAAGCTGTTTACAAAACAGTAGCAGGTGCACTGGTGCAAAGTGAATTGCTCGCAGGTCTCACTGCCCTGGAGTCTGAGGATGAACCCACCTTGATCGTCTTTCCCGAAGGACAAAATGTCTCCAATGCCTCCGCGATGCAAGCGCTTCAAGAAGCCGCGCTGGCTCAATGCAGCAAGTTGCAGGATCGTTTTGCCATCATGGATGTGTATCCGAATGTGGTTCCGGCTGATGCCATCAGCACGTTCAGAAACCTCACTGGCGACCTCAAATACGGAGCGGTCTATTATCCCAATCTGGTCTCTGTATTCTCCTATGCCTATGACCCGGCCCAAACTGTGTTGACCCACACACAAAATGGGGCGACTGCCACCCTTGGCTCGGTAAATGGGGCCATGATGGATAGCCTCGAAGGGACCAATGGAGCCTTGTATGCCAAAATCAAGGCCGCCATCACCGATTTTGGGGTCACCTTGCCTCCCAGCCCTGCCATTGCAGGGGTGTATGCGCGGGTGGATAGCAACCGCGGCGTGTGGAAAGCTCCCGCCAACGTGGGTGTCAACGGCATCAAAGGAGGCGATAAAGGCCTCAGTCTCAAAATCACAGATGATTTTCAAGATGGAATGAATGTGGATCCCACTGCCGGAAAATCAGTGAATGCCATTCGCTTTTTCACAGGAAAAGGAACCCTGGTGTGGGGAGCAAGAACCCTCGCTGGCAATGACAATGAATGGCGCTATGTCTCCGTTCGTCGTTTCTTCAACATGGTGGAAGAATCTGTGAAAAAAGCGACCTACCAGTTTGTGTTTGAACCCAACGACGCCAACACCTGGGTCAAGGTGCGCGCCATGATTGAGAACTTTCTCATTCTACAATGGCGGGCCGGTGCCCTCGCAGGTGCCAAGCCAGAGCAGGCATTTTATGTGAAGGTAGGATTAGGAGAAACCATGACCTCGATAGATGTGCTGGAAGGAAAGATGAATGTGGAAATCGGCATGGCTGTCGTTCGTCCCGCAGAATTCATCATTCTGAAATTCTCTCACAAGATGCAAGAAGCCTGATGTTATCTTAGCTCATTGTTGCCCTCATGCAGTATAAAACACCTGGTGTTTATCTGAAAGATCTCACACCACCCCGCTCCAACGTCCCGGAACTCGAAACGGCCGTCCCCGCTTTCATCGGTTATACCGAAAAGGCGCAGGACGCGACCGGACAATCGCTGCACCTCGTGCCCACGAGGGTGAGAGACTTCGGAGAATTCGTGAACTTTTTCGGCGGTGCGTTTTCGCCAGAATCCTATCAGGTCTTTGTTTCCTCAGGAAAGGATTTTTCAGTGGAATCAGTGGACATTCAGGATCGGTTTTATCTGTATGACTGCCTGCAACAATACTTCGACAACCAAGGTAAGGATTGCTACATCGTTTCGATCGGCAGTTTCGAAGACGGAAGACAGCCTGCTGCGCTTCCGCCCATCGAAGAAGACGATTGCCTGCCTCCGGCACTGAAACAGCCGACTTCGGTCTCTGCCTCCGGTGGCATCTCTGAACGCAGTCGGTTTCAGCTGGGGATTGATGCGCTCGCGCGCTACGACGAGCCTACGCTTCTCCTATTTCCGGATGCTGTGCGCTTCAAGCGGGCGAGTGACGGCAGCGACGACCCCGATGCTCTGGGGCAGCTTCAGCAATATGCGTTGGCACATTGTGCGAAGCTCCAGGATCGCTTTGCCCTGCTTGACCTGATTCCCACGGGCTGGTTGACAGAAGAAGTGGCTATTTTCCGCGACATGATCGGGGCAGAAAACCTCTCCTACGGAGCGGCCTATCATCCATGGCTGTATTCAAACTACGACCACAGCTTTCATTTTCGGGAACTTCACTTTTTGGATGCTGATACCGGGACTCCCCTCGTGGCGGCAGAAGTGCTGTCTTCTTCGGGCAGCTCGGCAGATGCCCAAAAGCACCGCAGCCTGATCGATGCCGCCAACAAAGCCAATTTGGAGAGCGAATCCCTGATCACCCTCTCAGGCATGAGCAGGTCACAGACTGCCAAAGCCAGCACCGTGATCGAGGACATGATCCGAGCATATCAGGCGGAAGCACAGGCTGATGCCACCTCGGCAACGGACTCTCTGGACAGCTACCGGCAACTCGCTCATGCGGTGAGAAAGCTGGCCACAGCCTTTGTGCAGCTCGATGAGCAGGTCTCCTCTCCGATTCAGACAGCGATAGAGGATGCCTTGTCAGGATTTGGCCTCCCCAATGCGATCCAAAGATTTATCTCCATCGAGAAGAGCCAACAGGCGCTCATCAGGTTTGGGAACGATCCTTCGGATGAAGCGACCAAGGAAGCAGCCTATGCCCTCCTCAACGAGACGCGATGGCTGGGCAACCAAGTTGCTGACGACATTGCGGCGGCAGTGCTCACAAGCGATTCGGACCTCCTGCTGTCTCTCCGGCCTGTGGCCCTGGCCCTGGCAAAAGGGGTAGAGCGGGTGTATCGCGCAGCTGGCACAACGGAGTCACAGATTGAGAATCAGTTGTTTACGCTGCACCCTGTGCTGAGCAAAGTCGCGGAGGCGATCAAGCTGGAGAGGAAGCGCCTGCCACCCTCCGCAGCCATCGCGGCTCTGATTGTGGTGACCGACGAGCGACAGGGCGTGTGGAAAGCTCCCGCCAATGCTGCACTCATGGCGACGATCGGGCCAGAAACTGCCATCGACGATCGCATGCAGGAAGACATGAACGTGCACGAATCGGGCAAAGCCATCAATGCGATCCGGAGTTTTCCGGGGCGCGGGGCGGTGGTGTGGGGATCGAGAACCCTGCTTTCCAACAGCCTGGAGTGGCGCTATGTACCCGTTCGGCGGCTGTTCATTTACATCGAAGAATTTCTCAAAAAGGCCACAGAGCGCTTTGTGTTTGAGCCCAACGACGCCAATACCTGGCTACAGGTGCGCAACATGATCGACGCGTTTTTGCGAGCGCTGTGGCGAAAAGGAGCCTTTTATGGCGCTACGGCTGGCGATGCCTACTTCATTGGAATCGGATTGGGCGAGTCAATGATCGCCCAGGACATTCTCGAAGGACGCCTCCTCATCGACATCGGTCTGGCAGCGGTCAGGCCCGCAGAGTTTATCATCATTCGCTACGAATGCAAGATGGAAGAGCAGATATAAGCACCCACCGTCAGCTGCATTCTTTGATTCAACCCTTCACTTACTCATCAATTCACTGTACTCATGGCAAATTACCCGTTATCTAAATTCCATTTTCAGGTAGAATGGGGCGGAACCCAAATCGGATTCACCGAAGTATCTGGTCTCACAGTAGAAACCGAGATGATCGAATATCGCCACGGAGCGAGCCCGGAATACACCAAAACCCGGATGCCGGGCATGCAGAAGCACAGCAACATTACGCTGAAGCGCGGCACATTCCAGAGCGACAATGAATTCTATAATTGGTGGAATACCGTGGCCCTCAACGAGATCGAGCGTCGCGACATCACCATCAGCCTGCTCAATGAATCTCATGAGCCGGTGGTGGTGTGGAAGGTAGAAAGTGCGTGGCCCATCAAGGTGCAGGCAACTGACCTCAAGTCTGATGGCAACGAAGTGGCCATTGAAACGATGGAGCTTGTTCACGAAGGTCTCACCATTCAAAATGATTGATCATGGCTGACTATTATCCCCCGGTGGGGTTTCACTTCTCGGTCATTTTTGAGCTGGACCAAAAATCGGAGCTCGACATACAGTTTCAGGAAGTGAGTGGCCTCACGGTGGATGTGGAGATGGAATCGTATGTGGAGGGCGGCGAAAACCGCTTTACACACGGGCTGCCTACGCGCACCCGCTATGCGGAGCTATCGCTCAAGCGAGGCATGGTCGTGGACTCGGGATTGGTGAAATGGTGCAGGAATGCTATTGAAAACTTCGTTTTCCAACCCATCAACCTCAGCATCGTGTTGCTCAACGCTTCTCACGAGCCACTGAGTTCCTGGCAAGTAGTGGGCGCCATTCCCAAGCGCTGGGAGATTTCCTCTTTCAATGCTGAACAAGGCTCTGTGGTGATCGAAACCCTGCAGCTGAGCTACAGCTATTTTTTGAGAGGGTGAGTGGGGAAGGGATTGGAGGTATAAGTGGTGAGGTATAGGGGTATAAGTCTACCCTTTCCTTCATTCTCTCATTCATCAATCCATCAACTCAACCATTTCTTCCTCCGTGTTTCTCCATGCCCTTAGCGCCTCCGTGGTGAATTCTTCAATCCCTCATTCAACAATTTTCCCTATGCCAATCGAAATCCGAGAACTCGTGATCCGCGCCACGATTACAGATGAGCCTCGCGGGAGCGGGCAGAGCAAGACAGGCCGCGACGGAGCGTCGCAGGCGGAGAAAGCCGAGAAAATCGTGGCCCAGGTGTCCGAGATTCTGCGCAAGAAAAAAGAACGATAACCCTCAATCCATCACAGATGCTACCGGGAATCCC
This sequence comes from Bacteroidia bacterium, assembly GCA_030731845.1. Classification (GTDB taxonomy): domain Bacteria; phylum Bacteroidota; class Bacteroidia; order J057; family J057; genus JANQTF01. Next base: position 18,021 of record JANQTF010000221.1, on the reverse strand, counting down.
TTCAGGAGAATTGACCAAAATGCAAATCACAGCCTTCGGAGACGCCTTCGTGTCGCCTTCGAAACAGCTCGGTGTCTTTTCCGTGCAATTCAACCCTAACCAATTTACCAGACGCTATGCCAACCGGGTGACCAATCAAGAGGCCGTGGGCGAGCACGCGACCAAGAGCGTGAACATGGGCACCACTGCTGAGGAGATGACCTTCGAATTTTTGTTTGATGGAACGGGCGTGACACCAGCTGGCTTTACTCAGAATGTGTCTCCATCCCCGTCGGCCATAGCCAAACAACAGAAATTGAACAAAAGCAGCGTTCCTGGCGTGGTAGAAGACATGGTGCAGCAATTTCTCAGCCTCACCTACACACCCACGAATGAAACCCACGAGCCACCCTACCTGATCCTGAGCTGGGGCATTCTTCATTTTATCTGTAAGCTCCGCTCGGCAGATGTGAACTACACACTATTTGACCCAGCGGGGCGCCCCATTCGTGCCAAGGTGAACGCCACTTTTGTGGAACATAATCCACAAAACTCTACCCCACAAAAGCTGAATTTCCGGTCGCCAGACCTCACTCGCTTCCATGCGGTAGAGGAAGGCGAAACGCTTCATCAGCTTTCTGAGCGGGTATATGAAGACCCACAATATTATTTGGAATTGGCACGGGTGAATCAACTCAACCACTTTCGCAAGCTGCGCACAGGCGCCTCCTTGCGTATGCCGCCCCTCAAAACCGCACCCGATCAATCGTCTAGCTCATGAGTACAAGTCCTCTCGTCCAGGGTTCACAACCCGCTGACGCTCCGTCGTTTAAGATCTACGCTAATGGCACAGCCATCCCCGAGAGTTACCTCCTTGCGGGCCTTACTGTGGAGCGGGAAGTGAACCGGATCACCACTGCCGAGCTCATCGTGTATGATGGAGATGCTGCTGCCGGAGATTTTCCGGCAAGCAACGCTAGTCAGTTTGCGCCTGGTGCAGAAATCAGCATTGAGCTGGGCTATCATCAGGACAATGAGATGGTGTTTCGCGGGGTGGTGATTCGCCAAAAGATCCAGATCAAAGCAGATGGCACCTATCTCAGGGTGGAATGCAAAGACAAAGCCTATCAGCTGACCCTGGGGCGAAACAACCGCTACTTCTACGACAAAAGAGACAGTGCTATCATCAGCGAAATCGTGAGAGAAAGTAGCCTGAGTGGATCGACAGATAACACCGCTGTGACTCACAAAGAGATGATTCAGTACAATTGTTCTGACTGGGACTTTATCCTCTCCCGAGCTGATGTGAATGGGATGCTTGTGCACACCGAAAACGGCAACCTCAAGGTCAAAAAGCCTGATTTTACCCAGCGCGTCAATACCAGCCTGACATTTGGACAAGATATTCTGGAATTGGAAGCAGAAATGGATGGCCGGTATCAATACCGCGACGTGAAGGCCCATGCCTGGGATGCTGCCAATCAAGCCATGGTGGTGAATCAGGCGAACAATCCCAGTGCCAGCTCGCCTGGCAACCTGAGTAGCAATAGCCTTGCGGATGAAACGGGCTTACGCGACCTGAATCTCTACCACGCGGGGCAACTCACGGGGGAGGAACTGCAGGCCTGGGCAAGCGCCGAGCGCCAACGCAGCCAATTAGCCAAGATAAGAGGCCGGGTGCGAATCCAGGGATTCAGCAAGGTGATGCCGGGAGAGTTGATCGATTTGCAACATCTGGGGGACCGATTTTCTGGTCAGGCATTTGTCACAGGTGTGCGTCACGAGCTCAACAGCAGCAACTGGGAAACCGATGTGGCCTTTGGCCTTTCGCCTGAATGCTTTGCCCGGCAATACGAAGACATCCCGCATTTGCCTGCCGAAGGACTCGTGCCAGCCATGAGTGGCCTCCACATCGCCATCGTGACCAAGCTGGAGCAGGATCCCGAAGGCGAGCACCGCATCAAAGTCCGCATCCCCGTGATCGATATGCAGGGAGAAGGAAGCTGGGCCAGGGTAGCCAATCTCGATGCAGGCAATGATCGCGGCTTCTTTTTTCGCCCCGAAATCAATGACGAGGTGATCGTGGGATTTCTCAATGATGATCCCCGCAACCCCATTGTGCTGGGGCAATTGCACAGTTCTGCCAAGCCCGCGCCTTTTGTGGCGCAAGACACCAACCATGAAAAAGGATATGTCTCTCGCTCAAAGATGAAAATGGTCTTCCATGACGAGAAGAAGTCTTTCACCCTCGAAATGCCCAGTGGAAAGACATTCTTCATGGACGATGAGGCCGGAGAAATCAAGATTGAAGATGAACATGGAAACAAAATCCTGCTCAATTCAAGTGGAATCACCATCGACTCCGCGTCACAGCTTATGCTGAAAGCCGCCCAAGACGCCACGCTGGAAGGCGGCGTGAATGTGAACATCAAAGCAACCTCACAGCTCACGGCACAAGGTCAGGCTGGTGCAGAACTCTCAGCCTCCGGCAACACCGTCGTGAAAGGCGCCATGGTCCAAATCAATTAACCACCTCCCCTTATGCCACCTGCAGCCAGACTTACCGATTTGCACACCTGCCCCATGCAATCTCCCGCTCCCATCCCCGTGCCTCACGTAGGCGGTCCGGTGACCGGACCGGGAATTCCCACCGTGCTGATTGGTGGACTGCCAGCGGCGGTGCTTGGCGATATGTGTGTGTGCGTGGGACCACCAGACAGCATCGCCAAAGGCTCCGGCACGGTCCTCATCGGAGGAAAACCCGCAGCCCGGCAGGGCGACACCACTGCTCATGGAGGCAGCATTGCCGCAGGATTGCCCACCGTCATGATCGGCGAATAATTCACCCCACCCAACATTCACCCTCAACCCTCACCACATCATGCTCGATTTCATAGGCAAAGGCTGGAGTTTCCCTCCCACATTCCGCAAAGAGACAGGCGGGGTGGATATGCTGCAAAGCAAAGACGACATCCAGAGCAGCATCGAGATTCTGCTCTCCACGCTGCCGGGCGAGCGGGTGATGCGCCCCGACTTTGGCGCAGGCATGGAGCGGCTGCTTTTTGAGCCATTCAACCTCACCCTGCGCACCTACATGGAGAAGCTCATCGAGCGGGCCATTCTGCTCCACGAGCCCCGCGTGATTCTCGATGACGTGAGTCTCGACGCCATTCCGGAGGAGGGATTCATCAGAATCCAAATCGCCTACACCGTGGCGAGCACCAATACCAGAAGCAATTTTGTGTTTCCATTCTACCTCAACGAAGGATCGGAAATCCCCCAGTAACATCCGCACAGGCCTCTTGTTATGACATTCGACCAGCATATCCCCCATCCCCTTCAGCACGACGGCGTGAGCCGCAGTCGGCGCCAACTTGAGGCATTGCTCCCCGCCTTTGCCCCTGTGGACGAGCGCAACACCGAGGACTTGCTCCTGTATGCGCGGCGCTATGCAAAGTTGCTCCAGTTTTATGACGCAGAAGGTCAGCAGTCTGGCGACTGGGTTGCCTTTGTGGAGGGCGACGTGTCGGTGGTGGCAGCCATGATCCTGAAAGAAGAAAAAGCCAGCACCTATCAAGACGAATTTCGGGCACAGCTAAGCGTTTTTGAAACGAGCAACTCCCCTGTTGAGCGGGGCGAGGCGCTGGCCTCCATCCTGATGCAGATGCTGGGCCTGGCCAAAAAACTGCTTCACTGGCAGGAAAAAGCCGTGCCGGGATTTGCGCTTCAAGCGCAACTGAGCCGCCTGCTTCCCTCGGTCACGGGCGATGCTTTTTGCCGGTTGCTGGCGTATCTGCGCCGGGCGAGCGGCCTGGGAATCATTGCGGAGCGCTTGCCACTCGACCGCTACGAGGCCGAATGGCCCCTGGTGGAACCACCACGCGGGTTTGCCGCACTGCCCGCCGGCTTGCCCAATACCGAAGAGGCCATTTTCAAGGAATCTTTTGCCCTGCGGCAGCTTTTCCGAAAATTTTACGACACCCTCGTTCCTGTTCTCCAGCAGTCCCCTCAATATCTCAAGGAAACGCTCAGCAACTACCCGGAGCACGAGCCCCACATGGCGCTGTTTCTCTCCTTTGTGATGCTCCTATCCGTGCTGAAGAAGGACATGAATACGCTGACCAAGCGCCATCTTGATTTCTATTACCGGGAGGTGTTGCAACTCAACAACAAGCCCGCGACCATGGATCAGGCACATCTCGTGCTGGAACTGGCCCAGGGATTTGTGAATGGCTTGCTCGAAACCACAGATCGCTTTCTCGATGGCAAGGATGCTGCGGGCAAGGATATTTTGTTTTCGCCCGATCAGGAACTTGTCATCTCTCCCGCCAAGCTCGACGAAGAACACGGGCTCAAGACCTTGTTTTTCAACAAAGAAAAGGTCTCCGCAGAAGGAGAGCCGGTGGAATACGAAATCCTGAATGCCTTTGGGGCACCCGACGCCGATGCCGATGCGCGCAAGGCCACAGATGGAAAATGGATTCCCTTGGGTTCTGCTGCCGATCCGGCAGCGAGATTTGGATTTGCGATCGCCTCGCCGATGTTTTTGCTGGCAGAGGGAGAGCGGGAGATTGTGTTGCGGTTTGCCTTGAGTGGATTGGGAGAAATTCTCAAAACCTATTCCTTGTCGTTGGTGAGGAGTGAATTGGAGCGGAATGTGAACATATTTTACAGCGCTGAGAAAGCGTGGAATCAAATCAAGGCCAAAGAAGTCCTCATCGACCCCGAAGCTGAAGAATTGGTTTATACCCTTTCGTTGTCTCCAGATGAAGATCCTGTGATAGCCTATCACGAAGGATTGGTGGATCAGGAGCCGTTGCGGGAGCGGTTGGACTGCCATCAGGCAGTGTTATTGTTTTTGCTGGACAACTACGGGTTGTCAGTAGAAGGAGATTTTGACCTGAGCATGGAGGGAGATTTGTCTGCGAAAGTATTCAACCCCAACACATTCTACCTCAATGGCGAGATTATTTTTGAGGACAATACCTACCAAAGTATTTATGTTTCACAGGCCAATGCGATTGGGATTTCTCCTGCCAACAACAAGAAGATTTGGGAGAATGTAACGAGCAAATTACCTGCTTCCACGACCATTCCTTACATGACAGGTGGCGGACTGCTGACAGCAGTGCAGGCCGGCAGCTATGCCAATTATAATGGGGTCACCTATCGTGCCAATGCAGATTTACCGGCAGGGTTTCCCATTGAGCCAGGACCAGCGGCTGATTCGCAATTGCTCTGGGGCATTTTGGCGGATAGCAAGGGGATGTTTAACCCCGAAACGAGCTATCAGCCCGGGGAAATTGTAGAGGACAACGAGCAGCTCTTTGTGGCAGGCGTTTCTGTGAAGGCCATTGCCCCCAATCAAGCTGTTGCCTATTGGAATGGAATCCCAGAGGGCAGTGCAGTGAGTGAATTTGAGAAAGACCAGTCTGAATTCTACAAGTTCGGATCCAATATTTATTTACTCAACGCCTTAACCACACCGCTGCTGCCGCAGCTCAATAGCCCTACACAGGAACCCATTTGGGCTAATATTTCTAGTCAAATCATCACGTATTCGCCGGGAGCCAATCAATTATTTGAGGAAGATAATCTGGTGTTCAATACGCTGGACCACAAGCAGTATCGACTGACAAATGACCAGAATAACTCCATTGTTCGCAAAACCAATGCCCCTCCAGCTACTCCGGTGAGCCAGATTTGGCGACCGATCACAGCGTACACCGCCGGGGGGAATTATGCACCCGACAGCCAGCCATTTGCCATCCAGGCCGGACAGGTTTATCAGTGCCGAATTGCGATCACCCACGCGAGCGGCCCCGCCAATACGCCGCTTCGCGCCCCGGGCGCGTTGATCAACGGTGCCCCCGTTAGGGTGTGGATGCCCGTGGCAACCTATGACGCTGCCCTTGCCTATGAGGCAGGAAGCTTTGTGCGGGTAACTGTTGCTCCAAACGAGCACTTCTTCTATGCCAATTCTGCTATCTCGGCTGGCGATGTCCCCACTAGCAGCACCACCGGCAAGTGGACTGTCATTGGCAACACCAGCAATCCAGCCATTGGGGCAGCCTGGGACCCTGGTCTTTCATATGGATTTAAAAGCATCGTTCTCCGCAATGGACTTTATTACGCGGCTTCGGTAACAAATTTTGACAAAAATCCAGCTACCCTCAGTCTGACAGAAAACACCCTGTTATGGGAAATCGCATCGCTTGATGCGTTTGACTCGCAACAACTGTATGCCCCATTTTCAGGAATCTCCTTCAATGCCGCCTTCTACTTTGCGGGGTTTCGGAGTCAAAATATCGTTCCTAATCTAAGTAATGTGTGGCAAGATCTGGGAACCATCGGGACTTATGTATCAACCCAAAATTACACCAAGGACGACATCCTGAGAATTGGCAACACCCAGTTTTTCACCTGCAAAGCCGACTGCAAGGGCATTTCTCCAGCAGATGGCACGACCATCTGGCAAGCGCATACCGCCACCATTACCGACTACGATCCATACCAGAATTATGAAAAGAAAGAGGTCGTTTTGTGGAAGGGCGGGAACTACTATGCGACTCAAGCCATCGTCCATTTTTCGCCCTCTTACAGCGCAAGCGGCGGGGGTGCCCCTAACCAAAATCAATGGACCCTGCTGGATTCAGTTGCTGAATTTAAGGATGGAGTTGCATACCCGACGGGCAGCTTTGTCCGATTTACGCAGGGTATCCCTGTCTACTTCCAGGCAAGGGCTCCCCTTGCAGACATTCACCCCGGCCTCGAGCTCATGGCATGGGAGGAAGTGCCCAACATCATCCCCGTTTTTCAACCAAATAATCTCTACGAAATCGGCTCTTATGTGAGCAAAACAGACCTCGATCCCACCCAGATCTACCGAGCTTGTGTATCCAACCAAAGTCAGGTTGTGGACCCCAATGCCATGGTTTGGGAGAAAATCGAGACCTCCATCGTTGGGTTTCCTTTTAGCGCTGGCGTTCCAGTCGTGGGGGCTTATGTGGAATATCAGGATCAGCTTTTTCGGCTAATCGTGGAGAACCCAGCCTCCGAGCCCGGGAGTAATCCGCTTGAGTGGCAGGCAGTTGGCAACATTCGCTTCCACAACCCCGGTGTTCAGTGGTATCAAAACATGCATGTTCGCGATGTATCGGGCAATGTGTACCGAGCCCTTCAGAACGTGCCAATCTCGATTCCTATTCACGATCGCGCGTTCTGGGAACTCGTCTCCGGATCATATCCCTACAAATACCTGATGGAGCCGGCCCTACATAAGCTGGACATTGAGGTCACAGTCATGGGGATGCGAAAGATATTACTGGAGAATGATCAGGGAGTTTTGAACCCAAGCAAGCCCTTTATGCCATTCGGCTCACAGCCCAATGTGGGGTCCAACTTCTACATTGGAAGTTATGAGGTATTCAGCAAATCACTCAAAAACGTGACCATTGACCTGGAATGGGGTAACCTTCCCAGCAGTTTTGTCACCCATTACCGCAAATATGTAGAACCCAAGACAAATTCTTCCAATACGCCTGTCAGTGGCAACGATTTTTTCAAAGCATCGACGTCTCTTCTACAGGATTTTGATTGGGAAGCAGTGCCGGTGGAAGATGACTTTTCCCTGTTCGTAGAAGAGGATAAATCAGAGATTTCACCCGTTCGCAGGTTTATTTTCGACATCAGCAACTTCGGGCGAGACCCATTCCTTCCCCCCTTTGCAGGAGCCACGCCACGGCCCAAGCGCGGTTTCATGACCTTTTCACTCGCGCAGCACTTCTTCCACGCCGAATACCCAAAAATCCTTGCGCAAGTAGCACTTGAAGGCGATGCAGAAAAAATTCCCAATCCGCCCTATACGCCGCTTGTCAACTCGCTTACCCTGAGCTACTCAGCCAGCGAGACCCTTGTTTTTAAGGACAAAACAAAAGGCGATCTCGCCGATTCGGTGGAGCAGTTTTTCCACCTGCATCCCTACGGATGGACAGAGATTGTGCCTGTGGAGGAGACCCTCGACGACGGACAAGGCGCCCTCGCGACCAATCGCTTGTTGCCGCGCTATCTCGCTCAGGCGGGCGATTCAGAGGGCCGGGCCAGCTTCGTGCGCGATGCGCAAGAGCGCCTGCTGCCTGATATGCAGGTCGCAGCCGGAAACTTGTTTCTCGGAATCAAAGCGCTCAAAGCGCCGCAGTTGCTCAACATCCTGTGCCAGGTGGCCGAAGGGAGCGAAAATCCCGCGCGAGACAAACGCTTCGTTTCCTGGTCATACCTCAGCGACAACCGCTGGAAAGCCTTCGATCCCGCCCAGGTCGTCTCCGACGACACCAACGGGCTCCTGCGCCCCGGCATCGTGCAGCTCAACATTCCCTCTGATGCCACGCAGGCCAACACCATGCTTCCCAGTGGCCTTGTGTGGCTGCGCGCATCGGTCACGGAAGATCCCGATGGCGTGGGACAATTGTATGATGTGCGGCTCCATGCCGTGAAAGCAACCTTCGAAAATAACGGGAATGATCTCAGCAGACTCGCTAAGGCCCTGCCTGCCAACAGTCTTTCTCAGCTATTTTTCAGAAAGGCGGTGATCAAAAAGGTAGAACAACCCTTCGCCTCTTTTGGGGGAACCCTGGAGGAGCAAGACGCCGATTTCTACCAGCGAATCAGCGAGCGGCTGCGCCACAAGTCTCGCTCTGTGGGCATTTTCGACTATGAGCGGTTGGTGATGGCCCAATTTCCGCAGGTGTATCAGGTGAAATGCATCACGCATTCGCAGAGCATTCTGGGCAGCATTCCAGGCGCAGATGTCGATGAATTTTTGCATCAGCAGTTGCTTTCAGGGATCGAACACCGACCCGGATTTGTGCAGGTCATTGTGTTGCCAGACCTGCGCAACCAAAACGCGATCGACCCCTTGCGGCCTCGGGTGAGCAACAACCTTCGCTCCGAAATCGAAACCTATCTGCGAGGCCTCAGCTCTGGATTTGCGACTGTTAAAGTAGAAAATCCTGTGTTTGAGGAGGTAAAGGTGAATGCCACATTCACCCTCAAACCAGGCAAAGATCCCGGCCTCTATCTCACCAAACTCAACGAGGACCTCATTCGCTACCTCTCCCCATGGCGCTTCGACTCCGACTACGACCTGCATTTTGGGGCGAGCCTCCACATTTCTCCCATCATCGATTATCTCGACGAACTCGACTACATCGACTATGTAGAAAAGGTCACCCTGAGCGTCGTACTGAGAGATGATGAGGGAATCGAGCACATGCTGGAGCAAGACCTCGAAGAAGTCTGCGCTCACACCTCCGCCTCGGTGCTCGTGTCTTCGGCCAACCATCTTCTCACCCTCAACGAAGTACTGATCCGATGCTAAAATCGCCCGTCATATTCAAGAATGCGCCAAAGGCAGATAGCGAAAACTACGAACTCCTTCGGCAGCAAGGCCGCAAGCAGATCGAGAATCTCGCTTCGCAACTTTGGACAGATTATAATGCCCATGACCCCGGCATCACCATTCTGGAGGCGCTGTGCTATGCCATCACCGACCTGGGCTACCGCACAAAGTTTGAGATCAAGGACCTGCTGACCCGCTCCGATAAAGGCGCCAATTTCAGTGTGGGTAGGTTCCATACTGCTGCCGACGTGCTGAGCTGCTACCCCATCACCTTTGATGACCTTCGGAAAGTGATCCTCGATATCAGAGGGGTGAGAAATGCGTGGGTGTATCCTGTCCACAAGGCAGCCTACCGCAGCGAGGGCTGCGATCTGGCCATGATCCCTGCCGCAGAAGCTCTGGCAGAATGGCAAAAGCGCCAGGAAGCCGGGCAGGTACCTGATTCCAGCATTTCTTTCCTCGAAGGGCTATATGAAGTCTGCATCGAATTTGAGGAATATGTGAAAGACATGACTCTCGGCCCGGAAGATCTCTCCGGCATAGATGCCGGAGAGGGCAACTACCTCCGCCCGGAAGGGCAAGGCATCTGCTTTCGCATCGAACAGGACATTGTCCTCACGGCGGTGTCGGTGTATGCCGCCGACCCAGACCCGATCACAGATGCGAGTGGAAACGTGAGCCCCGGCGCTCCTGTTCCCATCACCATTTCTCTGCTCAATGGTCATCATGAGGTGATACAGAGCTGGGAGCAGCTCATCACGGAGCCGCACAAAAAGACGCGGTTGTTGCTTGATTATTCCCTGGAATATGACGCTAGCCTCTGTGACAATGACGATGTCGCCAACCAATATTGCCTCGTGGCCGAAGGTCCCGAAGGCTGCCTGTGGCTCTTTGCTCACCGCGAGCCGGATTTTCCCTTCACCCTACCCGGACAAGTGTCCCTCACCCATGGAATGCCCGAAGAGGATGTCTATTACTTCTTCTATGACTGGGAATGGGACGAGCATGAATCCAGCAAAGGAAACTGGCACCGCGCCACGCTTGGAGAACCCGACGACACCAACTTCCTGAGCGAATATGTGGCTCCTGCCGGACAAGCCCTGGTATTTGATGTAGAAAAAGACCTCACCCTCGATGCGGTTCATGTGTTCGTGAGCAAGCCGGGCAAGGTGACCTTTCTGTTGGAAAATGATCGAGGCAAGGTCATTCGCAGCGAAGAAATCATGGTGGCAGATAAGCTCTGCAAAATGCGGATTCCCTTGTGTTGGGAGATTCCCGCCTGCCAAAACTATCGGCTCAGCGCCAGCGCCGAAAAAGGCGTCAACCTCTGCCTGAGTCGGGGCGCTGCCTTTCCCTACTCCGTGGAGGGCGTGATTTTGCTGCTCGGCGGCACCGAAGGAGGGCGGTTGCAGCAGTTCTATCCTTTCTTTTATGATTGGGAAATCTCATGGCGATCTGGCGAAGAAGGCGAAGTGGATGATCACGACCTCAGCAAGGGAGCTGTGAGAGCAGAAGTCTGGCGCAGGCTTCATGCCTATCGCAATCTCTGCGAAGACCCTGTGGCCGTGTCCGAAATTCGCACCGAGGAAATCGGAATCGATGCCCGGATCATCCTGGCGCCCGGCGCGGATGTCAACAGCGTGCACGCGGAGATTCTCTGCCTGCTCGAAGAGCATATCAAGCCCAGCATCTATTTCTACACCCTCTCCCAACTCATGGAGCGGAAATACACCGTGGAGCAAATCTTCACGGGCCCCTTGCTCGACCATGGCTTCCTCGACCCCGCAGAATTTGCCGCTGCCACCAACCGGACCGAGCTGCGCAGCTCCGACATCATCAACCTGCTGATGGACGTGGAAGGCGTCCAAAACGTGAAGAACATTCGCCTCGAAGCCTATCACGATGGCGTCTTGGTTGCCTCTGACCCCTGGTTTTTGTGCCTCGCAAAGGAGAATTGCTGGAAACCCAATTTCACCCCGTCGAGAAGTTGCTTTCAGTTTTTACAAAAAAACATCTCCCAAAAAAGCGATTCCCGAGAAGTCTCAGCGCTGCTCGAAGAAAAGCGGCTGCGACTACGTCCGGTGAAACTCAAAGCGCATGAAACCGATCTCCCTGTGCCAGTGGGACAAGACCGCGAAGTACTCGATTACTGGCCCGCGCAGCATGATCTGCCGGGCATTTACCGCGCTGGAAAATTTCAGGTACCTGAAAATGGCGCTATTGAGCGCAAGGCACAGTCTCTTCAGCTCAAAGCGTTTATGATGTTTTTTGAGCAGATGTTGGCGAATTACCTGGCACAACTTGATGGGATGCAGCATCTCTTTTCCTGGGAGCCACAGCCCGCGATCCGCACGTATTTCACCCAACCCGCAACCGCAGAGATCGCCGAAGCAGACAAACTTTACCGCGATTACCAATCCCTGACAACCCAACTCGATGACATCATAGAGACAGAGATCGGGGCATTGGAACGCAGAAACCGCTTCCTCGACCACCTCACAGGGCGTTTTGCCGAGAGTTTTGCCGATTACAGTCTTCTCATGTTCCAGTTATTCGACGGAAAAGAAGAAGGGCTGAAAAAGGTGATTCGAGACAAAGAGTTGTTGTTGGAGCACTATCCAGAGCTGAGCGCGCAGCGTGCCCGTGCTTATGATTATCGCTATGCCCCGCTGACCTTGTCGGGCTTTCAAAGCCGGGTCATGGCCTTGCTTGGGATGCAGCCGAGGCTGCCCAATAGTGCCACCCTGTCGAATCTGTATCAGCTTCAGCAGCATGTAGATGGCCGTTGGCGCATCGTGATTGTGGATGCTTTTGGAGATTTCCTCTTCATCAGTCGCTATGAAGCGACGCAAGCACTTGCCAGCGGATTGTTTGACCTCGTGAAGCTGCAAGGCACAGATGCTGACCATTACCACCTCCAGCTTTCTCCAGACAAAGACTGCCCAGATGGCCGATGGGATTTGTTGGGGCCTTGCGAGGAGAAGGCCACTTTGGGATATGTGCCCGGCGGCACCGAGAGCGCACGCGATCAGCTGATCGATTGGCTCAGCGAGGAGCAAGCTACCGTTTCAAGCCCTGCCGAGCTCGCCGATCATTGGCTGGACCTGGCTTCCGATTATTTCAGCATTGTTCAGGAAGAAGACGGCTGGAGATTCACAGTGAATGATGGAGAAACTGTCCTCTTCACAAGCAGAGCCTGCCAACGCGAAGCGTCTGCTGAGCAGATCCTTGACGCGGCCATCCGGCTGGGCACCGACAAAAGCGCCTATCGCTTTGATGCCAAGGCTTGCCGCTGGGACTTGCTGAATGACTGCAAAGCAGGCGAGGAAGCAGAGGTGCTGGGCTCCACCACAACAGCCACAGCCCTGAGGCAAGTGATCGATCTTTTCCAACAGGCGCGCAGCGCCGAGGGATTTCATGTGCTGGAGCACATCCTGCTGCGGCCCCGAAGTGCCGATTCGCCTTTCCTCACAGACCTACCCGGCTATCCCTCCGAAAGCCGTCCGCCGATACAAGGGCTGTATTCCTTTCAGGCAACGGTGTTGTTGCCTGCATGGCCATCGCGCAGCGACAGCCTCGCGTTTCGGCAGCTCACCGAGCAAACCCTGCGCAAAGAGGCTCCGGCCCACGTGTACCTGCACATCGTGTGGGTGAGCTACCCAGCGATGCGCCGCTTCGAGGTCGCCTATCAGGCGTGGCTGATGGCACTCGCGGCATTGCCACGGCAGCAGCATGGCGTTCCGCCGTTCTCGCCGGGGGGCGATGCCCTCCTCGCTTACGAAGCGGCACTGACCAAGCTCCTGCACAGCATTGAATGCCTGAGATCTACCTATCCACCTGCCAGGCTCTACGATCCACAGGCAAAAGGTGGACAGCTCCCGATGCTTGGCAAGATGAGCCTCAGATCCATGTAACCAACGCTTCATAATCCTCTCTTTTTCAATCATTTGACTACCTCCAATTCCACTTCGCCATGGACCATCACCATCTCGCAACATATCCCCGATTCGCTCCCAATCAGGTGCTCACCGACGGTCAACTCAATGGCCTGCATCGGTTTTTAGACGAACAAAATCGCCTCACGAGAACCCATGGCATTGGGGCAGGGATCCTCTGTGGCTTGCAAGCCGAGTATCTCTATGGCGCAGCTTGCGATGAGCACTACCTCGTGCTCACGCCCGGCTATGGATTCAGCTCTGAGGGCTATCTCATCGAGATTGCCCCGGGCGACGCACCTGAGCCGGGAAAAGAAATCCCCAGAGCAGGAGGAGCCGAGAAAAAACCCTGTGTGGATCTTCCTGCTGGCAAGATCATCTATACACATGTGAGAAAATATGCCGGATCAGAAGCAGGCTTATCCAAGGAAGAAGCCGCTGCTTATGATCCCTGGTGGAACTGCGCGACCGAAGTCGCCAACGCACCGATTCCCGTAGGGAGCAGAGGCAAGGCGATGCAGATGTCCACCGCCCGAAAAGTGCAGCAACAAGCCGTGGTGAGCGCCATGTCTGCCTGGGAACTTCTCACCCCTGACGATGGCATCATGGCAGGAAAGGAAGCAACAGAGCTCCATGAGCTGCATGTGACCGACCATGTGCTGGTGTTATTCCTCGAAAAGGGATATGCGGAGAATAAACCCTGCGTGGAAACCGATTGCACCAAAAACGATGAGGTAGTGTATCACATCCGGCCTTTGCTGGTGCCAGCTTCCTGCTATCAGAAGATGCAGGTTTGCAAAAGCGTGCCTTTGCTTCAGGTGCCGAGGCTGCACCGATATGCGCCTACCCAGACAGGAAGCACCGACGCCAAAAATGGCGGTCGAATTGCTGCAGTGACAGATTCGCTGCTGCCAGGCGGCATCATCACGAATTTCACAGATTATCAGAGCATCAACACGGCGTATGGCAAATTGGTCGAAGACCTTGTAGGTGACATCTGGAAACACCTCGCCATGGCCTACAAGCGCCATGCAGCCTTCCTCTACCTCGAAGAAGAGGTGGACATAGCCGAGATGGAGCGATTGCTGAAAGGCTATATTCAATCCAACAGATTCGACATTGACTATCACCAATATCACTATGACTTCCTGAAGGATTTGGCCACCGGCTACAACGAATTCATCTCCGAAGCCTGCAAACTCACGGGTTGCTGGCCTGTGGACGGATTTCCGAGGCATCTTGGTGTCACCATGTTTAACCAACCAAAAGATCAGGTCATCATCAAACGCGACAAAGGCTACCGAACGACCTTCACGCCTTCGGCGGTGCGAAACGTGAGCCACGGAGACTGGGATCGGGTGCGAAATCTCTTTCTGAGAATTCGGGACATGATCTGCTATTTTGATTTCCATTACGAACTCACCGAATTTGCTACCGATGCTCACCGAAATCGCTTCCCCATCAGGGTAACCCCAAGCAAAAAGGAACTGCTTCCCCTTGGCCGTAGGGCCATCCCGTATTACTATGACATCGAGTCACAGGAGGCCCTTACGGCATTCATGCAAAACTGGCAACCGAGCGATTGCTGCACCGGCGAAGTGCTACTTGGCTATGCCTTTCAGGGAGAGGAATTGCAGAAAAAATACGCCGAGCAAACCGGGGAAACCTTCCATCCTATTCAAACAGACCCGCTCGCCTACTCCGTTCTCTCGCACGATTTTTATCGAATAGAAGGACACATAGGTATGTCATGTGACACCGCAGAAGCCAGCATCAAAAAGCTTCGCCTGGAGCACAATCTGGAGTTTGATTTCAGGGTGATCAGGCTGAATGATCCAAACAATCGGCTCCCGTTTTTCCAGGACCTTGGTCCGGCAGTGGGTCTTGAACACATGGCAGGTGTGCCCATCGGTGGCACCTTTATCATGCTGTGCGACGAAATCTGCATTGGCAAAAATCCAAATGGCGGAGACATCATGGCAGAAATCGTCGTGGCCGATTTTGCGCTACATCAAAGTGTCGCTTGCTGTGGCGACAGAGAAGCTACGGGTGACAACAAAGAATCAACTTTAACCCAGGCCATGGTGCCTCCTTCAGAGACTGCTACCCTCTCCTCGCGATCAGTGATCAGCAGCGAGGCTGCCCCGGCAGCAGCAGCTTCCAGCCTCACGGCCAGAAGTCAAAAGTACTATCAGGAACTCTTCAACCTGAATGCATCCGGAGATTTTCAGGGAAATGTGACCTACGAAGAAGCGCTGGATTTCATCCAGACCCGAATGCCCTTCAGCGAGGCACTGGAAAGTTATGACAGCCTCGCCTCCAAGCTGATCCGGGTGTATAAGCAAACCAAAAAAGCAGATAAAAAGCAGGCATACAAGCAAATCCTGGAGCGCGTTACACACAAAGTTTTGGATTTAACGGTGAATGCCGGAAGCCTCGCTACCGGGACCCTTGACACCCTCGAGAGTCAGTTGGCAGCCATCAAGGAAGCTGGCATCGCACCCGCCAAAATTCTCACCAATTGGAAAGCGCAGGAGCTGGGCAAAAGCAGCACCGTGACCAGCCTGCAACAACTCCTGAAAAGCTGAATGATCGCATGAAAGCTTCTCACTACATAGGCCGTCAAGAAGTGCTGCTCGAGGTATCGGGCACGCAGGATGTGCATGCGCTACAGACGCAGGCCTCCCGCCTGTGTGGACAAGCCTTGCTCGCCCAGGTCGAGGCCCTCTTTGACCGCCTCGCACCTGGCAGCGACTTGCTGCGCATCGACTCGCTGGAGCTGGATCTGGGGAATATTTCTCCGGAAAAATTTGAAGAAGAATTTGCCAGCAAACTTCTCTCCGCCATCGAAGCGAGGATTCTTGAGGTTATTCCCACTCAGGCTACCACAGAAGCATCCGACAAGGTGCAGCGCCTGTCTTCAGAAGCTCGCACCGTGGCTTTGTGGATCGAATTTCTGGAAACAGGATTCCTCGCCAACCATAGCTTTGCGACCAGGGAGATGCCTGCTTTCTCAGCGTTGCTGGAGGTGCTGCAGAAAAAGCGCTCCCTGCGCCAAGTCTTTGTGTCGAGCTTGCTGCGCAGCGATGTTGCGGCCATTCGCCTGCGCGTAGCAGCCAGTATGAAGGAAAAAATTGCCCTCTGGCAATTGATTGAAGCTCCCGCGTGGATCTGGAGCTGGATAGAAACCATGATCGGGCAGGTGCCCGCAGGCGCGCGGCAAGCATGTGTGAAGGACATGGTGCAATGGTCCCTCAGCCCTTCGCCACTGGCGAAAGGCCTGGCCAAGACCCTTCGACATTGGTTGCCCTCTCTGGCCTCGAAGCATTCCTTTCTCGCCTTGGAAGAAGCTTTGGCTCAGGCTACACAAGCGCCTCTCGCTCAGGAAGTTTTGCATATTCTGACACAACAGGACGCTTCCCGAAAAGCAGAACCTGCCGCAGTAAGCGAAACGGACAAAGCTGCCCTTCCCGAAGCGGAACAGGAAGAACCCAAGCCGACCAACTCCTTGTATGTGCCCTTGGCTGGCCTGGTGATCCTCCACAATTTCTTGGCTCCCTTTTTCGCCAACCTCGGCCTCACAACCGGAAAGGCATTTCTCTCTCCCGAGACCCAGGCACGCGCAGTGCAGCTCCTCGGCTACCTCGCTACTGGCAAGGAAGAAACCGCAGAATATGACCTTCCGCTCGCCAAAATCCTCTGTGGTATGTCGATGGGCACGCCAATCACGCAGCCTTTCGCCATCTCAGAAGTAGAGCAAAGCGAATGCGAAGACCTGATGGAATCAGTGATCAGGCATTGGGCTGCGCTCAAAAGCAGCAGTTCTGAGGCACTGAGGGAGGGATTTTTTCAGCGCGAAGCCAAGCTCGAGTTTCGGCAAGACGCATGGTTTCTCACCGTGGAGCAGCGAGCTCAAGACATTCTTCTGACCAGATTGCCCTGGGGCATTGGCCTGGTAAAACTGCCCTGGATGCCCGATATGCTCCATGTGAACTGGACATGACGGGGAGGGGAAATGGTTGAGTTGTTGAATTGTCGAATGAAGAAAAGAAGAAATGGAAAAATGGTTGGGTCGTTGGATGGTTGAATAGGCGAATGAGGGAAAATATTGACTTATACCCATAGACCCTTATACCTCCCACTACCTCCAAACACCTCAAATAGAATCTATGAAAGCGAAACAGACCAGATATCGCACGCAGCCGAGGCAACAGCAGGAGGCATTTTTTGGAGGAGCGAAAGCTTGCTCCGGGTCATTTTTTGGCAAGACTGGCGTTCAAGCGAAGCTGAGCATCGGGCAGCCGGGCGACAAGTTTGAGCAGGAAGCGGATGCAGTGGCCGATCGTGTGGTGAGTGGCATGTCCGCCTCACCCGTGCTCAGCACTGCGGGAGCTGGTTTGAATCGCAAGTGCGCCGAATGTGAGCAGGAGGAATCTGTGCAGCGGGTGGCGGAAGAGGAGGAGGAATTGCAAATGAAGGCGGAAGAGGAAGAACTCCTTCAGATGCAAACAGAAGAAGAAGAAGAGCCTCTGCAAGCCAAGGGCGGCGAGGGTGGCATGGCTAGCGATGCTTTCGCGAGTCGCTTGCAGTCTCGCTCGGGCATGGGCCAAACCCTCGATGCGCCCGTGCAGCAGCAGATGGAGCAGTCGATCGGTGCTGACTTTAGCGGAGTGCGTGTGCACACCGACAGCGAGGCGGTGCAAATGAGCC
>JANQTF010000220.1 GCA_030731845.1 Bacteroidia bacterium | reverse complement strand
ATGGCGACACCCTCGAGTTTGCGGTAGATGGTGTGATTTTTTTGCAGAGTGAGATAACTTTCTCTAACAATCTCACCCTCATCGCTCCTGAAGCCGGAAATTTGGTCATAAGTGGAAGTGGCCAAAATAGGTTGTTCCAAGTGGGAAAGACAGATACCGTTTCCTTTTTTTATATGACCTTTAGGAATGGCTATGCTGCCGGGTTTAACAACGAAGGCGGCGGGGCCATCAAGAATCGGGGAACTGTCTATGCCACAGGTTGTTTATTCCTTAATAACCAAGGCGAAGTAGGCGGAGCGATAGAAAACGTAGGGTTTGGTGCTGACACTTCCGCCCTTTATTTAGATCGGTGTTCTTTTATTGGAAATAAGGCAAGTAAGGTCACAACAATTTCACCTTCAGTACCAAGAGGCGGGGCTATTTTTTCTGACTCACGTCAATACGGAAGGACAAGAGTTACGGCAATAAATTGCACATTCTCAGGCAATGAAGCCGAATTATCTGGGGGAGCTATTTATCAGCTCGATATTCCATTTGGAACGAGTGAATCTAGTTTCGCCAATTGTACATTCACGAAGAATGGCACGCCTGATGGTTGTGGAGGAGTTGATTATGATCAGGGGAGAATCCCAAAGATGAGCGGGTGTATCATTGCCGGAAACCTTGGTCGGAGCAGCTATCCAAATATTCGTGGGAAAGTCAACTCCAACGACTTTAATTTATTTGAGGATACACTTTCTTTGAGTTTTTCTGGTGGAATCGGTGCCAACGACTTGATCGGCGTAGATCCACTGTTAATTGCCCTTGCTGAGTTTGGGCCAAGGAGCTGGATGCACGCCCTCTCTTGTCAAAGTCCTTGTCTAAATGTTGGAATGGCAGGAAATGGGCCTTTGCTGGATCAGCGTGGCTCTCCTCGAATTGGATTAGCTGATGTAGGTGCTTATGAGCGAAACGAATCAACGGACCTTGGGATGTTCAATGTCAAGGATAATGGAGTTGGGTCTTTACGATTTTTGATCGCGTTTCACTGCCTTGGCGATACCATTTTTGTTCCAGCACTGTTAGATACCATCTTTTTTGAAAAGCCAATTCGGGTCTCAGAGCGCATAGTCATCTTTAATTCGGCTGAAAGACCGGTTGTGCTACACGGAAACGATAGTACTCGGATATTTGAGATCGCAGCCAATGGACAACTCTCGCTCAAAGGATTTGATATTGTCCATGCCCAAGGGGGTAATTATGGAGGAGGCGCAATCCTCAACGAGGGCCAATTGTCAGTTGATGGTTGCACCTTTGCGTTCAATCAGGCAAGTGCAGGCGGCGCAATCGCCAACTATGCCAAAAAGGGAACTACTTCCTTTTGCCAGATCATCAATAGTACTTTTTCCAACAACGTAGCCACCTGGCTCGACGGCGGTGCAATTGATAGCAGGTCTTTTGATGATAGCAGTGCGACCATGGTTGACATTACCGCATCAACCTTTGCCTTCAATCAGGCCTATGTCAGAGGTGGGGCTATCTATCAGGACGACGAAGGAGTCCTGACGCTCGACCATTGCCTCATAGATCGGAATTTGGCTCCCATAGGAGAACAGGTGTTTGGAAGCCTGAATTCGGGCGGAAACAACCTCTTTCGCAATCCCGAAGGCATAGTCTGTGATTTTGCCGATTCAGATATTATAGATGTTCCTTCTAATATCTTTTCGCTTGATAATTACGGTGGGCCTACCTTGACTCACGCATTGCCAGAATATTCGATTGCAGTTGATGCAGGAACAGTGGGCACGCCAACCTCAATAACAGATCAAAGAGGTCTTCTCCGTAAATTTGGGGAAAAACAAGACATTGGGTCGGTAGAATTTCAGGGTTTGGTATCTATTTCGAAAGAGGTAACGGAAAACAAGGTTACTGTTTATCCAAACCCGGGATCCTCTTTTTTCTTGACCTTTGACAAATCTTATGGTCCTCTCCTCATCATCATGTACAACGATGCCGGGCAAGAAGTTTGGAGGGAAAATATTGACAATACAGAAAGCCAAGGAGTCGCCTTTGCCCCAAGGCTACCCTCAGGCATTTATTATACGACCATCACAGGCCAATACTTTAGAGAATCCCTACGTCTGGTGATCAAATGAAAAAGGAGTCAATCATTTGGTTGTGCCTTTCGATCATCATCGTTTCTAGCGTATTGATGTTGATGTTCAGGGAAGCCTTTTGGCACCCTGGTGATTTTCTCTTCAGTCCTAGTGGTGATGGGCTGAGAAGCTATATGTCTATGGCCTGGCAACTCAATTATGGGACGGGCTCTTGGCATGAAATGTTTCATTACCCAACTGGCAATCATCTGCTTTATGTGGATATTGACCCTTTTTTATTGGGAATATTAAATATTTTACAATCCTTCGGGATCGGTTTTGAGCCTGACAGCGTAGTAGGAATCCTGAATGGAATCATGATCATGGGATTTATCCCATCTGCCATTTTCCTTTTTCTCATTGGAAAAGAGCTCTTCTTCCCTTCTTGGTATGCAGCTCTGATTGCTGTATGTCTTACTTTCATGGCTCCTCAAGTAGATCGCCTAACCGGGCACTTTGCGATGGCCCAGCTATGGATCTTGCCAGCCATGATTTTTGCGCTGTTTAAATGGCAACATTCGGGATTTAAGTCGGTTTGGCTTATTTTCTACTTTGTAGTTTCCATCATGGCTGCCTGGATGCATCCTTATTTTGGATTGATTTCTGGGGCTTTACTCATGATTTGGAGTCTTAGGCTTTTGCTTCAGGATCAATCTTTTGGTCAGCAACCCACCATAAAAAAATGGGTACCTTTTGTTGTGGCCTTAATTCCGACTCTTTCTCTTTCCGTGTGGAAGGCCACCACCTTTCAAGGGCCAGATGACTTTGTCTCTGCGCCATTCGGGTTGACCCACTATTCTGCAGGATTTGAGTCTGTTTTTCTGCCTTCATATGGTCCCATTCGATTAGCCTTGGATTATTTTCCAATCAGGCACTATACCTCCGAGGGCTATGCTTATGTGGGGCTCACAGGACTATTTGTGCTCCTGTTTTTAATCGGAAGCTGGATTCGCCAAAAATGGTTCCACCATCAACCCTTAGCGCTTTCCTTGCCACTTCCGCTGAGTAGTATTCTTTGGACAGGCACCATCTTACTAATTCCAGCATTTGCCATTCCATTTAAATGGGTCCCGATCCTTCAAGAACTCCTTGGTCCTATTCAACAATTTCGATCCATGGGCCGTCTGGCATGGGTCTTTTTTTACGGCTTTACCTTTCTTAGTGCTTGGATAATTTTGAATAAATGGTTTGAGCCAATAAAAAAAAGGAATGCGGGACTAGCAATGCTACTGCTCATTGGTGTCACCTCTATTTGGCTATTGGAAGGGTACTTCCTGATGAAGGACAAAGCAGAATTCATCTTATCTCAGAATAAGAAAAATCTATATCCGGAGTGGTCGATTAAATGGAATGACATTCTGGACGAGGCAGGCTATCCTTCTTCTAGTTTCCAGGCCATAGTTGCTCTTCCTTTTTTTCATACAGGATCAGAGAAGTTTTTCCAACCTAGCTGGCTTTCCGAGAGGTATAGTCAAATGATCGCTATCCAAACAGGAATTCCCATCATCGAAAACTTTACTGCAAGAGCCTCCCTTTCTGCTAGTCGCAAATCCATTCAACTCATCTCACACCC
>JANQTF010000219.1:3224-15616 GCA_030731845.1 Bacteroidia bacterium | reverse complement strand
AAGAGATCAAGCCAAAAGCGGATATTATTTTTTGACGCTTCCTTACCGACTATTGTACCTCTGCGCTGCCCTATCCCATCCTCATGATAGAGGGGTTAAAAGGCATAGATCTGGTCCAGGGAAAAGAGGCAGTTATCTCATTTGAGTCTGGCAAAAAAGGAAGCTAATGTAGGTCAACTTGGGGTGATGGCATTGAGGTCTTCGATGTAGGCTATGGCTGTGCTCCGAAATCGCTACGCCTTTCATCACCAACGGACCGAGAGCAGCTCCCGTGGGTGAACATTTGGGCACACTTATTTATGCAGAAGGAATGAATCCTTCTGAAAAATCGCTACGCTCTGCTATGATTAAATAATATTACACCGAAAAGCTCTCTCCGCAGGCACAGGTACGCGAAGCATTGGGATTGGCAAAGTGAAATCCCTTGCCATGAAGCCCGCCAGTGTAGTCGAGTTCGGTGCCAATGAGATATAGGAGGCTTTTCATGGGCACATAAATCTTGATACCATTGTGCACGACCACCTGATCTCCGGGGCGCTCTTGATGGTCAAACTCTAGATTGTACATCAGTCCTGAGCAACCGCCACCATCCACACTCACACGAAGGCCGTAGTCTGGGCCAAAGTTTCCTTCTTCTCTGAGGCTCTGCACATGTGCTGCGGCACTTGGCGATACCATGATCATCGGTTCCTGCATGACAACTGTATTCTTTGCATAAAGATAATGATTTCCTGCGGAGCAGAAAACCAAGCTTAACCGAAAGATATACGATGGGGCTCCTATTGGGTTGACTTCCCTTTTTTGATACGGGAGATTTTTTCCCAATAGCCTGGAGCCCACATCCAGCCTTCCTCTAGCCTGACCCAAGAGCCCGGAAAAAACACTTTGTTTGATCTGCCCCGCTCACAATGCCCCGGCACCCAGAGATATTCCTGGCTACGGGAATCCCAGACCCAGCTCCCCTTGATCCATTGATAGCCTTTTTGACAGGCTTCTATGTCTCGGACCTGATGCGGGATAGTAGGTTTTTGTTTCACGATTTCCTGCCCAAAAACAGCGGGCATCAAAGCGCTGAAAAGCAGACCCACACAGATGAATTGCCTCATGATTAATCGAAGCTGATAAATGGAATGACTATTGGGAATCGAGGGCGGGACCAAAGTCGCGAAGTTGCGGGTAAGCTGCAAATCGACAGCGTAAAATTAATCTACCCATTGAATGGGCTGTAGTTTCCGATTCTCCGCTCATTTCTCTACTTTTGGATGATAAGCAGGAGCAATGCGGAAGAAAGGAAATTAAAAAAACCTTCATTGCATGTTCCGAAGGTCTCACTTCTTTGTCAGTAAATCCGGAAATGGGCGTTGTCATATCAGTGGCTAATCACAAAGGCGGGGTAGGAAAAACCACCACCACCGTCAATCTGGGAGCCGCACTCGGTCGGTTAGGAATGAAGGTTCTGCTGGTAGATGCAGATCCTCAGGCCAATGCTACCAGAGCACTTGGGTTGAAAAAACCAGAAAAATCGCTGTATCAGGTACTGGCTTTTCAGGACGATATCAGAACCGCCATTCATGGTGGCGATGCTTTCGATCTGATTCCATCCTCGGTGCACCTCGCTGGTTTTGAAAAAAATAATGATGTAGGAAAGGAATTTATCCTCCAGGAAGCCTTTGCCGACATCAAAGATCACTACGATTTTATCCTGATCGATTGCCCGCCATCGTTGGGAGCGTTGACCATTTCTGCACTCACCGCCAGCGATTATGCTGTAATTCCCCTTCAGTCGGAGTTTTTGGCGTTGCAGGGAATGACCGATTTTATCAAAATTTTGCGAACAGTCAAGACACGCATGAACAAGGAGCTCGACCTCCTTGGCATCGTGGTCACCCAGTTTGACCATCGCAAAGTGCTGCACCGCGACATCTATGAGCATGCCCTCCAGACCTATGGCGATGCCATGTTTGGAACCATGATCAGAGGCAATGTGGCACTTGCAGAGTCTCAGAGTGTGGGCCAGCATATTTTCGAATATGACCACACCTGCAATGGCGCCACCGATTATCTCGATCTCGCCAACGAAATTCTCAAGCGTCTCAATATTTCTGTACCTGTTTCATCTTGACAATTGCCGGGCGACCGGTCTTTTTCATGGCAAAAAGCTTTCTCGATACCCTTGACGATGCGTACGACGATCATGTCCTCAGCGATCTGATCCCGGACAGCCGGAAGCCCAAGCAGGCTTCCCGGACGCGCACGTCGGCGTCATCAGAAAAAAAGGCCCCCTCCCGCAAAAAAAGCTTCCTCCATACCATTGAGGAAAATATCAGTGAGAATAAACCCCGTCGCAGCGCAGCTACGACCTCTTCCTCCAAGCGCAAAAGCTTCCTCGAAACCATCGAAGAGGCCTATGATCAGGCTGCATTCGACGATCTGATGCCTACGCGTAGCTGGACCAAAAAGGATGCTTCTGACTTCTCCGACGTCAACGCGATCGAGAAAAAATTCGGAGCCATGGTGACCCCCGCCGTCCTCGCACGGGTCAAGCAAATTGCCAAATCCAAAGGCGTAAGCGTACAGGATGTTATCCAGCGGGCACTCGACCTCTATCTCAAAAGTGAGGAATAATCTCTCCTTGTAGATCGTAACAACCCTCTCCCTCTCTGGAATGATCAATCTTTCCGGATGGTTTGGCCAATTCCCATTGAAAAAAAAAAAAATCAGGATAAACCCGTGAGAAACGGATCTATCCTGATGCATGTCGAAAGCCAGGGGGTGGCTTGCTACCAAAGCTGATTTGCGATTTCCATCGCATTGGTCGTTACAGGTGGCAAAGTAGCTTTGGTATCAACAGGACTGTTTTTTTGTGGCTCGCTCCAAACGCCAAGGATCGTAGCAACAAAAAAGGCAGACCAGATGAGAAAAAGTAAAGCTTCAAAAATCATGGGCGCAATTGATAAAAGATCTTGAAAATTGTCCGTTGGTTACAGGACGTTTTCTTTATACAAAGTACAGGCAAACCTTACACCGAAACAAGACCAAACAAGTAGCAGATCCTGCCGTTCACGCCAAAATATGCCTTCTCCTTTCGTAGATGAGCCATTTCGATGATTTATGAGGAATAAAGGACAGGAAATAAGAGAATCAAAACGATTAGCCAGAGGCCCAAATCATTGCAAATATTATTGGCAATAATCTCGGTTTTTTAGATATTTTATGCAAATTTATTTTGTATTTTGCCCATCGTATTTGTCCAAGATCCTTTATCTAACTCTTATGAAAACATTTCGCAACATCCTGATTTGGCTACTGGGTGTGCTGTTTCTCCTGTTTGCCATTTCCTATATTCTCCCCGAAGAATCAGTGGTAGAAAGGCAAACCACCATCGAGGCACCCGCAGAACTGATCTACTCCCTTCTCATAGATCTTCAAAAATGGCCAGAATGGTCTCCTTTTCATGCTATGGATCCAGACATGAAGGTAAGCTATGGGAGCATCACCAAAGGAGTAGGAGCCACTTATAGCTGGACAGGGCCAGTCATTGGAGAGGGAGCCTACGAGATCACCAAGACGGTGGAGCCCAACAGTATGCAAGCCAACCTCGACTTTGGTCACGGGGAGCCGGCCCTTGATCTGTGGAATCTCGAGCAAGCAGGCCCAGCCACCACCATCGTCACCTGGAAGGTGGTCTCTCACTTGGGAGATCCGGTTTCCAAATACTTTGGCCTTGTCATGGACGCCATGATGGGCCAAGACTTTGAAAATGGGTTAAAAACCCTCAAAGAGGTTTCTGAAAAAATGTTTGCTGCTACCATGGCGAACGGATAGACTTCTGTTAATAAAAAAAGCATCAACAAAGGTGCTATGGCTTTGCTGATGCTCATGTGAGTGAGGAGATATGATTCCTCTATGCTTTCACGACCCACCCGTATGGATCTTCGTCAATTCCGAATTTGATTCGCTCCAGCTTTCCACCAAGCCAGGGGCCTACTTTTCTGTCTTCCACCTCAGGAAGAATCATGTCTTCTCCGGCAAATCCGATCTTGGCGATGTGTGAAATCGTAGCCGCTGTGCCGGCACCAAATGCTTCCTGAAGCCTGCCGTCGTAGTAGGCTGCCTGCACCTCATAAATAGAGATGGGGCGCTCCTCCACCTGATATCCTGATTGACGCAGCACCTTGAGGGCACTATTGCGTGTGATGCCTTGCAGAATCGTGCCGGTAAGCGAAGGCGTAATGACCACGCCATCAATCACAAAGAAAATATTCATGGTGCCGCATTCTTCCACATAGTGATGATGCTGTGCATCGAGCCAAAGTACATTGTTGTAGCCCTTGGCTTTGGCCAACTTGTCGGGAAGCATGGCACTGGCATAGTTGCCAGCAGCTTTGGCAGCTCCTGTGCCACCAATGGCCGCACGGATAAACTCTTTGGAGGCCAGCAAACTCACAGGCTCGGAGTAATAAGGCCCCACTGGGCAAGTAAACATGGTCAGGACATAGCTTTCAGAGGCTTTAACCCCGATAAACTCATCGGTAGCAAAGTAGAGCGGGCGAATATAGAGAGACCCCTGTTCTTTGGTAGGAATCCATTTTTCATCCAAACGAATAAGCTCCCGAAGGCTATCCATGAACAAATCTTCCGGAATCTGTGGCATACACAGGCGAGCGGCAGACCTGTTGATCCGGCGGAAATTCTCCTGTGGACGAAACAGCAACGGCTCTCCGTCTATGCTCCGGAATGCTTTCATTCCTTCGAAGACCGACTGTCCATAATTCAAGGAAGACACCGCAGGTGTCAGCGCCAGCGGACCGTAGGGCACAATCTCGGGCTGTTCCCATTTGCCATTGCGGTAATGCGCGACCACCATGTGGTCGCTAAATATTTTCCCAAAGGGGATATGATTCATATCCACTTGGTGCAGCCGCGATTGGCTTGTATGCTGAACCTTTACAGTGCTTTCTAGAATATTCATGAGGAAGAAATCTTATAATTTGAGGGAATAAAGTTCGTCAGAAAAGCCTAAAACCCCGCTAT
The DNA here is from genome assembly GCA_030731845.1 of Bacteroidia bacterium. Classification (GTDB taxonomy): domain Bacteria; phylum Bacteroidota; class Bacteroidia; order J057; family J057; genus JANQTF01. The sequence goes on along the minus strand of JANQTF010000219.1, from coordinate 10,582 downwards.
CCGCTGGTATAAAAGAAAGTAGAGTACTCTTTCCCCTTATACTTGAGAATAACGCTGTACCGTTTTCCTGGCTTGAGTGGCCCCATCGGGATGCGGTGCAAATCATCGCCCACCCGGTCTGTTACCTTTCCAGTTACCCAGAGTTTTTTATTCTCATCGTCTAAGAGATGCAACTCCACATAGCCTGCGGCAGTGATCTCGTATGCAATTTCGAAATACTCTCCCCGCTGCTCCACAGTGTTGATGTAGAGCCTCGGGGGGCTGGAGCTGCCGCTGCTTTGAGCATAGGCATGAATCCCAGTGGCCATGAAAAGAACTGTAAAAATCGTAGCCAGACGGCAAATGGTTGATTTCATATCTCGCAAATTAATATTTTTCACAAGGGCGAGCAAGTTACTTTGTCCAGCTCCCGTCGATATCCAACGCAGAAATATCAGCTCTTGGTTCATGATAGCCAATTCTGCTGCATCATCCAGGTCAGAATTTTTTTTGTAGCGCCTTCCCGCTGGGCAACATACGCTTCCGTGATACGCGAATGGTTTTCCAGGAGTTCGAAATTTAGCAACCTGGTCTCAAGCGCCAAGAGGAATTCTGCTTCATTTTTTACAGAGGTGCAGGCCCCCTCAGATACGAGATCTATGGCTTCGGGAAATCGCTGATAGGCTGGCCCAATGATCAGGCTACAGCCAAATACGGCTGCCTCAAGGATGTTGTGCAAGCCTTTATCGAAGGCTCCGCCTACATACGCCACCTTGCCATAGGCATACAAGCGCGACAACAGCCCAATTCTGTCGATCCAGAGAATCTCATGGGTTTCCTGAGCCTGGCTGATCTCCCCATAGCAGAGCTCCCGCTGTGGAAAGGCGGCAATACGGGCTTCCATCCTTTCGGGATGAATCTCGTGCGGAGCGATGATGAGGCGGGGCCTCACATGGTCTGGCAACTTTGCCCAGGCAGCGAGGAGCAGCTCCTCATCTTTTGGCCAGGTGCTACCTGCTACCAGGCAGCTGCGCCCGCCCAGAAAGCGCTCAATTTCTGGCAGGGCTTGCCACTGCCGCCGGTTGGCCGCCACCCTGTCAAACCTTGTGTCGGCACTGACCGATACCGAAGGGTGCCCGAGAGATTCCAGCAACAGGCGTGACTCCTCGTCTTGCGTGAAAATATGCTGAAAACTACGGTATCCTTCTACAAACAGGGATCGGAGGGGCCACCTGAGGGCTGGCTTATCAGGATGTGGCCGTGCCGCAACAAGAATCAGCGGCAGGCTAAGCCGGGCAGCCTCGCGCAGCAGGTTGAGCCACAACTCATATTTAATGAAGATCCCAAAGGCTGGCGATACCAAATTCAGGAACGCACGGGCATTGGCAGGGGTATCGAGTGGCAGGTAGGCCACATGATGCGCCTTGGCGTACTTGCTGCGAATCTGGTATCCAGAAGGAGAAAAAAAAGTCACAAGCACCCGAAATTCCGGGTGATGATCATAGAGGTGATCAATGAGGTTTCTCCCTTGTTCAAATTCGCCCAAGGAGGCGCAGTGCACCCAAACCCAAGGCGGTCCTGGCGTATTGACCTCAGAAGCCAGCGTGGTTTTCCAGTGTTGCCGGCCCGCCATCCAATCGGCTGCTTTGCGATTGTAGTGCGCGGCGAACCAGACGGCAAAGCCGTATAAGCGAATCCCGATTGTGTAGAGCCAGCGCATCATGGAGGGCAAAAATAGGCAAGGGATCAGTAATAATATACCCGATCTGGACTTCGCTGATAAATAGGATAAATCCAGCTAAAACGGATGCCAGCTAATAGGTCCATTCGCTTTTGATCATTGGGCAAGCCTGTATCAAACTGAATGCTGCGCTGTCCACGCGTAAAGTTTTGGCTAAAATCGAAGCCAAGTGAGAAATTGACATAGCCGCGGCTATCAAAGAAGGTGTAGCCAATGGATTCGCGCATGCCGAAGCCGGCAGTCAACCTATCATAACCTTTGCGATAGTCTCCGGTGAGTTGGGTCACGTCATCGTCATAGGCCTCGAAGCCAAGTCGGTGGCGAATATATTGCCCGCCTACTTCCACATAGATCCCTGAGTTGGGGTTATGGCCAGGAAATATAGGGAAGATCTTGCCCACTGTGACAGGAAGCATCCACCCAGCTGCATTGACCCGATAATCCGTTAGTAGCCCCTGATCACCGATCAATAACCCACTGGAATCGAGGATTTTTTCAAACACATCAAATTCCCTCACAACATCTCCAAAGAGGAGTTGAAGCCCCGCGCTGAGATAGAAGTTGTTTTTGAATTTCACACCACCTTGAATACCGATGAGAGACAAATAACCAAAGCGATCTGCAAGATCGCCGCCAGGAATACCGCCGCGATAGGTCACCTCCAGCAAAGCCATCTGGGTAGTAGAATCAGCGATACTTTGCTGGGCGAGCAGAACCGAGGGAGAAGCCAAAAGAAATAAAATGGAGAATAAGGTATTTTTTTTCATTTGCTGGGCCTTGTAAGAGGGCATGTAAGATAGGATTGAAAGCTTTGGGAAAAAATGCGAACTCGGAGTCAGGTTAGCGGCAGCTTTGACCGCTCAAGCCGTAGAAATTTCCGTTGGGCACGATTGTGCTTCCTTGGGGAGAAAAGTTTCTAATTTTGCTTGCGTTGGAGAGGGGATATATTCCATTTCCAGAAAAATTTTCGCCCCACACTTGTGTCTGCTGCGTTTCTCGCGCTACGTTCTCTGTAAAATACACAATCACCAACGTCGTTCGTTGGTAAATGGTGGGCACAATTCTACTTGTGCATCATGCTAATGTTTTCTCTGGGTCCTGTAGATCCAGTTGTTTATGTATCATTTTGATTTGTTTAAAACTTAAAATCACTGAAGATGAAAGTTGCTGTCGTAGGAACTGGCTACGTAGGTCTGGTGACCGGAACTTGCTTTGCTGAAGCCGGTAATGATGTCCTGTGTGTGGATAACAATCAGGAAAAACTCGCAATGCTTCGTGCAGGTAAGGTGCCAATTTACGAGCCCGGACTTGAGACGCTGTTTGAGAGAAACACCAAAGAAGGTCGTCTGAATTTTACTGATTCACTGGCCGAAGGGATTAAATTCGCAGACATCATCTTCCTTGCCCTGCCAACACCTCCAACCGAAAACGGATCCGCAGACCTTAAGTATGTACTTGGGGTAGCCCACGAAATTGGGCAGCTGATCACCGACTACCGCGTAGTGGTCAACAAGTCAACCGTGCCTGTAGGTACTGCTGATAAAGTGCGTGAAGCCATTGCTTCGCAGACTGATGTTGAATTCGACGTGGTTTCCAACCCTGAATTCCTTCGCGAAGGCTTTGCCGTAGAAGACTTCATGAAGCCTGAGCGCATCGTGATCGGTTCTCGCTCTGAGCGCGCTACCGAAATGATGAAGCGTCTCTACAAAGCATTCGTTATGTCTGGCAACCCGATCATCTTCATGGATGAGCGTTCTGCCGAGGTGACCAAGTATGCTGCCAACTCTTTCCTCGCCACCAAGATCTCTTTCATGAACGAGATGGCCAACCTGTGCGAGCTTGTCGGCGCTGACGTAGATCACGTGCGCAAAGGAATGGGTTCTGACTCCCGCATCGGCAAGAGATTCCTCTTCCCAGGTGTCGGATACGGTGGCTCTTGCTTCCCAAAAGACGTTTCCGCTCTCTACAAAACTTCACAGGAGTACAACTATGATTTCAAGATCCTCAACTCTGTCATGGATGTGAATGAACTCCAGAAAGAGGTATTGGTCGATAAAATCGTTGCTTCTTACGGAACGGACCTCAGCGGAAAAACCTTCGCCATGTGGGGATTGGCCTTCAAGCCAAACACCGATGACATTCGCGAGGCTCCTGCCCTGGTCATCATCAAGCGTCTTACCGACATGGGTGCCAAGGTGAAAGCCTATGATCCAGAGGCGATGGAAGCTGTGCAAAAATACACAGACCTTGAGCTTGAGTATGCCGACAATATGTATGACGCAACCGTTGGAGCTGATGCCCTCATCATCGTGACTGAGTGGAACGAGTTCCGCAGCCCAGACTTCGAGCGCATCAAGCTTGGCTTGAAAGGTTCCATCATCTTTGATGGTCGCAACGTGTATGACCTCGAGTCCATGGAAAATCAGAAATTCACTTATCACTCTATCGGTCGCAAAAGCATCGTTGCGCCTGAAACTGTATCACACGAATGAGCAGAAAACCAAAAGTATTAATCACCGGAGGCGCTGGCTTTTTAGGCTCTCACCTCTGTGACCGCTGCCTGAAAGAAGGATATGAGGTTGTCGCTATGGACAACCTCATCACCGGAGACCTTGAGAATATCGCCCACCTCTTTGGGCAGGAAGGATTTACCTTCGTGAAGCATGATGTCACCAACTACACCTTCGTAGAAGGCGAGCTCGACTACATCCTTCACTTTGCTTCTCCCGCCAGCCCCATCGACTACCTGAAGATTCCGATTCAGACCTTGAAAGTGGGTGCCATGGGTACGCACAAAATCCTTGGCCTCGCCAAAGAGAAAGGCGCTCGTGTCCTCATCGCTTCTACTTCTGAAGTGTATGGCGACCCGCTCATTCACCCTCAAACCGAAGATTACTGGGGGAATGTGAACCCTGTAGGATTCCGTGGATGCTACGATGAAGCCAAGCGCTTCATGGAAGCTCTCACCATGGCCTACAACCGGTTTCATGGCGTGGAAACCCGCATCGTGCGGATTTTTAACACCTATGGCCCTCGTATGCGCGTGGAAGACGGACGCGTAGTAACCGCTTTCATGAGCCAGGCTCTCCGCGGCGAAGACATCACTGTCTTTGGTGACGGAACCCAGACCCGTAGCTTCTGCTACTGCGACGACCTCGTAGAAGGAATCTGGCGCCTGCTTCACAGCGATTATTCTGATCCAGTTAACATAGGTAATCCTTCGGAGATATCTATCTTGGAATTCGCACAAGAGATTGTCGATCTTGTAGGCTCATCGAGTAAGGTCGTCAACAAGCCTCTCCCTCAGGATGATCCTAAAGTGCGTCAGCCGGATATCACGCTCGCCAAAGAGCTGCTCGGCTGGGAACCCAAGGTAAGCCGTCAGGAAGGTACAAGACGAACACTCGAATACTTCACCAAAAAAGTATTAGGAGACAGTGTTCCACAAGCTTAGTACAAATATCCCTGGTCTATGGCTCATCGAGCCTGACGTTTTTGGAGATGATCGTGGCTGGTTCAAAGAACTGTTCAACAAACAGTCCTTTGAGAAGATTGGCCTCGATCATCTTCTTTTTGTTCAAGACAATTTGTCGCGATCCTCTCGCGGCACCTTGCGCGGCATGCACTTTCAGGCGCCACCCTACACCCAGGGCAAGCTCGTGACAGTGCTCGAAGGGCAGGTGCTAGACATGGTCGTTGATATTCGGGTGGGTTCCCCCACCTATGGGCAGCACTATGCTGTGGAGCTCGACGCCAGTAAGCATCAAATGCTTTTTGTCCCCAAGGGACTGGCCCACGGGTTTCAGGTATTGTCAGAGACCTGCCTCTTTTTCTACAAATGCACCGATACCTACCATCCCGAAACCGAAGGCGGTCTCGCTTGGGATGATCCCGCACTCAACCTGCCCTGGCAGGACATTCCTCCCCTCCTCTCCAAAAAAGACCTCGACTACGCTCCCTTCGGTGAGTTGATCAGCCCTTTTGTGTGGAATCAGGAAATGGTGTAGAATGGGGGAATGAAACATCCCTTTCGTCTATTTATTGAGAAATATTCCTCCCTTTCGCCTGTCGAATGGGAGGAAATCTCTGTTTGTCTGGAACGGGAAGAAATAAATTCAGGAAACCTGATTCTGGAGGAAGGAAAAGTCTGTCGCCATCTCTACTTCTTGGAGTCGGGACTTCTGAGGTTTTTTATTAACAGAGGGGGAGAAGAAGTGACGAAATTTTTCACAGAGGCTCCCTATTTATGCACCTCCCAGCAAAGCTTTTCAGAAAATCTACCAGCCAAAGAAAGCATCGAAGCCCTGGAGGATTCGGTAATTTGGCGTATAACAGCGGAGGATACTTTTCGCCTGTTGACGTTACCTGGTTGGAACCTATTTATCAGAAAACTCACCCTGGAGGTCCAGAAATTTACCGAAGAAATCCTCGAAGAAATACAAACCACCACAGCAGAACAACGATATCGAATATTATTGGAGCAGCAATCCAGTTTGGTCAGGCGGGTGCCCCTCAAATATTTGGCCTCCTACCTGGGGATTGCGCCCCAATCTCTCAGCCGAATCCGAAAAAAAATGATCGGCAATTCCTAAGTTAACATAGGTGAAGTGCTCTGGTGCTCGGATCCGCTAGGTTTGTGATGACTCCACATGGAATCGATCACCCTAGTCGCTTCAAAATATGAGTACGATATTCATGCTGTTCCCTTTTCTATTGCTCGGTGGTTTACCAGCAAGTCCGGTCAATCCCCAAAACAACAAACACTTTTCGCACAGTATCACAACAGCTGCTACTCCCGCAGCAATTTGGACGGTATGGACGGAGGTGAACAAATGGCAGAATTGGGACAGCGGTCTGTCTTTTGCTATGATGAAGGGCCCTTTTGAGCTGGGAGCCAAAGGAACCATCACCTCTCTTGAAGGTAGAAAAAGTACATTCCGGGTCGTGGAAATCGAGCAAGGCAGTTCCTATACATTCAAGACCAACTTGCCACTTGGTGGCTTATACGTAAGGCGTAGCCTGACCACCGAAAACGGTCTCACGACATTCACCCACGAGGTGTGGTTTACAGGGCTAAGTGGTGGATTATTTGCCCGACAATTTGGGCCCAAGTTTCGCGCAATGCTCCCTGGTGTCATGGAAGCAGTAGTGAATATTGCTGAGGGAATGTGACAAATTCTGCCCACGCGTGTTGCTCGCCAGCAGAAAATGCATGGGCATGTTAACCGCGCCCGGTCCACTGATGGTCATGCTTCCAGCCAGATTTGTTCCTGCCACCGCAACCCCATGCACCATGACGATGCCCTGCAACATGGCTGAAGTGCGACAGCCTGCTGCGCTCTTCCTGAAATCGCTTGTGCTGCTCGCCCCAATGGCTGAGAATATCCCGCCAGGGATTTCCCCTTTCGAATGAGAGCCCATGACGAATCACCTGAAACAAGGTGTGAGCCAACTCCCGCTTTCCATCGGGGTTATGGAGGTTATAAGCTTCTGTGATGGCGTGCTTGAGGGTGTCAGGTGAAATGCTTTTCATAAGTTAGAGATTGAGATGTTGGGAGTTGAGATGTTGAGAGTTGAGATGTTGAGAGGCGAGACAAGAGATTAAGGCGAAGCCGAACCCATGTAGCGGCGGGTCTTG
>JANQTF010000219.1:0-3124 GCA_030731845.1 Bacteroidia bacterium | reverse complement strand
AGATTAAGGCGAAGCCGAACCCATGTAGCGGCGGGTCTTGCGCCCGCCGGTCTTGTGCCCGCCGGTCTTGCGCCCGCCGGTCTTGCGCCCGCCGGTCTTGCGCCCGCCCAAAAGTCAGGCGCAGTCGATCCAGTCTCGCCTCTCAAAGCAAAGCGGTCTCAATCTCTCAACCTCTCCCTAAAACAAGATTCGGTACTGAATCACAGGAAACAATCCGATCTGGAAATTCGTCTGGATCGCGGGGGTAGCCGGATCGCCATCGGCGTCGCCACGAGGACTGTATGCCTGGCTGAAGACATTGGCACGGTTGGTGAGATTCTGCATATCCACCGACCATTCTTGCAATACCTTCTTGCCATTGAGACGAAAAGTGGCTTTGAGGTCGATGCGGAGATAGTAGGGATACTGCGCTTCATAGGCACGAGACTCATCCCGGACAGTGGTTCCTGCCAGGCGCGAGGCTACCAGATCAATCGGGGTGTAGCGCCTGCCGCCCGCATAGGTGACTTTGCCATCTATCGAGAGGGAATTGGGCCCCAATTGGAACTCTTTGCCTCCCAACACATTGCCGATGTAGTTGCCGTTGAAGACTGTATTGCGCACAATCCCATCATATCCTGCATATTTCGACTCAAACAAAGAACCCGTCAGGAGGAAGTAGTAGCCATCAGCAAAAAACTTCTCCAGGGTGAGTTCCAATCCGTAGTTTTGGCCAGTGCCCTCATTCAAGAGGCTATCAACGGTTGGGAAGCCGAAATCTGCGCCTGCATTCAGCATAGAGAAAGAACCAAATCGCTCAGCTACTGGCACCTGATCGATATCCTGATAATAGACCTCGGTCTTCAACCGAAGGTTGGAAGTGATGTTGAAATCGTAGGCCAATACCGCCTGAAGGCTGCGGGTGAAGTTCAAGTCTTCATTCGTCTTGACGATATCTCCGCCAACGTTGGTATCCAAAAAGTAGATCTGGAGCGGCTGCAATTGGTTGTGAACCCCCAATCCAGCGCTGATACGGTGTTTGGGTGCGGCCTGATACACCAACCCGATTCTCGGCTCGATGGATTGGCGATTGTTGAGGAAAAAATGCTGCACGTGAGCACCGCCGTTCAGGGTCAGGCGATCGGTGAATTTGTGCTGCCACTGTGCATAGGCCTGCATGAGAAAGGTGTTTCCGTCAAAATCGCGCAGCTTGCGGAAGTTTCCGTCGTCGAGCTGCACGGAATCCACGAGGCCGATGTCGTACAAGTTGCCGATAATGCCCACGCGAAGCAGGTCGCGAGCTGAAAACTTGTGATTGAGCTGATAATGAGTCGTTTGGCGAATGGTGCTGTACTGCTCGGCATACCAACGCTCAGGGGCACCATTGGGGCCGCTGAGGGAGTCGATGGCAGTACCAGAGCGAATGGCGCTCAGTGCAATGGAGAGCTTGCCGTAGGTATTTTTTGAAAACAAATGGGTATGAGACGCCCCTAACATGCCAGATCCGGCTGTGTTATAAAGATCGGTCCCTTCTCCGTTGAATAAATTGGGATCACCGCTTTCACTATCCAAAAAATTGATGTTGCTCACCCCGCCCAGCCCAAAAATCACGAAGCGACCTGCTTTTTCGGTCGGAATATTCACCTTAAACGTAAGATCCTGATACTCAGGAATCGCGGCTCCTGTTCCGAAATTAATGCCGAGCGCCTGAAAGACCGACAAAGTAGAATAGCGATAATTCGCAATGTAAGAGGCGTGGTTGCCAATGGGGAGCGGTCCTTCTACCCCTGCTTCTACGCCGTTGAATCCCAGTTGCCCCATCAGCTCAAAGGTCTCGTCGTTGCCGTTTCTCAGGCCCATGTCAAACACACCAGAAAGAGCATTGCCATATTCGGCAGGGAAGGCGGAGGTGAGAAAATCGGCGTCGCTGAGGTTGTTGTTGTTGAGCATAGACACCGGCCCGCCGGTGGTGCCGAGTGCGCCAAAGTGGTTGGGGTTGGGCATGTCGATGCCCTCAAGCCGCCATAGTACGCCCGCGGGCGAGTTGCCCCGGATGATGATGTCGTTTCGTTGATCGTTGACACCAGACACCCCGGCAAAATTTTGCGCCATGCGGGCAGGGTCGTTGCGACTGCCAGCATATCGCAGCGCCTCTTCTACTGAAAAAGTGCGCGCACTCACAGAGGTAAGCTCGTTGATGCTTTCGGATTTGTTGGTTTTGGCAACAATGTCCACCGCATCGGTGCTTTGCACTTGCTCTTCGAGGGCGATATTGAGCACCACTTCCTGGGCAATGGTCACAATGATATTGGGGCGGATGCTGGGAGCGTAGCCGTAATAGGCAACGTTGATTTCTTGCCTACCTACGGGCACATCCTCTAGCCGAAATCGGCCTTCTTCGTTCGTGAGAGCCCCTTTGACAGGCTCGGAGCCTATCAGGATCACCCTTGCGCCTACGAGAGGCTGAAGGGTTTGGGCATCGGTTACGGTGCCGCGGATTGTCTGCTGGGCTTGTACAGCGAGAGCAGTCAGGAGCGATGAAAGAAGGAAGATGGTACGTAATAACTTCATAGCAAAAAGGTCAATGACAGTTCTTTATTTGCCCAAAGTATTTAATAAAAGAGGAAAATAGCCATCTCAGAGATGATGAATTGGCCCAAAAAGAGGATGTATTGAGATGTTATACTCTTTTTCTGGGAGTAGCAGTGCTATGTCGGGTGAAAAAAACTGTCGTTGGTAATCATCACAACTCCCAGAATCAACCGAATAGATAGATCACGTGGTTTCGTGCCCGATGATCCCAGCCTTCCTTCCCAAACCAAGACCTTCCCTTATCTAGTCAATTTCCAAGATGCTTTTAACTGTTAAAAAAAATTGCATATTTTAAGAATTGAGAATATCTAAGCCATAATGCTTGAAGCCAGAAAATTAGCTTCCATCGCTTTTGCAGACATTGCCGGCTATACCGCTATGATGCAAACCGATGAAAGAAATGCCCTACGTATCCTGGATGCCTTCAAGGAGGTACTGGAGCATGAGATGGCCCTGCATCGAGGCCAAATCATCCAGTTTTTTGGCGATGGATGTCTCCTGTCTTTTGACAGTGCGTTGGATGGCCTTCATGCCGCCACTTCGCTGCAAAACA
>JANQTF010000218.1 GCA_030731845.1 Bacteroidia bacterium | reverse complement strand
TCGACGGCTACATCGCCAAGCCAGACGATGACCTCAGCTTTCTGGACATCGTGCAGGCAGAAGGAGAGGACTATGGCTACCATCAGTTTGTGGACAGCATCGATACAGTGATCATCGGCAGAAAAACCCATGAGTGGGTGCTAAATCAGGTGGGAAGCACACCTCATCCAAGCAAAGTGTGCTATGTGATCACCCGGGCAGAGCGCCCAAGCGAGGGAAATACCCACTTTTATTCAGGGAACCTGGAGACACTTGTGGCAACCCTGAAAGGAAAAGAGGGCAAAGACATCTACTGTGATGGCGGGGCCGAAGTAGTGAACACCCTCCTACGAGCCAATTTGCTCGATGAGATCATCCTCTCCGTGATTCCCGTGATGGTTGGTGAGGGGATCAGGTTGTTTCAGGATGGCAGACCTGAGCAGAATCTCCACCTCGTCTCCTCTCAGGCGTTTGCCAGTGGCCTTGTGCAACTTCACTATCGAATTGGCTAAGAAAGGTTCAAAAAATACCTTCCTAAGCTCCCTTTTCACTCCGAACACAAAAGATATGAAACAGGTCCTGATTCTTGGTGTCGTTTTGCAGCTTCTGTCCATTCCCTATGTTTCCTGCCAAACGAGCCCTTCGAGCGGGCTGAGAGAAATCCCTGATTTGCTCTATGTCCAAAACCCCGAAGTGGACAGCCTTCAGCGCCTCAACCTCGTATTGCCCGATGGGGTGGATCAACCTCCGTTGTTGATCTGGATCGGTGGTGGGGCCTGGTCTTATGTGGACAGAAAGGTGGAAATGGATTTCGCGAGGCAAATGGCCCATGCCGGAATTGCCATGGCAAGTGTGGGGCATCGCCTGAGCCCGGCTATTTGGCGAGATTCGAGCCTGAACACAGGCATCCAACATCCCAAGCACATCGAAGACATCGCAGCAGCCGTGAAGTGGCTCCTTGATCATGCGTCGAGCTATGGCTACGATCCTGACAACATTTTCATCGGAGGGTTTTCGTCGGGCGCGCAACTCGCCACCCTACTCTGTGTGGATGGGCAATATCTGGCCGCCCATGGCCTATCGACCGATCTTTTTCAGGGGATCATTCCCATCTCCGGGACCTATGACATTGTCAATTATCATGAGATATTCCTCAACAGCGAGCGACCAGAGATGGCTCAATTGCATGTAGAGGCCGTTTTCGGCGAGGCAGAAAGCGACTGGATCGAGGCCTCTCCCACAAGCTTCCTCGATTCTCTCCACACCCCCATGCTCCTCATGGTGGACAGATATCTCACGAATTACACAAGGCTTTTCGAAGAAAAACTCCTGGAAGCCGATTTCCACGACTTCCAGGTGCTCTATATCCACGACCTCTCCCACGGCCAACTTTGGCGCGACTTCTCCCACAACGAGCAAAGCATCTATCGTCAACTGCTCATCGACTTCATTCTGGCACATAGCCAGGACACTGGCATCGACCCTTGAGAAGCCACATGGGATAAAAGAATAGCACATGATGTTCTGAATAACCTGCATCGGATCGCTTTTCATCATTTGCCATTCCCTTCCTTCACGGTGTCTGCGAGCCATTTTTTTAGATTGGCCTCAATTAAGAGGGAGATCTCTGTGCAAGAACATTCGGAATGTTCTATATTTGATCAAAACTGCTACAAACAATCTATTACTACGTATGAAAAACCTACCAATCTATGGTTTGGCGCTGTTGGCATTGACAGCCTGCAAGGTCGAACCAGAAGAGATGAAACCCGTTGACAAGGGCCCGACGGAATACGAAGGCTATACCCTCGTCTGGAATGATGAGTTTGATGATGCCTCCATCAGCTCCTTGAATTGGACCTATGAATTGGGAGACGGATCGGACTATGGACTGGCGGCTGGCTGGGGAAATGAAGAGGAACAGATCTATACCAACTCCGCTGAGAATTCCTTCATTGAAAATGATGGGGATGAGGTGTCTGCACTCGTCATCGTAGCCAAAGAAGAATCGCCTGGGAGCTACACCTCTGCCAAGCTCACCACCCAACGATTGCAGAGCATCCGCTACGGAAGAGTAGAAGCGCGGATCAAACTCCCGACAGACAAAGGCATGTGGCCGGCGTTCTGGATGCTCGGAGACAACATCGACCAGATCAATTGGCCGGGCTGTGGCGAAATAGACATCGTGGAACTTGTGGGGCAGGAGCCCAATGTGATCCACGGATCTGTGCACTACACCGATTCGACCAACAGGCGCAGCACTTTCACCACCTCTCAGACATTGGCCTCCGGCACGTTTGAGGAAGCCTATCACGATTTTAGATTGGATTGGACCCCTGAGTCCATGATTTTTAGCCTCGATGGTGTACCCTATCAGACAGTGCCGATCGGCGAGGACATGAAAGAGTTTCAGCGATCATTTTATCTGATTCTGAATATTGCCGTGGGCGGCAACTGGCCCGGAAGCCCTGACGCCACGACCGAATTTCCCCAGAAAATGTATGTCGATTATGTGCGGGTCTATCGCCAAAACGGCCTCAATCCGCCCGCAGCTCCCGCGCTCGACATCGTGGAAGAGACCATCGGTGTATTCATTCCACCAAGCAAAGCCCAACACCCATTTAACAGCAAGCTCGGTCAGTTTCCCGAAATTGCCCTCAAATCTTATGGTGCCGGCGGCGAACCCACGATTTCCTCCACTGCCGTTGCGGCAGAAGGCGATAGCGCCTTGATCTTTAGCTATCCCGGCGGCGGATGGGGAGGGGGCTGGTTTGAAATGTCCACGCCGATGGATATGACCGCCTACGCTGGAGGAAATATCGTTTTCTCCCTCCTCCAGCCCGCCGACATGGCTACCGCAGAGCTAAAATTGGAAGCCGTGGGCAACTCCGCTGCTGTCTTCCTGATCGACTACACACCTGTTGCCCTCGGCAATGAGTATGTCCAATACACCATTCCGATTGCAGACTTCGTGGGCCTGGATCTCACCAGGATCAGAATCCCGTTTGCCCTCTGGAATCCGAAAAACGCCGCTGGAGACTACTCGGTGATGGATGTGCACATCGATGATATTTATTGGGAATAATTTCCCTCAAGATTGCATGATTGAAGCACCCGGCAGCAGCGATGTTGTCGGGTGCTGTTGTATAACATGAGCTGGAAGGGGAGGATGAACAAGGCGGATAGAAAGGACCTTTGCGGCAAATAATCGCCGTATTTGCTGCACAAAATGCGACGAATAGCGTGCATTTCTGCAAGAAAGGGCCCTTACAGACATGTTGCTCACCAGATCTGACGGTGTTTCACAACGGTTTTATAGCATGTCTGCCCAAATCAGAAAAGAGCGGACAGCTTATTACAACATCCTCGAAGCCTCTCAGCAAGCAACGCTCGACATTAGCAACTGGCTGGAGTGGTTTCTCCATTGCTTATACAATGCCATGACCGCAGCCGAGGCAATCCTCGCCAACGTGATGGCCAAGCATCAGTTCTGGATGCATCACAACGCCACACCATTGAATGAGCGTCAGATCAAAGTCCTCAACAGGCTCCTCGATGGGTTCGAAGGAAATCTCAGCTCCAGCAAGTATGCAAAACTCACCACATGCTCCCGCGATACGGCCCTGCGAGACATTCAGGATTTAATGGAAAAACAAATCCTCACACAGACAGAAGCAGGTGGCAGAAGCACGAGTTATGGGTTGATCTGGATGTGATCTACTATTTCACAGCATTCTGTTTCAGTGGGGAGAAACC
>JANQTF010000217.1 GCA_030731845.1 Bacteroidia bacterium | reverse complement strand
TGGCGAGGGTAATGGCATTTTCGTAGAGTTGTTTTCGGAGAATTTCGCCTTTTGGGGTGAGAACATCTGCCCGCGCATGATCTACGGGGATAGGTTTCCATTTTTTGAGGCCGAGGCCATATTTTGCAATCAAAATCCTGCGCACATGTTCGTCAAGGACTTGCTGGGCGAGAACGCCGCTTTGGAGGGCTTTGGAAATGGCTTCTACAGATTGCGGGACATTGACGGGGGAGAGAAGAATGTCGTTGCCAGCGAGTAGGGCTTGCAGGGCCACTTCGCCCGGGCCATAATACTTAGTGACCCCTTGCATATTCAGCGCATCGGTGATGATGAGCCCATTATAATGAAGTTTGTCGCGCATCAATGTCTGCACAATGAGAGGGGAGAGAGAAGCTGACCGGTTGGGCGTGGGGTCGAGGGCCGGCACATGTAGGTGCCCCACCATGACCGAGCCCACGCCGGAGGACATTAGCCGATAAAAAGGATATAGTTCAAGGGTGTCAAGTCTCTCGAGGGAATGGTTGAGAACAGGCAAATCGAAGTGAGAATCTGTGCCGGTATCGCCATGGCCGGGAAAATGCTTGGCGCAAGCCATGACACCATTGTCCTGCATGCCTTTCATGGTCATGTAGGCTTTTCTGGTAACATTAAATTTATCCTGTCCAAAGGAGCGGTCGTTGATGACAGGGTTATTGGGGTTGTTGTTGATGTCAACTACAGGCGCAAAATTCATCTGAACGCCGACTCTTCGGAGCTCTTCAGCCATTTGCTTGCCAAATTGATAGAGAAGGGAGTCACTTTGGATGGCTCCTAGGGTCATATTTCTGGGATATTTTTGCGTGCCTGTGAGTCGCATCGTGAGGCCCCACTCTGCATCTTGAGCGATCAGGAGAGGCGTGGGGCTGAGGGCCTGATATCGGTTGATGAGCTCTATCTGTTTTTCGGGGCTGCCTTGCATGAAGATGAGGCCACCGGGTTGGTATCGCTCGATGAGGTTTTGAAGGAAGCGGTAGTCGCTTTCGTCCTGATTGGAGTAGGCGGTGAGCATGAATAGCTGACCTATCTTTTGGTCAGTGGACATGGTTTTGAG
The DNA here is from genome assembly GCA_030731845.1 of Bacteroidia bacterium. Lineage (GTDB taxonomy): Bacteria > Bacteroidota > Bacteroidia > J057 > J057 > JANQTF01. The sequence continues at coordinate 2,662 of JANQTF010000217.1, read as the reverse complement.
GAGGCTATCTGCCCAAGCGGTTGCTTTTGGGGATTGTGCAGACAAAGGGAGAATACCAGAGAGGAAAAGGAAAAATATTCGCTGAATCCAGCGGCCAGGGAGGGTCATAGTGTATTGTTTCTGTCTTGATCTAGCTCAGAGAAAGGTACAGATTTTTTTGTCGATCACCATATCGTGGCCGGAATCATCTGTTAATCTTTTTTGGAGGGAATAGGGATCAGAAATTTTTGAGCCAGACTTCTGCAAGGGCAAAAATGGCAAAAAGGACCGAGGCAATGCCATTGGTTGTGAAGAATGCCATGTTGACCTTGGAGAGGTCATTGGGCTTGACAAGCAGGTGCTGATAGGTGAGCAGGCTGATAAATAAGCCAGCGCCTACCCAGAAAATCCACCCACCCCCGATTACCCATCCAAAAAGGAGGATCATGCTGCCAGAGATCACATGGAGGAGGGTAGAGACGAGGAGGGCGCGAGGCCTGCCCAGCCATGCCGGGATGCTATGAAGGCCGTTTTTGCCATCAAAACCGTCGTCTTGCAGGGCATAAATAATGTCAAACCCACTCACCCAGGTGAGTACAGCGAGCCCCAGGATGATGGGCTCCCACCCAAAAGTAGCTGTGACTGCCAGATAGGCTCCTACCGGAGCCAGGGAGAGGCCGAGGCCCAAGACGAGGTGGCACAAGGCCGTGAAGCGCTTGGTATAGGAATATCCGAGAATGACTGCCAGGGCTACGGGCGACAAAAAGAAACACAGGAGGTTGATATACCAGGTGGTGGCGATAAATGCGATGGCATTGAGGGCGACAAACAGTCGGGCCTTGGTCACGCTGATCTGGCCTGAAGGAATTTCCCGCGTTGCGGTTCGCTCGTTTTGGGCGTCGTATTCTCGATCAATCAGGCGGTTGAAGGCCATGGCGGCATTTCTGGCAAATACCATGCACATCAGAACCAGAATGGCGGTAAGCCAATATGGATTGGAGGGCTCATCGGCGCTGCTCATCATGACTTGGATGCCTAGCATGAGGCCGATCAGCGCAAATGGTAGTGCGAAGAGGGTATGCGCAAACTTGACCAAAGACAGGTATTTTCTCATATCATATTCACCTTTTCAACCGCAGAAGTGAAACATTGTATCCATGGCATTGTTTTAGCCGTTCGGGGGTGTTTGCCTAATTATCGTCTGGCAACATTGTAATTCTTCAACAGGTGCAACACCTTAGCTTCATGAGTACCAAACGTCGAATATATATCTGTGACAGTCACAAACCCAAGATTCATGGTGGGGGGTGTTGCAGTGACAAAGGATCTCAGGGCCTTTTGGCAGAATTTTCTCTGGCCATTCATCATCATCAGCTTGAAAACCAGGTAGAGTTGATCCCTACAACCTGCCTCTCACAGTGCAAAACCGGTATTTCAGTGAGAATTTGGCCAGATCAGGTTGTCTATGGGCGAGTGAAGCCAGAAGACGTTTCGCAAATTGTGGAAGAGCATCTTCTCCAGCATCAACCAGTGAAAAGGCTCGAGATCGTGCCTGAACCTAGGTTTTTAGGATGGTAGCCATCGCGCAATATGCAGGATCTTATCGATCCAACCACTCCTTAAACTCCGTTACTTTTTCGCGGGAAACAATCACCTCCTGCTCAGGTGGGTGCTTCAAAATGATCTTGAGCCTGCGGTTGCTGTAGGAGATCATGTCATCAATGGCGGCATGGTGGATCAGAAAACTGCGGTTAATCCTAAAAAAATATGTGGGGTTGAGTTGTTCTTCAATTTCGCCCAGAATGGGATCCACGAGATAGCGTTTTCCATCTGTGGTTTTGAAGAGGGTCACTTTGTCTTCCGCGTAGAAATAGAGAATGTCTTCCACGGGTATGGAGGCGAGGTGTTCTCCTTTTTTGACCACAAATCTTGATTTATAGGTCTTTTCTTCTTGTTTTCCCTGCATCAGCTCCCGCAACAAAGACAGATCCACGAGCTGTTGTGTTTGTTTTCGTGAACCCTGTTGAAACCATTTCACATACCGATCCATGGCTGTGGCGAGCGCGTCGAAATGAATGGGTTTGAGCAAATAGTCGATGCTGTTGGATTTGAACGCACGGAGGGCATATTCATCATAGGCAGTGGTGAATATCACGGGACATTCTACCTGCACCTGATCAAAGATGGAGAAGCTCAGGCCATCTGCGAGGTGAATATCAAGCAAGAGAAGATCTGGCGCAGGCTGATCCCGAAAAAAGGCAACAGCTTCTCTCACAGATTCGAGCATCCCCACGATGTTGATATGGGATTCATATTTGAGCACCAACGATTTTATATGCTCCGCCGCCAGGGGCTCATCTTCAACAATGAGAACTTTCATAAGAATAGTTGAGTGAAACGGTGAGGCCTATGTGCCAGATTGGAAGGAAAGCAACGGGAGGGTAACCTTGAACACGCCATCCTGCTGGTCGATCTCCACTTCCCGATCCGAGATCATTTGATAGCGTGCACGAATGTTGCTCAAGCCCACGCCTGTGGACTCACGCGGAATCTGCCTCAGTCTGATTGGGTTGGTCATAGTGAGTGTGTGGGCTTGTTCATCTACAAACAACTCGATAGAAAGGGGATAAGCCGCTGAGACCTCATTATGTTTGATGGCATTTTCTGCCAAAAGTTGAAGCGT
>JANQTF010000216.1 GCA_030731845.1 Bacteroidia bacterium | reverse complement strand
ATGAGCCAGATTCTCGAATGCGTTCCCAATTTTTCTGAAGGCCGTAATCCCGCAGTGATCAAACAAATCACAGATGCGATTTCCGCAGTGAGTGGAGTGAAGCTGCTCGATGTGGACCCCGGCAAATCCACCAACCGCACGGTGGTCACCATTGTGGGCAGTCCCGATGCCGTGATCGAAGCGGCTTTTCAGGGCATCAAGAAGGCCGCGGAGGTGATCGACATGAGCAAACACGAGGGCACACACCCGCGCATGGGCGCTACCGATGTATGCCCGCTAATCCCAATTGCAGGAATCTCTGAGGAAGAGGCGGTGAAATATGCCCACAAACTAGCCAAACGCGTGGGAGAGGAGCTGAGCATTCCCGTTTATCTCTACGAAAAGGCCGCACAGGACCCCAAACGCCAAAACCTCGCCACCATTCGAGCGGGAGAATATGAAGGATTTGAACAAAAAATCCTCCTGCCGGAGTGGAAACCAGACTATGGCCCTGCCCGCTTTCATGCCAAAGCCGGACAAACCGTCATTGGCGTGCGCGACTTTCTCGTCGCTTACAACATCAACCTCAACACACAGTCGATCCGCCGGGCCAACTCCGTGGCATTCGACATTCGCGAAAAAGGCCGCATCAAAACCGAAGACGGGAAACCTACCGGAAAACCCATGAAGGATGCCGAAGGCAAACCCGTCCGCGAACCAGGCACTTGCCCCTCGGTCAAAGCCATCGGCTGGTACGTGGAGGAGTATGGCATCGCCCAAGTCTCGGCCAATCTGACCAATATCAACATCACGCCGGTGCATGTGGCCTTCGAGGCAGCCCGCGACAGCGCCAATGCCCGTGGCATGCGTGTCACTGGCTCTGAGCTCGTGGGGCTCATCCCCAAGCAGGCCCTGCTCGACGCGGGGTATTATTACCTCGCCAAGCAGGGCTTGTCTCAAGGCGTTTCCGAAGAAACCCTGGTCCAGATTGCCATCAAAAGCCTGGGATTGGATGAATTGGGGCCTTTTGATCCGCAGAAAAAAGTAATCGAATATCAACTCGAAGCGGGCAGCGACAAAAAGCTCGTGCAGATGAATCTGCGGGAGTTTGCCAACCTCACCGCTTCGGATGCGCCTGCACCGGGCGGTGGCTCTGTGTCGGCACTCGTGGGAGCTGTGGGCGTGGCACTCGGCACCATGGTGACCAATCTCTCCGCCAACAAGCGCGGCTGGGAAGATCGCCTCGATGAATTCAACCCCTGGGGCAAAAAAGGGCAAGCCCTCAAAGATCAGCTCCTCCTCCTTGTGGATGAAGACACAGCCGCCTTTGACAAAGTGATGGAATCCTTTCGGTTACCCAGAAAAACAGAAGAAGAAAAAGCAGCCCGCAAAGAGGCTATCCAAACCGCTACGCTCTACGCAGCTGAAGTGCCGCTGCGCATCGCCAAGACCGCCGGAGAGGCCTATCCACTCCTGCAAGCCATGGCAGACATTGGCAATCCCAACAGCATCACCGATGCTGGCGTAGGCGCGCTATGCGTCCACGCGGCAATTCAGGGCGCCATTCTCAATGTGCGAATCAACATCGAAAGCCTCGATTTGGAGACCAAAAAGCAGGAATTGTATGCCATCTGCGACCGACTTGTGGCTGACTCAGATATCATGCACCGCGAGGTGCTCGCGCAAGTAGAGCGGGTGATGAAGAAGGGCTAACAAAAAAAACCTGGGAACTCAATTCCGCATTGCGGAAGAGTCCCCAGATCCTTGCTCATTCTTTGCTTTCACCGCTACAATGATACAAGTGGCTTCTCTCAATTTTGGAGAAAAGTGCGCGAATGGTACAAATCAAAGAATAAACAGGCCATGGAGTAATTGTACGGATATTCCATTTTCTAACAAGTATAACCGTACATCTATTGCCTGTTCTCTAAACAAAACCTGTGTAGCTTTGCGCAAAGCACCAACGCCAGATTTCATGAAACGATACGCGATTTTCCTGCTGCCCATTGTGGGGTTTGCGTTTTACCTCATTGCCGAGCTCAACAACGGGCGGTTCAACATCCCCGATTTTGAGGTGTATTATCAATCTGCCGAGCGGCTCACGCAGGCAGAATCGCTCTACACCAATGATCTGGGCTTTTTTTATCGCTACAAATATTCGCCTTCGGCTGCGCTGCCGTTTCTCGTATTCACGGTTCTTCCTCTCTTTGCTGCGAAAATTGCCTGGTGGCTGGTCTCCATCGCCATCATCGTCGCCAACCTGTGGCTCGTGGCGCGCCTCGCCCATCATGGCCTTCCTGAGCCCGACAATCGGCGATATACCTGGCTGATCTTACCCCTCATGCTCACCATGGGCAGTTTCTATGAAGCCGATATTCATCTGGGGCAGGTGAATCAGCTCAACTTCCTGCTCTTTCTGGGCATGGCGTGGTTTCATTGGTACAAGCCCAAGGCATGGGCCGTGGGTCTGCTTTGGGCCATCTCCTTTTCCTTCAAGCCATTTGCGCTCATTTTGCTTCCCTATTTTTTGTGGAAAAAAGAATGGAAAATCCTGGGTTGGATCGCCGCTGCCACTGCGGTGTGGCTGTTGCTGCCGGTCTTGTTCTATGGAAATTGGGAGATGTGGCAGAATGAAATGGTGGGTTGGCTACGCGAGCTCTCGATCGAGCTCAGCAGAAAGCAAGACCTGCTGGCCCCGCGTGGCTTCACGATGTTTGCCATCCTGGCGAGATACACACCTGCGCGATGGCTCATCGAGTTTGATGCATCGGGCACGCTGCTGTTTCAGCTCAGTGTGCTGGGAATCGCTGCCGTACTTATCCTTCGCCTGATGCTCCGCGGGCAAAATGGTCCGCGCCAAGCCCTCTACGAGTGGGCACTCATCCTGGGGCTCATTCCTATGATCGCCTCCACGGGCCGGGCCATGTTTGTGTTTTTGTCCCTGGGGCTGTATCTGTTGTTTCAGTCCTTCTCACGATTCCATGTGGCCATCAAGGGAGCGATTGTGGGCGCTTGCCTCCTGCTCGGCGGCAACATCGGCGAGCTGTGGGGCCGCGACCTCTCCGAAGGCTACAACAACCTGGGCCTCATTGGCATCGCCGCCGTGCTGCTGTGGAGCATCCTGCTGTGGCAGGCGATGCGTGGCAAAGAGGAATTAAGCTAAGGTCTTCGTTCCTCCTTCACGCTTTCTCCATTCATAAAAAAAATCTTCCTCCATTTGTGGAATCTTCTCGGGGCTGAACTCTCATAGCAAACTTCTATTTGTTCACCTACTACGACAAGGTTCATGAAACACATCTACCCGATGCTGTTGCTGGTAGTGGCTTGCCTGCAAGGACTCGCCCAACCCAATAGCGACCGATCGCTTTCGCCCTATTTCCAGATCATCAGTGATGATCCTGCTGTGGATCAGCTGCCGCTCAAGCACACAGAAGCGGAGGTGAAAATTGCTGGCGTCATCGCCGATGTACGGATTCGGCAGATTTACCAAAACGAGGGAACCCGCCCCATTGAGGCGATTTACACCTTCCCTGCCTCCACGCGGGCAGCTGTGTATGGCATGACCATGCAGGTGGGCGATCGTGTGCTGGAGGCAAAAATCAAAGAGCGGCAACAAGCCCGGCAGATATATGAGGAGGCCCAGGCACAGGGCCGCACAACCTCCCTGCTAGAACAGCAGCGACCCAACATTTTCCAGATGAATGTCGCCAACATTCAGCCCGGAGACTCCATCGTCCTGGAATTGCGCTACACCGAATTGCTCGTGCCAGAGGAAGGGATCTATGAATTTGTTTACCCTACCGTTGTAGGGCCAAGATATACCGGGGCCACTCCCCCCTCTGCCCTTCAGGCCAATTCCCCTAAGGGTAGCATTCCTTATCAGCAGCAAGGCGAAGCACCATCTTACACCTTCGGATTCAAGGCTCAGATCTCTGCGGGCATGCCTGTTCAGTCTGTGTCCTCTCCCAGTCACGATCTCGAGATCAACAAAGAAGACCCAGCCCATATCGAGATTCGACTTGGCGACGAAGACCTCCGGGGCGGAAACCGGGACCTCGTGTTGCGCTATAGCCTGGAAGGTAATGCCATTCAGTCGGGCATGATCACCTATCAGGAAAATGGAGAAAAGTTTTTCCTGCTCATGGCGCAGCCACCGCAGCGAGTGAAACCCGAGGAAATTCCCCCTCGCGAATATGTCTTCATCGTTGACAAATCAGGATCGATGAACGGATTTCCTCTGGAAGTCTCCAAAACCTTGATGAAGAATCTCTTGAACGGCATGAATAAGCAGGACAAATTCAATGTCATGCTCTTTGCCAGTGGCAGTCAGGTGTTGTTTCCTGATGGTTCCCGGCCAGCCACGATCAAAAACATCGACTCCATCTTCATGCGCCTCACCGGGGCGCAGGGAGCTGGGGGCACCGAGTTGCTTCCCGCCTTGCAGCGAGCCCTTGCGCTTCCGTCTGAGGAAGGATATTCTCGGGTATTCGTGATCCTCACCGATGGATATGTAAGCATTGAAGGAGAAGCTTTTCGGCTAATCAGAGAAAATATTGGCGAGGCGAATTTCTTTGCCTTTGGGATCGGCAGCTCAGTGAACCGACACCTGATCGAGGGCATTGCCGAAGCCGGCAAAGGCACACCATTCGTAGCTTTGGATAGGTCGATGGCGGATTCTTTGTCTCAAAAATTCAAGGAATATGTAGAATCTCCCGTGCTCACAGATGTGGTGGTTCACTTTGGCGACATGGATGCGTATGACCTGGAGCCTCTGGGTTTGCCCGATTTATTTGCTGAGCGTCCGATCGTGGTATCAGGCAAATATCGTGGACGCCCCGGCGCAGACCTGCGCCTCACGGGCGTGACAGGCGCAGGGGCCTACGAGGCCCAGATCCCCGTTGGGGACAACGACCTCTCCGACGACCATCGGGCCATCCGCTATTTGTGGGCCCGGGAGCGAATCGCGCGCCTTAGCGATCAATATGATCCCGAGACCAAAGCCCGATTTGCCGATCAGGTCACGCAACTGGGGCTCACCTACAACCTCCTCACCGAGCAAACCTCCTTTGTAGCAGTAGATAAAAAGCGCCGGGCGGAAGAAGCCGACAGCACAGTTGTGCAGCCACTCCCGCTGCCAAAAGGCGTATCGAATCAGGCCGTAGGCCAATTATCTCAAAGCTACTCCTCCTCCTCAGCATTGCCACAGAGCGTGACCTCCCAATTAGCAGGACTTTCCCTTGATGAAGTGGTGGTCGTGGGATATGGTACTCAGCAATCGACCTCTGTCACGGCGAGTGTAGTTTCTACCCGACAAACAGGGACGATTGCGGAAATACCAGGATCTCTGGAAGGCAAAATAGCAGGGGTGCAGGTACTCCCCTCCTCTGGACAGCCCGGAGCATCCGAGCAGATCCGCATCCGAGGGCTGACTGGGATAGGTAGCAGCCAGTCACCCTTACTCATCATTGATGGTGTGCCGCAGCCCAGCGACCCTGGCCTCACCCAGCCACTACTCGGGATCGCAGGCAGCCCACAAGCGATTGATCCTCTGGCCAACCTCGATCCTTCTCAGATCAAGAACATCACCGTGCTAAAGGATGCCGCAGCCAGCAGCATCTATGGTTCACGAGCCGCCAACGGCGTGATCGTTATCGAAACAAAAAAATTCAGCCCCGGCGAAAAATGGAAGGCCAATGTTTCTCAAGGAATTGCCATGCTGCGCGCAGGGCCTGAGTTGATGGATGCCCAGCAGTACGCCGCCCTGTATGAAGCAGCTACCGGAGAGGTCAAGGGCGTTTCTGGCCTGCCCGCCAACTGGCTCGATAGCCTCTATCGCCCCGCATTTATTCAATCTTATGGTCTTGCGTATTCCAATTATTCCTGGAAAAAGTCTTTCTCCCTCAGCGGAAACTATGAAGATCAACAAGGCATTGTGAATCACAACGACCTCAAATCGCTCAGAACCTCCGCCACCTATCAGCGAAGACTCCTTCGGGACAAACTGGTCCTCAGCAGCTCACAGCACCTTGCCCATCACTGGGGAACCACCGTTCCGACTGGCGATTCTGCGCGGCTGGCATGGAGCCCGATTTCTCTGGCATGGATGCTGCCCCCTATCGGCAGCAGTCAATCCATCCCCTTTTCTACTTTTCCTGAGCTTCAATCCACCTTATGGAATGGACAAGTAGCAGGTGATCTCTCGATCGGCAACCATTGGACCTTCCACAGCACCCTCGCAGGTCGATACCAGACCCAGCAGCTCTCTCAACTGGTCAGCGCAGGCATCGGGAGCCTGGATCAGCAGGTATTCAGAGATCAGCAGTTTTCTCACCAGCATACCGGATTCTCTCATGCTGAGTATGCAAACTGGGCGAAAAATCTGGGACAGCATCAGATTGCGATCCGGCTGTTTTTCAGCCAGGATTGGCTCTCGCTTGATTCACGCTATGAATCAAGATGGTCTGCAGAAGAGGCGTTTGGAAATATTCTCGCTACGAATAACTGGAACTGGACTCCTTCTCAATGGCACAGCGAGGGCGGTGTCAGGCTCAAGTATGACTATAAGAACCTGCTCTCTCTTACCTATCGCCAATCGCTGGCGCAGTTTACGCCATTTGGGAAATCCTGGAAATCTTTTCCTGCGGTAGAAGCAGTTGCAAAACTCACGGAACTACCCGGGCTGGATCACCTGAATTGGCTTACCAGGCTCAACGTCGGCTTCAGCTCTGGGATCACAGGCAACGCCCTGGGCCGCAGCCCTTATGAGGTTGCGGTACAACGCTATGTTCCGGCATTCGCAGCATCTACCTCCACCCGGCAACTCTCCCCGCTCATCTGGTCAGATTCGCTGTCGTGGGGACATACCCTGATGAACAACATTTTCCTCTCAACCAGACTCTTCAACAAGGTTGATTTCGCGGTAAATTTATATCGAAACACGAATCAGAACCCCTACTGGCCAGGAATAGAAGGCGAGACGGGAAATACCTATGTGCTTCAAGGGGGCGCTATTCAAAACCAAGGCTGGGAAGCCACGCTTTCCTACCGGACTTATGGTCGGCTGGCAGTAAGCACTTCCCTGACATTTGCCCAGCAAGGCAACATGGTCACAGCCCTTCCAGGCGCAAGAACCTCTCTCCATCTGCTGGATCACCTGCCGTGGAGCTATGTGGAGGTGGGGCAATCACCCGGACTTTTGTATGGATATCAGGCTGATGGGCTCTATCAGCAAGGAGATGATTTTTCGGCGGAGCCCGGTAAGCAAGCGGGCGACCTTCGCCTCCGGGATCTCAATGGCGATGGCAGCATCACCGAGGCAGATCGCAGTGTCATTGGTCGCACGCTGCCGCGAGCATTTGGCGGAGCCAGCATAGACATCTCCTATGAAGACTGGAGTCTGGAAGGCGATTTCTCAGGTGCCTGGGGCTACGATGTGCTCAACTATCAGCTCCTCGCAGGGCGCGATGCCCTCACAGGCGAATTCAATGCCCTGGCGCTGGCAAGCGATTTCTGGACGGAAAGCAACACCTCGGCCACTGTTCCGCGTCCAAGCCAAACTCCAGAAACCAGGATCACAGACAGGCTCGTAGAGTCAGGCGCTCATCTGCGGCTGTCCTCTTTGGTATTGAAGTGGGAAAGCAACAGCGGAATTGCTGCCCGGCCCTACATTCCAGCCATTTCCCTGACGGGGAGAAACCTCTTTGTCCTGACGAGCTACAGTGGTGCTGATCCAGGAATGCAGGCGCAGGGAGGCGACCCCTTTCTTGGCATCGGCGTGGATATGGGTACCTACCCTCTGCCACGAGTCGTGCAACTGGGTCTGAGCTGGGCCTGGTAATATTAGGAATGCTTGGCAAAAATCCCGCTGTTGGTCTTGATGTAAGACCACAGCGGGATTTTTTTTTCTTCCAGATTTTCCAACCTCTGCGGTTTGGGGGCGCTTCGCAGAAAGAAAGCTGCGAAATTTGTATCTTTCATTCGCAGAGAATGTGACAGCTGGCAGAGATCCTGCCAAAAAAGTTTTGAGGTAAAATGTAATGCGTGCACCCATAGCGTCTTACCCCTGAAACTGGTACAAGGATCGTAACACACCCAGGTTCACAAACTCGACCCATGCGGAAAGATGTAGGACTGGATATCCTAACTTTCACACCTAACAAGCGAATTTTGTTGCTTTCTGTCATGATCGATTTTATTGGCCGCACCCGGAGTCAGGAGATCTTGGACCTCCAGGCCCTCCCGGATGATGGCTTGCTACACCACTACCAGTCCACCACTGATCTCCAGGTGATCTCAGTGTTGCTGGATAGGTACAAAGACTTGATTGTTGGGATGTCCATGCGATTTCTCAAGGATCAGGACGATGTGCGCGACTTTATAGGTAGGCTCTACCTGAAGCTCGTGGAAAAACTTGAACATTCGGAGGTGAAAAATGCCCGTGCATGGCTGTGCATGGTGACCATGAACCTGCTGCGGGACGACAATCGCAAAGGGATCGTCAGGGATCAGTATCGCAAAACCCTCACCGAGGAGGTGGATTGGGCAGAGCGCAAGACTGATTTTCAGATGGACACGGGTCACCTGCAATCGGCGATGGACAACTGTCTTACTGACAAGGAGCAATCCGTTGTCCGAATGATTTACTATGACGACAAAAGTTATCGGGAAATCATGGACGAAACTGGCTGGTCCTTCAACCAGGTACGTGGTCTCCGCGAACGCGCCATCCGCAAACTCAAGGACGGCCTCGGGGGCGAATTTTCTGATTATTTACAAGTTTCCTGAACATGAAAGATCTCCAAACTTCCGAAAAAGCATCTTCTCTCACTCTTGAAATTCTGCTTGACTACCTCGAAGGCAAGCTCAGCGACCACGAATCTACCGAAGTAGAAACGACCCTCGAGAGGGAGCCCGAGTGGATCGATGTGCTGGAATCGCTGGAAATGGGATTGGGACAAGATCCCGACATTCGCCAAAAAGCCCAAGAATATCGAGATATCGTGAGTCAGGAAGCCTTTGCACTGGCAGAGAAGAACACTGCTCCTAAGGCCAAGGTGGCCCCTGCCTCAGTGCCGCTCTGGAAGCAACCTATTTGGCGAATGGCAGCCGTGGTCCTGCTTTTGGCTCTGCCAGCTAGTTGGCTGGTAACGCAGCAGCGCCAAAGCCTCTATGACCAGATGTCGGAGCAATATCTCCAGCCTTTTGCTGCCACAACCGTCAAAGGTCAGGGGCCCACTGCTACCGAAATTCTGGAGCAAAGCCTCACTACCTATCAGCAGGGCGACTATGCCGCAGCAGCACATTCTTTGGCGGAAATCGCACATTCCGAAGATCTATCCTCAGACGAACAACTCACCGCCACCATGTATCTCGGATTGAGTTATCTCTTCGCAGAAAACCCACAGCTTGCCATTGTACAGCTACAGGAAGTCGTGGATATGGGCAACAATATCTACTCCGAACATGCCACATGGTATCTGGCATGGGCCCATTGGAAAGCCGGCGACGAGACCACAGCCAAAGCTGAATTTAACGCCATTTCTCAAGCGCCTGGCAATCATCAGGCTCAGGCGAAGAAGATTCTCCAAGCCTGGAAGTAAGAACAACAAGCCGTAGTAGTAGTAAGTTTCTTGCAAAATCCGGTTCCGAAAGTGCCGGATTTTTGTATTGAGCAGGTCGTGATCCCCTCAACCAAAACGTCCTTGCAATCATGATTGCAAGGACGTTTTGTATGTGGTTTTGCCAGAGGCTAAAACTTAAGAACCTGCTTGAGGATCTTGGATTTTTCGCGGGAAGAGATCACCTCTTTGTCATTGGAGAGGATGATCTTGAATCGGTTGCCAAACCAGATCACGATTTCTTTGACGTGTGCCAGGCCGATGATGCAAGAGCGATTAACGCGGAAAAACTCTTCATCGGGTAGTTTGCGCTCAAAGGTATCGAGGGTGTGGTTGAGCAAATACGAGCGCTCGGTGGTCCAGAGGCGCACACTGCGCTCTTCTACCTCGATACAGACTACTTCGCTGTAATCGACGAGCTTATAGCGATCACGGGTAGGAATGGGAACCTTGTTGGCAAATGGGACTTTGATATCCTCTGCGAGCTCACTTTTGAGGATTTCGGCGATTTTGCCTTTGTCGAGGGCAGACCCCGCACGGTTGCCTATTACCTTGTCGATGGTGGCCTTGAGACGCTCTTCGTTGAATGGCTTGAGGAGATAATCCTGGGCATTAAGCTCAAATGCTTTGATGGCGTGCTCGCTATAAGCTGTAGCAAACACAACTGCGGGCATTTCGTCGAGATCAATTCCTTCAGCCACTTCCAGTCCATTGAGTCCTGGCATTTCGATATCCAGAAACACCAAATCGGGCTTGAGGCTATGGATGTGTTCGAGGGCATCGAAACCATTTTCTGCTGAATAAATGAGCTCTACCTCCTCTTCAAACTTCTTGAGGAGACGGTTCATTTTATTGCGGGCGGGCAATTCATCATCAGCAATGAGGACCTTGAGCTTTTGAGACATGTCTTTCGAATAAGTGTGGTTCGTATTCCGTCAAATTAGCCAGAAAAGAAAATACTAGGTAGTGGAAAGCAGACGATACCTTACGGGTTGATAAATATTTCGTCGAGCCTCCGATACCAAAGACGCAAATCCCGTGCCTATTCCTCAGACATCATGAAAGAGGCGTCTTTAATAGGCACTTTCATTCTCACGAGGGTTCCGTCTCCTGTATTTTCGAAGTATAAAAGATTTTTCTGATCATAGAGATTTTCCATTCTCGAGATGGAATTGCTCAAGCCAGTGCTTCGATAGATCCGAGTGAGATCGATGCCCGGACCATTATCAAAGACATCACACACGAGGGTATCACCTTCTCTTCTTGCCTCAATCGACACAAAGCCATTGTGTAGAATTTTGGCGATGCCATGCTTGATACAATTCTCTACGAGGGTCTGAAGGATGAATGCTGGAATAGGAATGTCTTTCACTTCTGGGTGAATGAGGATCTGCGTTTCGAGGCGATCGCCAAAGCGAATTTTTTCCAACTCCAGATAGGTCGTGATCAGCTTCATTTCTTCGCTGAGGGGCACAAAATTCTGGCTGGATTTATTGAGTGTATATCGAAAGATAAAGGCCAGTTTTTCTACCGCAGCTTCAGCCATCTCAGCCGATTCGTGCACCAATTCGCCAATAGAGTTGAGGGTATTGAAGAGGAAGTGAGGATTGATTTGCGAACGCAGGGCGGTGAGGTTGGCTTCGTAGGTCTGCTGAATGAGCTCCTTTTCCCTGGTGACAAGTTGTAGCACATTGAGGGTGAGTTGTGTCTGCTGGATCAGCTGAGACATCAACTCAATGTCTGCAAGGTTATATACGCCACGCTTTTTTCGCCCGAGCAGGAGCAGGCCGTGGTTGTATTCATCTACCGACACCCGAAATATGAGATGATATTGCTGGTCGAGAAGAAAGACTTCGAGCTCATCTTCGAGGCGCAGGCTCGCGATTTCTTTGGTTTTCCCCCAATTGGAGTTATTGCTCTGCAAAGATTCATACACCTGGGCCATTTGCAGGTCGTGGCCATAGGTTTTGTCTTCGACATCACCTCCCCACCAAAAATCGACCAACTCGGTCTGGAAGTATTGCCTCACTTGAAACAGGATATCTTTGCGCAGCAGCCTGGCACTGGTGTATTGAGGAATCTGGGCGATGAAATTGCGAAACACGCTGGCCTTCTCCTGCTGGCTCGTCACGAAGTATTTGCGAAGCTTTCCTTCATTCGACTCATAGAGCAAGCGCAACCCGATTACCCCAAAGATGAACGTGATGAACTCCAGGATTCGCCGATAACGAATGCTGGTATTCAGGTAATCAAATAGTTGGACCACCACCAAATACAACACCACACTTACCACAATGGCCACCAAATACTGGATGGTCTGTGTCACCACAAGGCTTACCTTGCCAAATTGTAGCTGGAGATAGGTAGCATTGATCAGCGGAAAAAACAGCAGAAGGATTTGAACGAAGAAAAGATGCTCCACGCTAAAAGGAAGCATCTTGTTAGGCAAGGCGTAGAGTAAGAGTACTACGGCGGCAATGCATCCGGTAGCCAAAATCCACCAATAGGAGCGCTTATTACGTTGCTGACTGGAATCAGCCAGATAAAGCAAAATGGCCCCGGCGAGGTGCAGCATAAAGTAGCAGGCGGCTGCCTTCTCGATCATCAGATGAAAATACTTGAGATCTTTGCTGAGATAGAGAATGTCAACGATTTCATACAAAAGGAATCCACCTACAAGCAGGCTCGGCAGGAAGAAAAACCATTTTTTCAGGTCGCTTCTAAAAATGAAATAGAACAGCGAATAACTGACGAGCAGAAAGGTGTAGCTCAGGATGAAGGCTTTTTCAAAACCAGTGAACTTGAGGTTGCTCTCAATGATGAGATAGAGATGCCGCACCAATTGCAGGAGAAAAAACAGCAAGGCGCTGATCACTACCCCAAGCAGCGGCACAGCGGGGCCTTTTTGGCTCCGAATCACAGGCACAAGAATGGCCAACATCACAAATGCCACAAAACTCCCGATACCTACGAGCCAACCGATGATATGCCAATAGGCTACTACTTCATTAAAGGAAAAGGTGAGCCGAAATCCATTTTGGATCAAGCCACTCACTTCCTCCAAATAAAAGGAAATGGGGTCTTCTCGTTGAAGATCTACCACGATCACTTCGGAGGGTGGAGAGGAGGAGGTGATTTTCTCAACGGCCTCTGCCTTGACCACCTTGGCGTAATCGAGCTTCACGATCCGGTCGCCTTCCTTCACACTCCCTTTGTCGGTAGGTTTGTAGCCCGGAAGCGGATGCACACGGGCAGCCACCACACCTTTGTCTGTGTCTTCCCAGGTAACCCAGTCGTTACCCTCAAACTCGGCATCGAGCTCCACGCCGTCATAGCGTGTTCTCGTATCAGTGACCGTGAGTACCACCTCGATGGTAAGTAGGCCCAGGCCCAGATAGAAGGCCCCCAGGATCAAGATCCAGGACCAACCCTTCTGCTTTATCATAAATTACGGAATGGATAGGAAGCGGCTCAATTAGCGCAAAATCGGGGGATTTGCCAAAGAAGGCTGATAGCTAATGGGGAAGAACGAGGGGAGAAACAAAAAAAACCAGGGGAATCAACTCACCGATGGTGAAGATTCTACCCTGGCCCTTGCTCTTGAAATTCCAGGATTACCGTCCTGTTGCTCTTCAAACTTGCATAAAGCATGCCGATTTTTTTTTCGAATCTGCGCGAGTGGACCTCAAATCTACTGGATCGGTTCATTCTATGGCACGAATCGTTTATCAAAAGCAGGATTTCAGCATCTACTCAACATCTTCGCCCGAGCAGAGAAAAACCGGAATTACGCATATTGAAACACAATTGCGCATTACCGATAGTCTCTAAAAATGTGTCTTATGAATCATTGCTCCGCGGGGCAACTGTGCTGCCCAAGATGCGCTACAACCGCAACGCCAAAAGCGGGGCAAAAAAAAACTAGGGGAATCGACTCACCAATGGTGAAGATTCTACCCTAGCCCTTGCTCTTGTAATCCAGGATTATCGCCCTTTCGATACAAGTATAATCAACACCGAAATACCAGCACTCTCAAGATGGCTGAACTGCTTTTCCGGCAGCATGAACGGACGGATTGCGAACACGAATGGAAAACCATTTACAGAATAAGGGTAAGAACCCAGTATAAAAAACAACAAAAAAAGCCACTAAAATCCGCCCTGGGAGGGATTTTGGTGGCTTTCGCACGGAAATAGCGCAATATAAAAGGTAAGAAAATTGCCTGCCTTAGAGAATAAATCCCCGACAGATCATCAAGATGTTCAAAAAGTCAGACATTCACAAATAAACAAATGCCGTGCCAGTCAGCAGGTTAGCGAATTTTTTGCTGGTTCAGCATACGGTGATATTCCGCCGCATAGGCATTATGCTCTGATAAAGTGCGGGAGAAATGATGGTATCCCGAGCCATCGGTTTTGGCACAGAAGAACATGTAGTCATGTTTTTCGCCATTGAGCACGGCCTCAATCGAAGGCACAGAAGGCGTGCAGATCGGGCCGGGAGGAATGCCCGCGTAGAGGTAGGTATTGTAGGGGGAGTCAATCTGAAGATGCTCGTAGAGAATGCGCCGAAGCGTAAAATCACCTACCGCATATTTCACAGTCGGATCGGCTTCGAGCGGCCATCCTTTCCTCACCCGATTGAGATATACACCTGCCACCCGTGCCTTTTCATCGTTTTTGTTGGTTTCTTCTTCTACAATGGAGGCAAGAGCCATCACCTCAAGCCGGGAGAGGCGCAGGTTTTCGCGCTTGGCGTTGCGCTCGTCGTTCCAGAATCGCTTATAGTATTCAAATATTTTGGCGAAAAAATCTTCTGGGGTGACATTCCAGTAAAACTCATAGGTATTGGGAATAAACACAGCCAATACCGTCTCTGGTGTAAGGCCATTATATCGGTTGAGGAATTCCCGATCATTGAGAAGTTCGAGCAGATCTTCCTTCGACAACTCGAGTTTCTCAGCGGTGGTTTCAGCAAGCTGATCTTTGGTTCTGAACTTCACGAAGGTGTACTTTACCGGGGCCTGCTTGCCGGAGCGCAAGAGGGTCACTAGCTCGCGGGCATTCATGCCATCTTGCAGCATAAACCGGCCTGGGCGCACCGTATTGGGGTAATTCATCTTGCTGGCTACCCAATGAAACGCTGCCAGATCGTCGATCAGACCATTTTCCAACAAGCGATCTCCCACCACTTTGTAGTCAGACCCTGTGGGCACAAAAAACTCAGCCTCGTGGCCATCTGACGTGTGCACCATAGGAGAAAACACCCGCTGATATAGCGGATAGACAAACAACACACATAAGGCAATTGCCCCAATGATGCCCCACAGCAGATATTTTCGCTTCATGAATTCACATTCTTTTTCAATGCAAACATACGGCTTTTTGGGCATTTGAGATATCGCCCTTTTTCATGGACAGTTGCTCATTCCTGCCTACCTTTATTCCTCCACATCAATCCAAGACTCTCTCCATGAAGGAAGCCTTAACAGAATCTCACAAATTCAAGCTCTGGAAAAAAAACCTCCTGGCCAATGGCCTCACTGTTCATGACGTGGAGGAAATCTACACCCGCTACCGGCACAACGGAGAGGCGCTTTTTTCGCTGCTGCTCCTCAATGCTTCGAGCCCCGAGGGCGACAAGATTCCCCCGATCTGTTTTCTCAAGGGAGAAGTGGTGTCGGTGATGGTGATTTTGATCGATGAAGCCACCGAAGATAAATACACGCTACTCGTGAAGCAGCGTCGCATCTGCACCGGAGGCCTCCTCTATGAGCCCGTGGCAGGCATGGTGGATAGCACCGACCTTCCACATGATGTGGCTGTGAAGGAAATCGAAGAAGAAACAGGTCTCACAGTTGATCCATCTGCTGTTTTTCAGCTACATGAGGAGCCCTACTATGTTTCTACCGGTACTTCAGACGAGGCCATGTACCTGTTTTATACAGAGCTGCGCCTCCCCATGAGCACCATTCAGTCATATCATGGCCGAAAAACCGGGGTAGATCATGAGCATGAGGTGATTTGGACCCACATAGCCACTATGGATGAAGCCAAGCGCCTGATCACCAACACCAACGGGTTGCTCAACTTATACCTGTATCT
>JANQTF010000215.1:3320-3781 GCA_030731845.1 Bacteroidia bacterium | reverse complement strand
TGGGCCGGATCTTCAAAAAACTCAAGACTGGGACTGATGAACGCACTACCCGGGACACTATGTCCCAGTCCATTCACACTGACAAATTCCAGCTTTGCATCGTTTTTCATCAGAGAATCACTCAGGGCATCAATCGCACCAGTGTACAGCGCATCAGTAGAGCCGACCGTGAGATAGATTGGTACCTGGGAAGCATTTCCATAGGAATAGCCTAAGCCCGTTCCGGGTGCGTCTTTGACATCAAGCAAGCCCTGCATGGCAGGAGTTGTCAAAAGCAGGCCTTTAAACGTGGTTGGATGATTCAAGCCATAAGCCAGGGCACTTCTTCCTCCCAATGAAAATCCCTGGAGGATAATCTCGGTGGTATCCAGGGTATAATTCTGCTTCGCATAGGAAATACACTCGGCGATAATCTGCTCGTCGCCTGCTGGCTCATAGAAATCTGTGTTCTGGTCGCTCCC
>JANQTF010000215.1:0-3310 GCA_030731845.1 Bacteroidia bacterium | reverse complement strand
AACTGTGCAACCATGTTGATCTTTTCGAAGTTCCTTGGCGAAGATGAAGATCGTACTGTCAAACATATTTGACCAGCCAAGGCTATTAATCAGCGCATTTCGGTAATTCGAGCTATTGTCCCCCAGGCCATGAAGACCGATGAGCAGCCGATAATTGCTGGCCGAGTCGTAATCAGTCGGCACAAAACAGGAGAGCGTTCTGTTTTGCCCCATGAAGCTCACAGTCGCATTAAAGCTCCCGGTTTGCTGAGCGTAAATGGTCGAGGACAGAAAAAAACAAAAAATGGTGAGAGACAGAAAGTTCAGGGTTTTCATCGTGTTTCTATTTGATTTGATTTGAGATCAAAATAGCGCGCGAATACCGCTCAAATTCTGTCCTTTTGTGAATGACCCGTTTTAGCCCTTCGATGACCAATCTGAGTTTGACAGGTAACATGACCAGAAAAGAAAAATTCCTATCTCAGAGGTAGAGAAAGGCTTACCCGCGTCCCGGCTGCCTTGTTTCCATCGCTAAGGTCTGTGATGGTAAGATTCAATGGTAAGCCGGTTTCTTCTTCGATGATGGCCAATCGCTCCCTGACATTTGGAAGGGCTGTCCCTTGATAAAATCGTTCCTTTTGACGCTTGATTTCGGCAGCTTTTTCACGACCTACTCCATTGTCTTCTATCGTACAGTGGAGAATGTCATGTTCCTTCAACACCTCCACCGTCAGGAGCCCTCCTCCCTGGCTTCGATTGATCAGGCCATGAAGAATGGCATTTTCGACAAAAGGTTGGAGGATCATCGTCGGAATCTCATATATCCCTCCTTGTATGGCTTCATCCACCTCAAATCGATACTCAAATTGCCCGTCAAATCTGATCGCCTCCAGTTCGATATACAGCTGGAGGTGATGGATTTCATCTTCTATCGAAATATAGGTTTGATCCGAATGTTCCAGCACCACCCGAAGCAGCTTGGCAAACCTGGAGAGGTAATCATAGGCATCTTCCTTTTGTGAGCGCAGGACAAAATTCTGAGCCGTGTTGATACAGTTGAAGATAAAATGGGGATTCATCTGAGATCGCAATGCCGTCAGTTTCATTTCACTGATTTTGGCCTGCAAATCCGCCTCAATCCATCGTTGTTGCTGACGCTTTCTCCGAAAGAAATACAAGAAAACAGCCAGCATCAATGCTCCTGCAATTGATACGCTCAAGAGCAGTAAGCGAAATTCCTGAATCTTATTTGCAGCCTCTAATTCGTTCGCCCGCAATTCAACCAATTCTTTTTCCTTCTGCACATTCTGGTACTTCTCCTCTACCTCTGAGACTTCTGCTTCGTTGTTGAGGCTGTCCCGTAAGGACTTTTCTGCCTGAAACTCCAGCAGCGTCTCGTACGCTCGTTGATAGTCCTGTATCTGGTAATGGACTCCCGGAATAAACTCTTTGGCAGCCAGGTCGCTCTCCTTTCGCTTGAGATAGGTCGCTGAATCCAGGCTGATTTCAGCATACTTCAAGGCATCACCCCAGTTTTTCTTCGCATATGCTAACTCTGCCAGCCCCAGATAGACCATTGGGGGGATACGTTTTGCGAGCGTTTTGGTCAGAAATGTATTCACAGACAAGTCCAGATAGTGCTGCGCGCTGTCAACTTTCGCCTGCTCCGTATACAAAGACCCAATGTTGTAATAGGCGAAGGCTGCCCAATGCCACATTTTGCGATTCAGTCGAATGGCCAGAGACTGCTTATAGTTACGGATAGCGACCTGATAGTCCTTTTTCTGCAAGGCCACGATCCCCAGATTGTTGAGACACATATCGATATAAACGGTGTCCTCTAACAGCGTAAAGTATTCCAGGGCCTGAGTCATGTAGTCTTCTGCTTCTTCGATTCGCTCGAAGTGGAGATTAACAATCCCAATCCTGTTGAGTGTCAGGGCAATGCCAGCGGAATCCCTTCCATCTTTCTGCTGCATCTCCAATGCCTGATGGGCCAGCATATGGGCCTGTTCATATTCCAGTTGGAAAGTGATGAGCCACGATTTCATAGAGAGGGCCCGAGCAAGCCCAAACTCAAACTGCTCCGCATCATATTCTGCGATCAGTTTATCTATGAGCATGAGCGCCGAATCTGGATGATAAGACATCAGACTATACAGGTATGCCAGCTGTTTCTGAGCTTTGAGCTGAGGATCCTGTTCCTGCTCTGCAACCTGGAGTAAGCTGTCTAACCGTTGTTGTGGCTGGGCTACAGTTACCAATGAGAGCACAAGCAGACTTTGAAGGAGGAGAATTCGAATGCCAGATCGATAAGCAGGCTCGCGCCAGGAGATATAGGTTCCCAATTTGTCCATGAAGGGAAATTCGAAAATTTTGGGCAAAACTAATTCAGCAAACTGTGATTGACTGGTTTGAGCTCATCACTCCCCTACACGACTTTGTCACTTCAGTGCCAGGAGTTGAAGAAATTCGTCTTTACGGCTTTTGGAGATCCCCAATTCTTCTCCATCCATCATGATCACCTGTCCGCCAGCTTTTTTGGTGATTCGCTTGATGTATTTCAGGTTGATCAGGGTCGAATTATGAACTCGATAGAATCCATAGTCCTCCAGGATACCTTCAAAAAACTTGAGGTTTTTAGAACTTGTGATCCTGTTGCCCGATTTCATGATGAAATGGGCATAACTGCCATCGGCTTTGATGTAGTAGATGTCATCCACCTGGATAAACTCATAGCCTTCGGCCACTGGTAGGGTGATGCGATGCTCGCTTTTGTCCTTGGTGAGAAAGTTGCTGAACAGATATTTGACCTTTAATTCTTCCTCCTTCGCGGAGGTCTGCTGGACCTTCCGAAACACTGCTTTCAGGTCCTCTACGCTGGCAGGTTTGATGAGGTAATCCAGCGCTGAGAATTTAATGGCCTTCAAGGCAAATTCCTCAAATGCGGTCACAAAGACCACATGAAACCACACTTGCCCAAAGCGCTCCAGCAGGTGAAACCCACTCTCCTGTCCCATCTCAATGTCGAGAAATACCAGTTGTGGCTTGAGCGCAGTGATTTCCTCATAGGCCTGATCTACCTGGGTAGAAAATCCCAGCACCTCGACATCATCAAAAAAAGAGGTCAGGATCTCCCGCAAGGACGTAATCGCTCGTTGCTCATCATCGACGATATAAACTTTGATTTCAGAACTCACTTTGGCGATATGTTTTGATCAAGAACGAAAAAGATGGCTGTGATTGCAAGGGGGGCGGACGGCTATGCCCCCCACCAAAAAAAGAGACCATCTTTCCCAAGGTAGTCTCTTGTTTTGAATATCGAATCGGT
>JANQTF010000214.1:1808-3813 GCA_030731845.1 Bacteroidia bacterium | reverse complement strand
CAAGATTACCGAGATCAATGTCGCTGAGACCCTCAAGGAAATCCGAAGGGCCCTCATTGACGCGGATGTAAACTATAAGGTTGCCAAAGATTTTACAAACACGGTAAAGACTGAGGCACTTGGGAAAGAAATCCTTATTCAGGTAGAGCCTGGACAGTTTCTGATCAAGATTGTTCACGAGGAGCTGACAAAATTAATGGGGGGCACCAATGAGGGGATCACGATTTCCAAGACTCCCCCCAGCGTGATTCTGATAGCTGGTCTTCAGGGATCAGGTAAAACTACCTTCACGGGAAAGTTGGCCAATCATCTCAAGTCTCAGGGGAAGAATCCACTCGTGGTTGCCTGTGATGTCTATAGACCCGCTGCAATTGATCAGCTTACGGTATTAGCCGATCAGGTAGGTGTTGAGATCTATAAGGAACTCGATACAAAGGATCCGGTATCAATTGCTCAGGCTGGTGTTCAATACGCCAAAAAGAATGCAAAAGACGTAGTCATCGTGGATACTGCAGGCCGTCTGGCTGTAGATGAAGTTATGATGACGGAGATTGCTTCTTTGAAGGAAATGCTGAACCCTTCAGAGACGCTTTTCGTCGTAGATGCGATGACAGGTCAGGATGCGGTCAATACAGCCAAAGCATTCAATGAAAAGCTGAATTTCGACGGGGTCGTACTCACCAAGCTTGACGGTGATACACGTGGTGGAGCAGCTATTTCCATTCGTTCGGTAGTAGATAAGCCGATCAAGTTCATTAGTTCGGGAGAGAAACCAGAAGATCTGGAGCTTTTTTATCCTGAAAGGATGGCCTCCAGAATTCTGGGAATGGGAGATGTGCTCACCCTTGTTGAAAAAGCTCAACAACAGTTTGATCAAAAGGAAGCTGAGCGGCTTCAGCGGAAAATCCGCAAAAATGAGCTGGATTTCGACGATTTTCTGTCTCAGATTCAAGCCATCAAGAAGATGGGAAATATCAAGGATCTGATTGGGATGATCCCGGGTATGGGGAAAATGGTTAAAGACGTAGACATCGATAATGATGCTTTTAAGCATATTGAAGCGATCATTAAATCGATGACAAAAGATGAGCGTGCCCGTCCCAAGATCATTGATGGAGGAAGGAAAAAGCGTATTGCGAAAGGAGCAGGCCGTACAGTGAGAGAAGTCAATGACCTGATCAAGCAGTTTGATGGTATGAAAAAGGTGATGAAGAAGATGAACAACATGGGAGGCGGTGGAAAAATGGCTAAAAGGGTCAGCGGTTTAAGAGGAAGAAGATAATTGGCTTCAGCCTTCAGAATCCCTCTTCTCATGGTACTTGTAATTGACATCGGCAACACTGACATCGTTCTTGGTTTTTTTCAAGGAAAAGAGTGTGTCCACCTCTTTCGTCATTCTACAGGTGAATATGCAAGCTTGGGCGAGCGATTGAGTATTGAATTGACTTCCATTGCTCTCACTTCCGACCAAGTTTCCGTAGCTGTGTTGAGTAGTGTCGTACCGGGGGTTACTCCTGCTGTGATCAGGCAGCTCACAGATGAATTTGAAAAAAAACTACTGGTCCTGGGGCCGGAGCTTTTCCGAAAACTGCCTGTGAAGGTTCATAATCCTGATGAAATTGGATCAGATCTCGTAGCCAATAGCATTGCTGCATTTGATATCCTGAGAGCAGGATGCATTGTTGTGGATTTTGGGACGGCGCTTACCGTAACTACAATCAATGATAGAGGCGAAATAGAAGGCGTAGCCATCGCACCGGGACTCCAGACTGCTATGAAATCTTTGTTCATGAACACAGCCCAATTGCCGGAGGTCCCACTGATCTGGCCTGAATCTGCCATTGGAAAAGGAACAGAGCATGCACTGCAGGCGGGAATCTTAAGGGGCTATGTAGGTCTGGTTCGTGAATTGATTCGAAGTATCAGAGAAGAAAAAGGAAACCCGGATTTACCTGCCATAGCGACTGGCGGACTTTCTGAAGTGATCCCTCCCTTACGAAGTGAT
>JANQTF010000214.1:0-1798 GCA_030731845.1 Bacteroidia bacterium | reverse complement strand
TCCTGTTGATCGACCGCTCCCTCACCTTAAAAGGCCTTCGGCTTATCGCAGAGACTAATCTACCCAGTCATTTTGAAGAAGGATCCTGATGCTATCCGGCACTGGTAGCCCAAGACGGAGAAGGCTGTCTGCAGATGATCTGGCACGCCACCAAAGCTTAAATTCGGACATTCCCATCGGAAAGGTAAAATCTGCGCAGTCCAATCTCTCTTTTGCCTCTTCTGAAAGAGGGGGGAACCTGACGCTTTCCAGGTAGGCGAAATCAGGATCATCTGTCGTCGCCTGCAGAAAATATCCTACGATTGGGAGTGCGGTTGTCGCACCCTGACCCTGGCTCAGACTTCGCCAATGGATTCGCGGATCGTTTCCACCCACTCTGGCGCCAACGACCAATGCGGGGTTATAAGCCACAAACCAACCGTCGCGTTGGTTTTGGGTTGTCCCCGTTTTTCCTGCCAGATCCATTTTGAGTTTGTGACGCGATCTTAGAGCTCTACCAGTACCTTTGTTTACTACGCCTTCAAGCATTTCTGTCAGCATAGTTGCGGATTCTTCTCTTACGACCCTCGTGCCAGGATCCAGGGCAGAATAATCTGCGAGTATTTTCCCCTCGCGATCTTCAATCCTTACGATATACTTTGGTTCTATATACTTCCCTCCATTGGCGAGGGTTGCGTAGGCTGAGACCACCTCTTTGAGTGGAATGTCAGCTGCTCCCAAAGCGATTGCCGGATAATGGGGAAGCCCCCGCCTTATGCCAAGCTTTTTGGCCGTCTCCAGGACTGGATCTATCCCTATTTTCATGATTAGGCGTGCCGAGACTACGTTCACGGAGTGTGTGAGCGCTCCTTCCATAGAATACTGACCACCGTAAAAGTTATCTGAATTGCGGGGGGTCCAATCCTGAAAATCTTCATAGGTCTCTCTCTCATTTGATATGTACATACAGGGATCCTCGCCTTTTTCCAGCGCCGAAACATACAATAATGGCTTAAACACAGAGCCTGTCTGGCGAGCAGCCAATACTTGGTCAAATGCAGAATAACGATGGTCAATCCCACCTACCCAGGCTCTGATGTGGCCATTGGTAGGGTCCATTGCAATCATCCCTGCCTGTAGTGTAAAAGCTTCCAGAATAATGGAATCCAGCAACGATATTGCCTCTTCAGATTCTGACCAGGAAAATCCGGGAGTGGCAGGGATTGCTTGAAGTAGAATCCGGATAGAGTCTTCCGTCAGGCTATCTCGACGAAATGCTTCTACCTGATCGGTTCTCGAGATGAGCTCATCTACATAGCCTTTTGACGCTTTGAATTTATTGAACCCTTCCCAATGACGGTCAAATTTTCCCTGAAGAATTTTCATTTGACCTTTCAATGCAGCTTCTGCATAGTGCTGCATTCTGCTGTGAATACTGGTCGTAATTCTTAAGCCCGACCGATACAGATCCACCTTTTTTCCATAAGCCTCTCCATACTGCCGACACCATATGGCGAGGTCGGCTCTCAGGTGCTCCCTAAAATGAGGAGCCAGCCCATCATGATGGGTTTTTTTGTTGTATTTCAACTCAATTGGAAGCCGTGAAAGAGAGTCGATAGCCCTCTTTTCCACGGCTCCAAAACCTTCCATCTGGGCGAATACGGTATTTCTTCTCGCTTTGGCCTGGTCTGGATTTTTTACTGGATGATATCGACTTGGAGCCTTGAGCATGCCGACCAAAAGAGCAGCTTCCTGCTGCAAAAGTTGAGTACAGGGTTTGGAAAAATAGCGCAATGATGCAGCCTGGATCCCATAAATC
>JANQTF010000213.1 GCA_030731845.1 Bacteroidia bacterium | reverse complement strand
ACATATCGCCCTGCCATTCGAATGGCTCTTTGCCCGCCTCGAGGCGGCAGGCTTTGCCATGGACACAGCCCGGAAATTCCGGCTGCTGCAGCTCCTCGATGCCAAAGCCAGCGAGTATGTCGGGCGGCTGGACGAACTCAAATACCTCATCGCGCCCTTCATCGCGCAGAACGACAAGCAGCAAGCACGCTTCTATGAGATTTTTGAAGCGTTTCTGGCAGAATGTGAAGAAGAAGCCCTCCCGGAATTCATTCCGCCTGATTCTTTTTGGAAGCGAAACAAAATCCTGCTGCTTTCGACCGGATTGGTCTTGATCACGATCCTAATCCTGGCTCTGTGGTTTGGGCGCAGGCCTGAGCCGGAAGTCGCCGTTCCGGTGAAAGTAGAACAGCTCAAAGGATTGAGTTATTCTGTGTCCGACACCTTGACCTTCACAAATCAGACCATTCAGCAACCAGGTGATTCCGGCAAATTTATCTGGGAAGTACTCGACCCAACGACCAAACAGGTCCTTTACTCCAGCACCGACCAACAGCTGGAATGGCTTCCTGACAGCACAGGCAAGAAAATCATCAGGCTGAGGGTAGTCGAACCAGACACCACTCGCTTTGCTCCGGGAGAGGCGACCACCACCGTTTCCATTATCTGTGACGAACCGCCCGTTGTAAACCGAGCAGATATTTCTCCTGCAGAGGGAGGAAGCATGGTGCAAGGCAGCCTTCAGGCCTTCGAACTCAGAAAACTAGCCCTGGGCGACAGCGCAATCTGGATCTTCAGCAATGGCGATACCCTTCGAGGAGCCAGTGTATCTCATCAGCTTTCGGAATCTGCCAGCCAGACGACCGTGCGACTCCAGGTGAAACGAGGGGAGTTTTGTCTCACAGAAGTTGTCCTCAACTATTCCCTCGGGAAAGACAAACCATTTCTCTCCCTGCTGCCGCTGAAAGAGCTTGAACCGCCGATCAGCCACCGCCTCAATTTCTGGTACTGGTGGCTGATTTTGTTGCCGCTGGTGGCCTTGCCCTGGTTGTATCGACGCTGGTCCCGGCAGTTTCGCAAAGAAGAAGTAGTGGTGGAAAAATCTCTGGCCGAACTGAATGAACAGTATCCGGTTCAGGATCGCGATCCCTACTCTATTCCGTATCGGGATCATCGGGATCAGATTCAGGTGCCGCCGCTGTTTTTCAGAATCGCAGATGTGCTGAGACGACGCGAAGATGGATCCCGAACAGAATTTGACAGTAAAAAATCTGTCGCGGCCACAGTCAAGGCAGGCGGATTTCCGAGCTGGCATGACCGCAACCTGAGTCGTCCCACCGCCTATCTGGTGCTGATCGAGTGGCACGAAGAACGTCATCAGCAAGATCGATTGTTACAGCGCTTGGTCAGCTTTCTTCAGGAGCAGGATGCGCCTGTTACTGTGCTCTGGCACGACGGCAGCTTCGAGCAGGTCTGGGAGTCTAATGGAGAAGCCACAGACCTGGGCCAATGGAAGCGAAACCATCCGGCCCACAGGCTCATCATCCTGGGTGATGCCGCCGGACTTCAAAACCGTGGCATGACGCCCGAGCCCATGCTCATTCAGCGGCGGCTTTCCACCTTGCTGGCCTGGGAGCGCAGACTGATTCTCACGACCCGGCCTGCATCTGACTGGGGCTGGCAGGAAGCCTTGCTTCATGAGCATTTTCTGCTGTATCCTGTCAATAGCCAGGGAATCCTGGATGGCGTAGAAGCTCTGGACAGAATCGAAGAATACACCGCGGGCGATGTTTCGCTGGCGTTTCGGGAGGCCAAAAGGCAGTATCCCGAGGTCAGCGTCCAATACGAGCAGCTCGATACCCTCGAAGGCCTTCAATCTTGGCTACAGGACGATCCGGACTTGTATCGCTGGCTCTGCGGGCTGGCTGTCACCGCCAATCCAGATTGGTCACTGACCGTTGCCATCGGGCGGGCGCTGGGCATCGATGTGACCCATGACCGGTTGCTGCGACTGAGTCGCATCCCCTGGCTGGCCAGCAATCAGCCCCACAATGGACTGCGCATCGACTTGTTGCGAGCGCTCGGAGCGGAAGACACTGTGATCGCCCGGCAAACGATGATTGAGGAGCTGCAAGCGGTCAAGGAGCAGGTTGCCGGAGGCTTTGCCGAGGTAGAATGGACGGCGACGATGGCCGTGCAACGATTTGCGCTGGACCCCGCGCTACCAGCGCACAAGCAGCAGATCCGGGAGCTACAAGCCGTGGGCATCCTGCCCATGGAGCAGGAAGCCGAGCTGGAGTTTATCGTCCGGGAACAGACTGAAGGCACAGGTTTTTCCGAAGAGGCCCGAACCAGCCTCAAGGCCTGGCTGGAGGCCCCGGAGCTTCCACAGCCGATTCGCTGGTGGACACGGGAGTCGATGTTGGCCATCCTGCTGGTGTTGGTCTCAACCATCGGAATCGTGTATGGCATTTCATTCAATCAATCCGAACGACTGGGAGAGTCATCACACCCGCTCCATGAGACCATCACACAGGCGGATTCTGCTACCATCCTTACCAATGAAGCCATCAGGATTTCTATGTCCAGAGACAGTCTGGAAAGCTGGTCGATGTGGGAGAATCAGGAAGATTCGCTGAGGCGAGCAGTGGACTTGCTGGCGCTTGCCGCTACCTATCGCGCCAATGACCCCGCTTCGAATCAACTGGATTCCATCAATGGCCTTGTCAGACCTGATCGCTCCATAGACTCCGCCCTCTTCGCCATCCTCTACAACTACAAGGTCAAAGCCTTCAACTTCTTCCTGGCCGATTCCGCCGACCTGATGACCGATCTGCGAGATCTCAACATCGGCGGTGATACGATTTTCCGGATGCAGGTCCCGGGCAATGCCCCTTTCTACCTGCACAGTCAGCACCTGCGGGGCCTGTCTAACTACTACCTCAGTGCGGCCCAGCAGAATGAGCAGGCAGCAGCGAATCTGATGGACTCGGCGCAGGGCTGCTATGACCGGATTGTGGGGTATGATGGTGGATATTTTGACAGCCTGAGACAGGCGGGCATGGTGGTGAACCTGGAGACCCTGCTGGCAGCGGTTCCGGTGGACACCACTTTGGCGGGAAAAGTATTGGAGCAGATCGAAGCCCTGCTAGGCCGCGTGCAGCAGCGCTTGGCCGATGCCCTGAATCAATACCTCGAGTTGAAACAGGCAGACGCACTCCTGAGGAGATCGGGCTTGCGGGAGCTGTACCCTGCCCGCCACGAGGAGCTTCGCAATCGCGCGGATCAGCTCATGGATGACCTGAACACAAGGCTTGCGATCTCCGGGACCGTGACGGATCGGGGCGGTAAGCCACTTCCCGGTGTCGTGGTTGGCTACTGGGATGGCAATGCCACCACCGATGCCGACGGCGCTTTTTCCATGGAGATTTACCCGGAAGATCGCTGGGACGAGACCGTGGCCCTGATGCTGCTGGGCGGAGGCGCCGAGCGCAAGGACAGCACCGTGACGATTCAGACCCTGATCATTGGGCGGCCCATCCATATCATGATGAGCGTGGCAGAGGATGGTCCTGCTGTGACTGAGCCCGCCGACCTCTACCCCCTCCTCGACGAAGCCATCAAGCTGGAGCGCTGCAACACCCTGGACAGCCTGATCCGGATCCTGGAGCAGCGGGGGGCGGATAAGCTGGCCTTCTACCGCGGGCAGCAGCAGGAGCTTTGTAGCACAGAAGAGCCTTTCCTCCCCCCCACCATGATCTCCATCCCGGGCGGCAGCTTCACCATGGGCGACGTCATGGGAGATAGGGAATATGATTCCGAACTACCCCTCCAC
>JANQTF010000212.1 GCA_030731845.1 Bacteroidia bacterium | reverse complement strand
CCCCCCAGATTTTCTCAGATTCTTCTCTGTGGCAATCTGTGGTGAAATTTCCTCCCCCCAGATGACCATCCAAGAAACAAAAACGCCCTGTGCAGATTGCACAGGGCGTTTTTTTCAATTGTGGAGACGGCGGGAGTCGAACCCGCGTCCGGAACCAGCGGCAATCGAGCTTTCTACATGCTTATTCACGTATTATTTTCATCAGATCACTCACGTGACAGAGCATTACCTGATGAGGGTACCGCTAGTCTATAGGAGTCTGTCGCGGTGAGCAGACCCAGCAAAATGCCTGGTTCCGTGCCCTCATTTATGCGGCCGGCAAATAGATTCCGCACCGAGGACATCTAGCATCCTAATCTAATTAGGCTGCGAGAGCGTAGTTGTTTTCGC
The DNA here is from genome assembly GCA_030731845.1 of Bacteroidia bacterium. Lineage (GTDB taxonomy): Bacteria > Bacteroidota > Bacteroidia > J057 > J057 > JANQTF01. The sequence goes on along the minus strand of JANQTF010000212.1, from coordinate 3,427 downwards.
CAGTTAAAAAGTCACAACAGAGGATTAGAGTGGTTCCATTGCAACCCACTGCATGCTTACACTTGATCCCATCAAGCCCGTCGATACCATGTCGTCCCCATTTCATCTTCTGCGCTGCTTGCAACAACCCGCAAGCAAATCAGAAAACGTGAAAACTTAGACCGAGAACCTTGGGGGAATCAAACATGAAAAAGTATCAGAAACATTCAGCAGAACCGAATGCACGATTATTTTTCCAGCTTAATTTCCTTCAAAGAACACGCTAAATCGCTTCAGCCTAGTTAAGACGAAGGAGGCCGCACAAAGTTACGGCCTCCTTGATATTTATTTCAGATTGTTTTCAACAATCGCGCTTATTGTCCGCCGGCGGCAGGGGTGCTGCTACCAACATGGAAAGGATCGCGCTCCACTTCTACCATCAGACGGAGAATAATGGTGGACTGATCGGGGTCGTTGGTGCGAACGGTGATGGACTTGTTTTGTGTGCCTTCGCGACCGCGGCTATCAAAGGTAGCCATGATTTCGGAGCTAGCCCCGGGTGCAATAACCAGATCTTTAGGCGAAGAGGCTGTGCAACCACATGAGGCTTTCACAGACTCGATCACAAGATCAGATTGACCTGTGTTGGTAAACACATAGGCTACCTCTACTTTCTCTCCTTCAATCACGCTGCCAGCATCATAGGAAGTTCTTTCAAACTCGATGTTGGGCATGTTGGCGAGTTCTTCGGCAGAAAATACTTTGTTCAGGTTTCCGACGATAGAGAGACCGATTTCGCCAGTTTCTTCGTTGTCGGTCAAGATGCGAGCACTTTGCGTGAAAGCGCCTGGGGTAATGAATTTAGTTCCGTCGATCTCGATGGAGATTTCGGTTTTCTCGCCAGGGAGAAGGGTCGCTTTGCCATAAGATACGTTGAGCATCATTTCGGCAGTAGCTTCAGAGAAGGTAATGGGCGTTTGTCCCATGTTTTTCACCTTGAAGTTGATTTTTTGAGTTTGATCAGAGTTGAGGACCCCCATGTTGTGGGCAAGGCGATCAAATCCGAGCTGCCCTACCCTATTGGCGTACAGCTGATCTTCGGCAGAGCCATCGGCGGCTACGGTTCCTTTGATGTAAAGGATGATGGGGCGCTCACCGCCTTCATACTGCACGGTCACAGTTTTGGTAAAGGCACCAACAGCCGCGGCATTGTACTGCACTTTGATTTCACCAGTAGCACCGGGCGCCACCTCCTCTTTGGGCCAGCTCGGGGTAGTACATCCGCAAGAAGCTTTTACGTTTGAGAGCTTAACCGGGGCAGCGGAGGTGTTGGTGAAGGTAAAAATATGGTTTGCAGGAGTGCCGCGAGGAATTTCGCCAAACTGATGGGTGGTTTCACCAAACTTGATCACAGGCTCTTCCTGTGCAGAAAGGCTGGTTGCCATCGCGAGGAAAAAGGCAACTGTTAGTAAACGAGTGAATGACTTCAACATGACGATGGTATTTCTGGGTGAAATAGTTCTGATTGACAATTTGTGTGAGAAATGAGATGGCAAATCACCTGGATTTGGATGGGCCACATTTCTGTGTTCCAAATATAGTGCAATCTACCAACTCTTGGAAGTATCCTTCTATTGTCTTCTTACTTATTTGACCTCCAATTGGTTGCTATCCTCTTCTTCAAATTGATCGAGCAATGATTTGAGCTCTCGCTGGAGTTCATCCGTGCGATAGGGATGCTGAGTTTGATACCACCAAATAAGCACCGCGCCGATAAACAAACCAAACACAAGGAAGGCGATCACAGCCGCGAGTTCTTTGCCTTGAAGGTGAGGAATACTGGGCCAGTTGATCAAAGTGAGGCCGATCGCAACGAGGAACCCAAACACAATTCGCAGGACTTTCAATTGGTGAAAGAGCACCAATTGCTGGTATTTCCCTTTCACATATTCGTAGAAAGATTCTTCTGGCTGAGGTTTTGCAAGGATCTTACTTTTTTGATAATACCTGAACAAGGTAACACTTGCTCCCAAAAACCCCAGACTGGCGATCAACCCGATTGGCTGTGCTTTTTTGAAGGCAATTAAGGTGTATGTGGCCGCGAAGAACATCATGGCAATTGCACCAAAGAGGAAGCTCCCGTAGCCATTTTCCTGATCAAACAGTCTCAGCTTTTTTTCCAGGGCCGAAGGAAGTCGTGTTGCAGCGAGGGACACTTGTTTGGTAGAATCCTCTCCCATGCCTTGCTCCTGCCATATTTGCTTCATTTGTTCGAGTTCGTTCATGATTTCGGAGAATTGATCATTACACTGAGTTGTTTGCGAATCCGGGTAAGCCTCACCCCTACATTACTCACACTGATGCCGGTGATGGTCGCAATTTGATCGTAGGGAATCTCTTCGAAATACAGGAGCAAAATGGTTTTGTCGAGGTCTTTCAAATCTTTGATCGCCGATTTCAACCATTGCATTCTCTGTTCCTGATCCATGGAAGATTCGATGGTCGGGGCCTGTATCTGTTCCTCCACGTGGTCTAGTCCTACTACTTCTTTTTTTCGACCCATGGTGCGCCGGTGCATGAGGGCAGTGTTCACCGCAATGCGATACATCCACGTTCCCGGGCTGCTCTCCTCACGAAATCTCGGCATCGACTTCCAAATTTGGATCAGTACCTCCTGATACAAGTCCTTCCGTTCTTCGGAGTTCCAGGAATAGAAATAGCAGATCCGCTGGAGCCTATTCCCATGCTCTTGAATCCATGATAGAAATTGTTCTTCCATACCTGCATCGCGAATGTTATTCCTTATGACAGCCATTTGGTTGCCGTATCCGCAGAGGACTTACACGATCATTCAAAAAAAGAGAAGGGAAAGTCGCAAAGTAGCTGGCTGATAAAGGACGATGTTTGGCAAAAAATCAAAGTCCCTAACGTTGTAGGTATAAAGAGAAAGCTGATCTACAGCAGCTGTTGCACCGATCATCGCATCTGGAATCGTGAGACCATGACTTAGCTTAAAGGACTCCACAAATTCTATCGCCTTCCTTGACACTGCCTCATCAATTTGAACAACGTCGAAATAGGCCAACCTTTTGCTCATTTGCCTTAGCTCAGACTTATTTCCCATTCCTTGTAGCAACTCCCACTGTTACAGCGGAGGGTAGCACATTATCTAAGCCAATAACCTCCAAGCTGGTAATTGTTTCCTGCCGCCCATTGAAAGCGCTGATCAGGATGTTCGTATCACAAAGAACCATGTCAAAAATTCCAGTTGCGATTCCATGCCGTTAAACGAATATCGGATAACGTACGTGGAAGATCTTGCCAAATCCCGAATAACTCTCTTGGATTCTCAAGCTTATCCCCTTTGGAAATGACCGGCAGAGGGATAGAATGTGGTTCTTTGATACTAATATGTTGGATATTTAGAGAAGCGGAGCAACTTCAAAAG
>JANQTF010000211.1:2433-3821 GCA_030731845.1 Bacteroidia bacterium | reverse complement strand
ACCAATACATGACAGCCTGGATACAACTTCTCGGTGCGGGGCAGCCTCAACTCGCAAAACAATACGCGATCCAGGCCAAATTTGATGAATTCACATTGAAGGTATCTGCCCTACAGCTGGATGCGGTTCCCCCCAATGGCCGGTTCCTGTCTTTCGGGGACAATGACTTCTTCCCACTCCTGGCTCTACAGTTGCAGCAACAGTACCGAACAGATGTCTCCATCGTTCATTATCAGCTCCTCAACGCGCCGTGGTACTTTAGCCTGATGAAGGATTCGCTAGGTGTTTCCTTTCCGAATGAGCAGCTTGGCCAACTTCGAAAAGGCTACCTGATACTGGAAGGGAATCCCGACTCGATCCGATCGAGGGTATGCGGAAGTGCTGAGATCGTGCGTATCCCTACTTTGAAGACGGGCATGTCGAGATACTTACTCAGAAACCAACTGATTCTACAAAAGCTGATAGAACAAAGCAGACCAGACCAGCCCCTTTGTTTGTCCTGGTATGGCGACTTTGAGTTATTTTCATACCTATCCAACTACCTGGAAGTGAATGGGCTCGCCTATGAATTGACCACCAGTCCCAGGCGTCATGGCCAGCAGGACCTGATGATGCAACAGTACGGCTATCTGAATCTTGACTCCACCTCTTTGGCAATTCAATCCCTGCTTGACTCAGACTGGAGCTGGTTGAAAGATGACTGGGATGTCAACAGATCCAACCAGCAATTTGGCAGTGCGATCATCCGGTTCTGGATAACGAGCATGTATCACCATTCTCTCTTGCTCAATAATGTGGCATCGGAGACGGAGGAAGATACCGAGAGAAGAGATCAACTGGTATTCTGGGCGCGTGCGCTTGAAGCGCTTTTTGATGAGCCGAAGGTGATTTTGGCGGAGTCGGCAGCAGAAATGGCCATTATTGGTTACAGATCAAATATGGAATGGATGGGCGAAGAATGGGAAAAACGGATGTATGCCTGTCTTGATGAGGTCAACTGGGATGAATTATCCCGCAAAGATCTTGAAGTGCGAAGAGGGCTGCTCGCGCTCGAAGTGATGGGATATTATTTCCAGGAGTCTGGGAGAGATGTGCAGCGCATCACCCTCGAACAAGAATTGGGTAAATACGAAGCTCGCCTAACGGACTACTAATACGCTGTCTAGTAAAAAATGCGGGAATCGGCCGTAGAATTTGCCGAAGATCAGGGTACTATTGATAGGTAAACTTTACGATCAACTGGATATCGGGATGAATGCTTCTTGTGGCCGGACAAGAGAGGGCTGCGGCTTCCAGTAATTTTTTCTCTGAATCATTCAGATAATGCCCGAGCATGGTAATTTCCATGTCTAGTGCTGAGACTTTCCTGGGGTTATCATCCATTGTTT
>JANQTF010000211.1:0-2416 GCA_030731845.1 Bacteroidia bacterium | reverse complement strand
CGTCTGTCAGGAATGAAACTCCGGACGGGGTATAGGTGGCTTCAGTTCTGAGATCTCCCTGATACCTGACAGAAATGGTTGTCATTGAGACTTGATTAAATCCGCCGGGGCGATTAGTTGTCGAGGTAAGGGATTTGCAAGGTAAAGGAGGGAATATCTATCCAGAATTCCAGCCCGTCGCTGGTGCGCCTCATACAGTATTGCCCCATCATCATGCCCACAGCGGTAGAGAAATGCGAACCGCTTTTGTACTTGTGAGAGCCTCCTGGCGCTAAAATCGGTTGTTTCCCAACAACGCCATCGCCTTCCACGGTTCTGGATTGTCCAAGCCCGTCTACAATTCTCCAGATTCGGCTGATGAGCTGTACCTCGACAGGAGATTCGTTGGAAATTTCCACTTCGTAGTTGAAGACAAAATAGGAGTGCTTAGGTGAAGATTCGTCTTCGATGTATCGGGTTCGAACATCGACGCGAATTCCATTTGTCACTTTAGAGGCAAGGTTTGAAGACATATCCGTAAGAACTTAAGCGATCGGAAAGAAAATTTAGGAAATATTTTCCGCTAAGACAAGATAAATTCGCGTACTGACAGATGCTTTTTTCGTCCTAAAAGTTCGGAGGGACGAGATTTTTATAGTGTCCGTTTAATTGGGCGCGTACTTTCAATCTCTGGGTTTCACGAACGATAGGCAAGATTTTCTCGAGGTGATCGAAGACATAATTGAGTCTTGCTCCTTCATTATTCATCACCAGCAAATCCGATTCCTGCCTCAGACTCAGCCCAATCTCATGAGCAATGTTAAATGCGGTGATTTCATCCGGGCTGGAAACGATATTCTTATGAATTCCGAGAACATCATGAAGCTGAAAAATCAGATCCAGGATTTCCTGCTTCAGATCCATGAATCGCTCTTCGCCTGAGGAGGACGCCTCTTCGATCACTTCCCCCACTCCGCCGGGATATAACTTTTCCGGACTTACGGGAAAGAACTTCTCCACCTTGAATCTGGCTCTACCCATCACGGTGATATTGGATTCACCTCCTGGAAATCGCTGATCAATAGACTGAATCTCCACCATCGTGGCTACGGCAATCATTTCTTGTTCGATCACAGGTGGTATTCCAAACCATACCCCCTGGTCATCACATTCCTGAACGAGTTGCTGGTACCTTGGCTCAAAGATATGAAGCTTAAGTGTTTCACCTGGAAACACAGCAAGACTTAGCGGAAAAAGGGGCAACATCTCGGCCATAGCGTCAATACGTTCAGGAGACTACAGGTGGGAATTCTTTTTCTCCAACTTGTTTGGAAGTCGCAATGTTTTCTATGATCAACATGAGTATTACAGAACTGTACTCAAGCCCTATAAGCCACATAGATTCGGCCACTGGATCAAATTGGTAGGCGAGGTATGTCCATGGCAACCAACAAGACCACAGCAGCGCATATCGTTTCTCAGTAAGAACGGCCAAGGCAATCAATGTAGTAATATACCATGGATGAACGATGAGACTGAAAAAAAAGTAAATCGTGAGCGCATACATCATGCTTTTTGCCCACTCGATCCTGGCTGGCCGCCATTCAAGGAGTGCAATAAACAAAATAAATGCAGCCGCGATTGGGGTAAAAAACGGACCAATCTCCCGAATAGGATTCCAACCTGTGATATCAAAACCAATAGCCCTCACGAAATACCACAGGCCTGCATTGAACTCAAATCGATTGACATAGAGGGTGAGGCTTTCCTGAAAGCCATTCAACATGTCTTCTGTCAGCAGAGGAGAAAAGAGCAGCAAGGTAACGGCACCAGCGACCAGTCCATAGCGCAGGCTGCGCCAGAACCCAATCTGCTTCAGTAAAAAAGGCAAAAAGATGAGGGGAAGTAATTTTGTAGAAATAGACAATCCCAGGAAAATCGCAGAAACAAGCTCCTTGTTTCGGATAAAAAACCACAGTGCTGCCACAATAAATGTGATCATCAGCGCTTCAAAGTGGAGGCTCCCACACAATTCTACAATCACCAGGGGATTCAACGCATACCAAAGAATGGCAGCCTGCTTTTTCCCTGTTTCAGCAAGAATTTTTCTCAACAGCAGAAGACTCACGATCTCCCCAATCAGAACAATGAGCTTCATCAGAATCACCCCAGCCTCGAGGGAGCCCATAGAAGCTCCCATCATAAAGATTGCCTGCAGGACAGGGGGATAAATGGTGAAGTAATCGGGTGAATTGAGGCTGGCAAACCATTCCTCAGAAAGCCCCAACTCTATCAGTCTGCCAGGATCCTGGGCGAGGCTGGAAGGGAGAATCGTAAAAGGATTCACTCCCTCAAGCAATAGCTGGCCATCCCAGAGGAATCGAAAATAATCATCTGAAAGGACAGGGATGGAAAAGGTAGCCAGAACTCTCAGGGC
>JANQTF010000210.1:13120-15920 GCA_030731845.1 Bacteroidia bacterium | reverse complement strand
ATGAATCTCTCCGATCTCATGTTTAGCGGCAGTTTTCTGATGTTGGTTCTCACCATTGTGCCTACTATCCTGCGCCGTTGGCTTCCGGCCTTCCTCCCCAATGCGGTGGCAGAAGGCTCCGCTCCCTCGCCTCAGTCTGAGATCACCATTCGCGGGATTGCCCTGAGCCTGCTGGCAGCAGTGGGCGTTTTGCTGATCGGTGGCGCTTTCTCCTGGCTGCTTGCTGGCGGCGTCTTTGACCAGACATTTCAGATGTGGATCATCATTTTCCTGGCTGTGGGAGGCTTGGTGGCCTCCTTGTGGAGACCACTTCGCGAGCTGCCGGGCACGTATCCCACAGGAGAATATCTCTTTCTCGTCTTTTGCCTTGCGGTGGGCTCCCGGGTAAACCTGGGCGACCTCATCACAAGCGCCCCGATGATCATCTTGTTTATGGGGACCACTGCTCTGGGCTCAGTGATCATTCACAGCCTGATCGCGAAAATCTTCCGGATCGACGCCGATACGGTGCTGATCACGCATGTAGCGGGGATTTTTGGACCGCCATTTATCGGCCCGGTGGCCGAGCGGCTTCAAAATCGCGAAATCATCGTGTCGGGTATGACCCTCGGGGTCATCAACCTGGCCATCGGCAACATGATCGGCTTGTGGGAATTTGCCTGGCTGAGCTAAGGCCATGTTATGAAACAGAAAAAAGGCTGCCTCATGAGAGACAGCCTTTTTCGTAGCTTGTGCGGATGAGAGGACTCGAACCTCCACGCCCATAAGGGCACTAGACTCTGAATCTAGCACGTCTACCAATTCCGCCACATCCGCTAGTGTTGTAGGCTGCAAATATAAACTAGCTTTTTTGATTCAACCAATCTTTTTTTCATTTGATTTGGGCTGAATTTCCTATTCCACATTGCTATGCCTTACAGATCTGGTTTACTCTTCCTGCTTGCTGTGTTTTTTCTCTTGCCACACACCTTTTCGCAAAAGATTCTGGCGCTGGAAAACCCCAAAAAATTCAAGCGAATCGCCTATCAGCCAGGTGATTGGATTCGGTTTGGCACAGGTGACGGAAATGCCAAATACAGCGGAATGATCGAGGCCGTGGACGACAGCGTGATCGTGATTGTGAAGACTGTGAAAATTGAAAACGAGGGCGATGCGACCAACAATGTTTTTCGCGACTATGTCCCCATCCAAGAAATCACTACGGTCTATAACACCGACCGCAATTGGTTATATTTTTTCCGGAATGCTTATTCCGGCGGGGCGATCGTAGGAGGCGGGGCACTCCTCACCATCGGCATTGTCAACGCCGTGATCAACAACCAATCTCCAGAGCCATCAAGTGTCATCATCGCCAGCGCAATCTCAGCCAGTGGACTGCTCGTGCGCTACCTTGGCCGCAACAAGTACAAGATCGGCAAGACATGGAAACTCCGCCCCATGGAACCCATGGTCATGGAAAGCGATGGGGAGAAATGATTCCCGGGTTCTCTTTTGCCTACTTCTCAATCATAGGCGGCTTCACGACCAATGCTGCAAGGTCTTTGTTGCGAATGCGGATCTGAATTTCGGTACCAATCGCAGCGTGCTCCATGGGCACATAGCCCATGCCGATGCCTTCGCTGCTCACGGGCGACATAGAGCCAGAGGTTACGGTGCCGAGCACCACGCCGTCTTTCACGATCTCGTAGTCGCGCCGCGGAATGCCGCGCTCCAATAGCTTAAACGCCACGAGCTTTTTCTTCGGGCCTTCTTCCTTGAGTTTCAAGATGGCATCTCGCCCGTTGAAGTCCCCTTTATTGAGCTTGGTGATCCAGCCCAGGCCCGCCTCAAGGGGCGAGGTGTGGTCGTTGATGTCGTTGCCATAGAGCATGTAGCCCATCTCCAGGCGCAGCGTGTCTCGCGCACCAAGGCCGGTAGGAATGAGGCCGTGCTCTTGCCCTGCTTCGAGCAAGTCGTTCCAGATTCGCTCCACATGATGATTGTAGAGGAAAATCTCGAAGGTGCGCTCGCCAGTATAGCCCGTGGTAGCAATCAGGGATTTCTCCGCGCCATGAAACGTGCCTTTGATGCAGTCATAGGTGCCAAGTTGGGAAAGATCCCAATCCGTGAGCTTCTGCACGATGGCCTCCGCCTTCGGGCCAGAGACCGCGAGGAGCGAAGTCTCCTCCGACACGTCGATCATCTCCGCGCCGATGCTCTTATTTGTCTCCGTGATCCAATTCCAGTCCTTTTCGATGTTGGAGGCATTGGCCACGATCATGTATTGGTCCTCGCGGATGTGATACACGATGATATCGTCCACGATCCCCCCTTCGTGATTCGGCAGACAAGAATACTGTGCCTTGCCATCGTGCAGCTTGGAAGCATCGTTGGACGTGACCTTCTGAATCAACTCCAGCGCTTTAGGACCACGAATGATGAATTCGCCCATGTGCGAAACATCAAACATGCCAGCGGCTTCCCTCACAGCCATGTGCTCCACCTTGTCGCCAGCGTAGCGCACAGGCATATCGTACCCGGCAAAAGGGATCATCTTCGCGCCAAGCGCCGTGTGAATGTGGTAAAGAGAGGTTTGTTTGGACATGTTGGGGTTTTTTGAGGTGTCAGATGGGGTGTCAGGTGTCAGAAGCGAGAGGTCAGACAAGAGAGAGATTGAGAGGTTTTCTTAAAGCCCCCTGCGTGTCGGCATGTGAGCTGGCGAGGGGGTTTGGGGGTGAAATGAGGTGTCAGAGGTCAGATGAGAGGGGTCAGACAAGAGAGAGATTGAGAGGTTTTCTTAAAGCCCCCTGCGCGTAGGCAT
>JANQTF010000210.1:6984-13020 GCA_030731845.1 Bacteroidia bacterium | reverse complement strand
GTTTGGGGGTGAAACGAGGTGTCAGGTGTCAGATGAGAGGGGTCAGACAAGAGGCGAAGCCGATCAAGTCTCGCCTCTCAAAGCGAAGCGGTCCCACAATCTCGCCTCTCAAAGCGAAGCGATCTCAAGGAATGAACAGCCCCTCCTCATGAAAGAAAGGCTTCCCTTCGCTTTCCCAGCGCACCTTGGTGATCCACCGCCCGCGGGCCATGCCTGCGAGGTTGATTTCCTGTTGACCATTGGTCATGCGCAGCACCACTTGCTTGTCTTGATCGGCATTGTCGGGCCGATAGAAATTCACTTCTCCTTGCACTGAAACCTGCTCAGGGGGGAAATGAAGTATCATCGTTTTGGTGGCCATATCTGTGTAAACGGTGAGAGGTGTTGCCAACTCCTGCGCATTCTGACTGGCATAGATCTGGGCCTGATAGTCCAGCTCTTCGGCGTAATAGTCTTCTGTCACGAGTTGAAACGTCTGGCTTGAAGCACCAAAAACCAGTGCCAGGATCAGCGCTACGAAGCCTACATATAGGATGATAATTCTTGTGCTCCAGTTCATGTTAGTAATGTTTTTGAGGTGTCAGATGAGGTGTCAGGTGTCAGAAGCGAGAGGTCAGACAAGAGAGAGATTGAGAGGTTTTCTTAAAGCCCCCTGCGCGTAGGCATGTGAACTGGGGAGGGGGTTTGGGGGTGAAACGAGGTGTCAGGTGTCAGATGAGAGGGGTCAGACAAGAGGCATTTTGAGGTGTCAGGTGTCAGGTGAGAGGGGTCAGACAAGAGGCGAAGCCGATCCAGTCTCGCTTCTCACAGTCTCGCAGCAAAGCGGTCTCACAATCTCGCCTCTCATCGCAGTCCCGGCCCTAAGAAGGAAGCCTTTGCTTTGTCGAGGATCTTGCCGCCCGACCAGATCTCGACGGTGATATCTGTCTGGCGTCCTGAAAGATCGGCCTTGGGGATTTCTACGATGAGCACGCCCTTGGCGAGTTCACGAGACTTCACCTCCAGGCTATTTCCAGCCACAGTGATGGTCCCTTCCTGACCTACAAGGCGAAACTCAAGTGGGTAGTCCTGCACGGTTTTGTTCACAATTTCTACCTGATAGAGGTTGGTGATATTGCCAGCCTCATTGGTTTGAAAAAGTGTTCCGGGTGTGCGCAGCAGCACAAACTCCACATCGCTTCTGGTAGCGAGCAGGAAGGTGAGCGCAGCAAGCAGACCAACGAGCAGCACCGAGTAGGCAATGATGCGAGGGGTGAAGCGGAAGGTGGTTCCGTTTTCAATGCCACTGTGAGACTCATGGCGAATGAGTCCACGAGGCTTATCCACCTTGTCCATGATGGTGTTGCAAGCATCGATACACGCGGTGCAGCTCACACATTCCATCTGGGTGCCGTGGCGAATGTCGATCCCCGTGGGGCAAACGGCCACGCAGGCATTACAATCCACACAATCTCCCTGTTTGGTCTCTTCGATTGCTTTCTCAGCAAACTCTCTCGACTCCTGAGTTGGTTTTGCCTTTTTGAGCTTGCCGCGAGGCTCGCCGCGCACATAGTCGTAGGATACCACGAGCGAATCCTTACCTAGCAACACTCCCTGCAATCTGCCATAAGGGCACACCACGAGGCAAGCTTGCTCCCGAAACCAGGCGAATACGAAGAAGAAGATCCCGGAAAAGGCCATCGTAAAGGTGAATTTCCCCATGTGCTGTGCCGGACCTTCGGTTACCATTTTGGCTAATTCATCTACCCCTACCACATAAGACATCACAGCATTGGCGATCAGAAGAGAGATGGCGTAGAAAATGAGCCATTTGCCTCCCTTCTTGACGATCTTGTCTGTGTTCCATGGCTGCTTAGCCAGACGGCGTTGAGCAGGCGCATCGCCTTCGATCCAGTATTCGATCTTGCGAAAGACCATCTCCATGAACACCGTCTGCGGGCAGGTCCACCCACACCATATTCTCCCAAAAATCACCGTAAACAAGACAATGAAGATGAAGAAGGTGATCATCGCCAACACAAAGAGGTGAAAATCTTGTGGCCAAAAGGTCACGCCAAATAGGATAAACTTTCGCTCAATGATGTTGAAGAGAAACATGGGTTGCCCTTCCCAGCGCAAAAAAGGACCAATGAATAGCAACGCAATCACCACATAAGCCACGACCGATCTCCAGAAATAATAATCTCCTTTGGGCCGCTTGGCAAAGATCCAGTTTCGCTTTCCTTCCTTGTCCACAGTGGAAAAAGAATCGCGAAAGGCTTCGTCTTCGTAAATCTCCTCAATGAGGTCGTCCTGAATATGTTTGGTAGTGGACATGGTGTAGAGTTATTGAACGGCCAGAGCCACGGAAGTAGAATCGTCAGGAGCCTCTTCCTTTTCGAGTTCAGGCGTATAAAGATCGCCCTGGGGCGCTTTGGGCGCTGCGGGACTGCTTCCCTGCAATTCGCCCAGAATATAGCTTGCTACTTGTTGCATCTCGCCAGGCTTGAGGATATCCTGCCAGGGAGTCATCCCTTTTTCCAACACGCCATACTTGATCGTGGTGAATACATTCTTGATGCTTCCGCCATGAATCCAGTATTGATCGGTGAGGTTTGGCCCAATGGCGTTTCCTCCTCCGTCCGCACCGTGGCAGGCTACACAGTTGGCCTGGAAGATTGTCTTACCTGCTGCGATTCCAGCTGCATCACTAAGCAGGGTCACGCTCTCTTCATTCACCATATCCACCTGACGGGCGAGATAGGCTGCACGAACCTCTTTGTGTTCCTGCATGGCGGCTACATACTCTTGCTCAGAGCTCCAATCGGAGAACATTTGGTAATACCCGAAGTAGAGCACCGCAAATACGATGGAGGCGTAGAAGCCATATTTCCACCATGGTGGCAGGTTGTTGTCGAGCTCACGGATGCCATCGTAGTTGTGGCCCATATCGATGGAGGATTCCTTCTCCACGGGTACTGCATCGGTGAGCTTCTCTTTGAGCCAGCTCCAACCAGACGTGGTCGCAGCTGCTGCGGCGGCTTCTGGAGTGAGTGCTGCTTTCTTTTGGCGCACAAGGACCATGATCGTGATCACGAGCAGCAGGGATACTAGCGCAACCACAATCATGGTTGCGATCAGCGCGAGGAGCAAATCTTGCTCGGAGACCCCACCTGTGGTCTGGGCACTTGCCCCCAGAGAACTGAGCAGGAGCGTGGTGAGGAAAAGGATAGATTTATTTCTGAGCGTATTCATGAGGGTAAAGTTTGACCGTTCAGATAAGGGCTAGAAGGTGAAGTCTTGAGTGTATCGTCATCAAAAGGAAGGGAAGCCATCTCGCTCACTTCTTTTTTGTCGAGACGAAGCACATATACAAAAAGACCGATGAAGAAAATCATGAAGATCAGGATGGCGATCACCGGGAAGATGTCGATGCCCGAAATGGAACGAAGCACGTCTTTGTACATGACAAGATAAGGTTGAGACCCTGGGATCGCAGTGGCAGGAGCTGCCTGCCACTGCGAGGGTCAAGGTTGAGTTAAGGAGTAGGTTTGGCGAAAATGTCGGCCCCGAGTCGTTGCAGATAGGCAATCATGGCGACGATTTCGGTTTCGCTGAGGGTCTGCATATCAGCTTGGCTGAGGGTGGGGTCGATGCTTGCGGCAATCACTTGTGCCTGTGCTTGCAGGTCAGCCAGTGCTTTGTCGGCATATCCTTCTGGATAGGGAACCCCCAGGGTTTGCATCACCTCGATCTTATCCTGAAGGGCACTCACATCAAGCTTGTCATCAGCGAGCCAGCCATAGGATGGCATGAGCGAACCAGAAGACACCTCCCTCGGAGCAATCAAGTGGTTGTAGTGCCAGGCATCACTCTTCTTGAGTTTTCCGGGAGCGCCTTCGCGGGCCAGGTCAGGACCTGTGCGCTTGGAGCCCCACTGGAATGGGTGGTCATACACAAATTCTCCTGCCTTGGAGTATTCGCCATATCTCTCTGTTTCTGAGCGGAAGGGACGAATCATTTGGGAGTGGCAGTTGTAGCAGCCTTCTCTCACATACAGGTCACGCCCTTCGAGTTCCAGCGGGGTATAGGGCTGAACAGAGGCAATGGTGGGGACATTCGATTTTATCATGAAAGTAGGAACCATTTCCACTACTCCGCCGATCAGAATCATGACGGTAGCAGCAGCCAACATCATCAAAGGCTTGCGCTCAATTCTGCGGTGCCAGTATTCATTGGTTGGCTCCTGATAATTGGCTCGCAGAGCTGGGGCTTCTGCTGCTTCTTCCCGCTGGAAGGTGCCGCTACCCGCAGTCTTGATCAGGTTCCAGATCATGAGGATCACCCCAGCGAGGTATAAAGTGCCTCCCAGTGCACGCAGTGCATACATCGGAATGAGCTGGGTAACCGTTTCGAGGAAGTTCTTATAGACCAACATGCCATCGGCATCAAATTCTTTCCACATGAGGCCTTGTGTAAAACCAGCCCAATACATCGGGATGGTGTAGAGAATAATGCCCAGGGTGCCGAGCCAAAAGTGGACATTGGCCATTTTGAGAGAAAAGATCTTGGTATTCCACATTTTGGGAAACAACCAATAGAGAATACCGAAGGTGAGGAAGCCGTTCCAGCCGAGGGTTCCTACGTGCACGTGGGCGATGGTCCAGTCGGTGTAGTGAGAGATGGCATTCACACTCTTGATGGAAAGCATGGGGCCTTCAAAGGTGGACATACCGTAGGCAGTCACCGCTACGACCAAAAATTTCAAAACAGGATCGGTGCGCACGCGGTCCCAGGCACCACGTAGGGTGAGCAGGCCATTGAGCATCCCGCCCCAGGAAGGTGCGATCAGCATGATCGAAAACACGGTGCCGAGGGACTGTGCCCAGTCTGGCAAAGCGGTGTAGAGCAAGTGGTGAGGTCCTGCCCAGATGTAGATAAAGATGAGTGCCCAGAAGTGAATGATGGACAAGCGGTAGGAATAAACCGGGCGGTTGGCAGCCTTGGGCACGAAGTAGTACATCAGGCCGAGGTAAGGCGTGGTGAGGAAGAATGCCACCGCATTGTGACCATACCACCACTGCACCAACGCATCCTGCACTCCAGCAAACAGGCTGTAGCTTTTCAGCATATTCACAGGAATCTCCAGGTTATTCACAATGTGAAGCACCGCCACAGTGACCCACGTAGCCAGATAAAACCAAATGGCTACATAGATGTGGCGCTCGCGGCGCTTGACCAGGGTCATGATCATGTTGAGCCCAAAAACCACCCAGATCAGGGTGATGGCAATGTCGATGGGCCACTCCAACTCTGCATATTCTTTGCTAGAGGTGATGCCGAGCGGCAGCGAGATCAGCGCGGCCACAATGATGGCTTGCCAGCCCCAAAAGTGGATTTTGCCGAGCAAATCACTGTACATACGGGCTTTGACCAATCGCTGCAGAGAGTAGTACACGCCCATGAAAATTCCATTGCCTACAAAGGCAAAAATGACCGCATTGGTGTGGAGTGGCCGCAGGCGGCCAAATGAAAGCCAGGAAATGCCGTCCCACAAAAAATAGTCGGGCAACACAAATTGCAGGGCCACAATTAGCCCCACAAGCATGCCGGCAAATCCCCAGATGATGGAGGCAATGGCGAAGTTTCTGACAAGTACATTGTCATAACTAAAGCGCTCCAGCGCTTGTGCCTCCACGCCTTTGGTAATAGAAGGATTGGTGTTCATTGCTTGTCGAGTTCAGAAGTATCAGATGGTGTGGAATCAGAGTGAATGGTGCCGTCGTCGAAAAGCATTCGCACCGACGGGGTATAAGAGTCTTCGTATTGGCCGCTGCGCACCGCCCAGAGGAATATCCCCAGGAATACCAGTGCGATAACGAGGCTAAAACCGATTAACAGAAAGATGGCACTCATACAGATAGGTGATCAGATGCCTCAAAAGTATCTGGATCGCCGCCCTCGGTGTATGATTGCTCTCAGAAGCGCAGATGACTTTTGTCAGTGAGAGTGGAGGCAAGTGGTATATAGGGTGGAAGGGTATAGGGGGTATAGGGG
>JANQTF010000210.1:0-6884 GCA_030731845.1 Bacteroidia bacterium | reverse complement strand
GCATTCATCAACTCAACCATCTCCCCAATTCCCTCATTCAAGCATTCATCAATTCATCAACTCAACTATTTCCCCAATTCCCTCATTCAACCATTCATCAACTCAACCCTTCAAGCATTTCCCCTCCCACTTATCCACAGCATCTGATCAATTGTGAATAATTCGACTGTGAAATTCAGGGAGGTGGGCGTAGTATGTACCTCCATTCGGGAGTTCTTTTACCCCTTGCTCTTGAATGCTCTCGCGCTTTCCCCTCAATCTCAGGAAGTTAACTCAACGTAATCCGGTTTGTACCATGATTAGCACCCCAGCCAAACAGGCCAGCCAAAAGCAGGATAGCGACCTGCGCGCTTTACCTTATGAGCAAGTTCTTGCCGCTGCCATCGAGTATTTTCGTGGTGATGAGCTTGCAGCCAATGTGTGGATCAACAAATATGCGCTCAAGGATTCCTTCGGCAACATTTACGATCGTACCCCCGACGATATGCACCGCAGGATCGCTGGCGAATTGGCCCGCATTGAAAACAAGTATCCCAATGCCTACTCCGAAGCAGAGCTCTACGAAGCACTCAAGGACTTCACCTACATAGTGCCACAAGGTGGCCCAATGGCTGGGATTGGCAATCCGTTTCAAGTGGTGTCTCTTTCCAATTGTTTTGTGATTGGCCATGATGGCATTGCCGACTCCTATGGCGGTGTCATGAAAATGGACGAAGAGCAAGTCCAGCTGATGAAGCGCCGTGGTGGCGTAGGACATGACCTGTCTTACATTCGCCCCAAAGGCAGCCCCGTGATGAACTCTGCCCTGAGCTCTACCGGTGTCGTGCCATTCATGGAGCGTCACTCCAACTCCACCCGCGAAGTGGCACAAGACGGGCGCCGTGGTGCTCTCATGCTCTCCATCTCCGTGAAGCACCCCGATGCCGAGCATTTTGTGGATGCCAAAATGGACGGAACCAAAGTCACCGGTGCCAACGTGTCAGTGAGGGTGACCGACGACTTCATGCGGGCAGCTATGAAAGGTACGCCTTTCGTGCAGCAATATCCCGTGAAGTCTGACACCCCTTCCTATACCAAGGAAATTGATGCTACTGCCCTTTGGGGAAAAATTATCCACAACGCATGGGCCTCTGCCGAGCCCGGAATCCTCTTCTGGGATACTGTCATTCGCGAGTCCATTCCTGATTGCTATGCTGATCTGGGCTTCGAGACTGTTTCGACCAATCCTTGTGGAGAAATTCCTCTCTGCCCCTACGATTCCTGCCGACTCATCGCTGTCAATCTCTACGCATTTGTCAACGATCCATTCACGCCTCAAGCAAAGTTTGACTTCGAAAAGTTCAGACATTTTGTAGGAATGGCCCAACGCATGATGGACGACATTGTGGATCTGGAGATCGAAAATATTTATAAAATCCTCGAAAAGATCGAAAACGATCCCGAAGGAGCCGAAGTGAAGCGCACCGAGAGAATGCTCTGGGAGAAAATCCTCGACAAATGTCTCAAAGGTCGCCGCACAGGTGTGGGAATCACCGCCGAAGGTGATATGCTTGCCGCTCTTGGCATCCAATATGGTACAGATGAAGGCCTCGATTTCTCTGTTGAAGTGCACAAAACGCTGGCACTCGCAGCTTACCGCTCTTCAGCCGAAATGGCACGTGACCGTGGTGCTTTCCTGATCTATGATGCTGAGCGCGAAGCCAACAACCCATTCATCCTTCGCCTCAAAGAAGCCGATCCTGAGCTCTATGACATGATGGTGAAGTACGGACGCAGAAATATTGCCCTGCTCACCATCGCACCAACTGGAACTACCTCCCTCATGACCCAGACTACTTCTGGTATCGAGCCGGTATTCATGGTGTCTTATAAGCGCCGTCGCAAGGTGAATCCCAATGACAAAAATGCCAAGGTAGATTTTGTGGACGAAGTAGGGGATAGCTGGGAAGAATACTACGTATTCCACCACAAATTCCTTACCTGGCTCGATGCCAACGGCTATGACTCCAAGGAAGTAGCCAGCTACGATGCCGAGCGCCTCAACAAGCTCATCGCCAAGTCTCCCTACCACGGTGCCACCTCCAACGATGTGGACTGGGTAGCCAAAGTGCGCATGCAAGGTGCGGTGCAAAAGTGGGTGGATCACTCCATCTCCGTAACCGTGAACGTGCCCAACGACATTTCGGAAGAAATGGTCGCCAAAATCTACGAGACCGGCTGGGAGTCTGGCTGTAAAGGCATGACCATCTATCGTGATGGTTCACGCTCAGGTGTGCTCGTGTCGAGCGACGACAAAGGCAAGAAAAAGGAAAACGAGTTTACTGAAACCCAAGCGCCTAAGCGTCCGGAAAAACTGGAGGCTGAGGTAGTTCGCTTCATGAACAAAGACCAGAAGTGGGTGGCCGTGGTAGGTCTCTACAATGGTCGCCCTTATGAGATCTTCACAGGTCGTGCCGAGGATTCCTTCTCCATCCTGCAGTTTGTGGATAAAGGATATGTAGTAAAGGCACAAGACGAAACCGGCGAAAGCCGCTACGACTTTCAGTATCAGGACAAAGATGGCTACAAAGTGAGCATCGAAGGCTTGAGCCGCACCTTCGACCCCGTGTTCTGGAACTATGCCAAGCTCATCTCTGGCGTGCTGCGTCACGGCATGCCGCTACCTCACGTGGTGCACCTTGTCAACAACTTCCACCTCAGTGAGGAGTATCTCAACACCTGGAAAAATGGCGTGGCCCGCGCCCTGAAGCGATTCATCGCAGACGGAACCAAAGCCGTGGAAAATGCGTGTCCTTCTTGTGGAGAAGATGCACTCATTTATCAGGAAGGATGTCTCACTTGCCACGACTGCGGATACAGCAAGTGTAGTTAATCAAGAATCAGCAGGCAGGAGCACCTCAGGTGCTTCTGCCTGTGTTATCTGTCAATAAGTATTGTTTTGAGGGTTACTCCTGCCGGGCGCGGCAGAGCAACAAAGGCGATCTACCATAGATCGCCTTTTTCATTTTCTCATTTCATTTTCTCACAAACAGCTGTTGTTGGTCACTAACAGCTGTTGCTTCTGAGAAATGCTATCAACCACTAGCACGGAATCCACTGGATTGCTTTGCAATTCCTCCAGCAACTCATCGCAATAGTTGACCAGAGGCCCTTCTTGCCGATCTACTTCTACTCCATTTTCATAGGTCACAGTCTCGGCCTTGCAAAAGGCGCACTCCTGACACCCGCCAAATAGCGAGAGGGTGAGAAGCGGGAGGAGGAACAGCAAAGTTTTCATCACCTGCAAATCAAGCATCTTATTTGGTCAAAACAAGGCCATTTGCCCGCCAGCTGCTGCACCGCTGCTGCCAGCTATGCGCTGCCCGAATTGTTTATTCACCTCCTTGATCCAAAAATCAGCCAAATCTGAAGCCATCATGTCGCCGGGCTCGTGCGGAAAAAGATAGAGGCTTTCCAATCCTTGTTGGCGCCACAGCGCGATGCGTTCCAGCCAGGCTTGGCTCCTGCTAAAATCGGTCGGATGAAGCTCATTGCCCACAAATCTGATCATGGCGATCTTGCTTGTGAGGCTGCTGTGCGACACATCCCGGCGACCGGCCACGTCTGTGATCACGCTGGCAATGCCATGCTTCTCCAGCAGATCGCACGCCGCGGGAATCAATTGTCGATCTGCGAACCAATCGGGGTGGCGAAACTCCACGGCTAAGGGAAATCCTGTGGGCCACTGCGCGAGAAAGTGAGCCAGATTGGTAAATAAAGCGGGAGAAAAGGAATCATGCAGCTGCACAAAGCTGCATCCGAGGCTCTCTTCGAAATGTGCGATCGCATCTACAAACAGCGTGAGCTCTTCGGAGATGTTCATCAGTTTGCGGTAGTGAGAAATGCTTTGGGGAATTTTGGGACAAAACCGGAACCCGGGAGCGGCCATGTCCCGCCATTTTTTCACCTGATCTATCGAAGGGCTGCGGTAGTGCGTGGAGTTGAGCTCGATCGTGTTGTAGGCTTTGGAATAATGAGCCAGATAATCCACCTGCTTGGTTCCTTTGGGATACAAATGGCCCACCCATTCTTTGCTGGCCCAGCGCGATAAGCCCACAAACATCTCAAAATGGTCGTGCGCTTGCCCACCCAGCAGCGCGAGGCTGCGCTCGTTGAGCGGTGGCAGAGAAAAATCAACACCCTCAATGCCGGGGAGCTTACCAAATTTCATGTCGGGTGGCTTGGGAATCTGAAGCGAAAAAAAGGGCGGAATTACCTACTGAGGATTTCCCGAATAAGGAGAATGATCCGCTGCTTGTTAACACTCGAAGATAGGCATTGGTTTGCCTCCCACACAAATCAGGCAGCTCCGCTGCCGATCAAAAACTGCCCAACATGGCAGGAGAGGCAATGCTTGTGAAGGCAATATTGCTTGTGCAGATGAATCATGGCCTGGGAGTGCATGGCATGGGCATTGGCCCAGCCAAAGTCTGTAAACACCCGTGTGTGCCGGTTGTGCTCAGCCGGCAGCGAGAGCAGGAGGTCTTCGAGCCACTCGGCCGGGTGCTCGCGCCCGTGGGCGAGTTGATAGAGCCAGCCCAAAGGTAGCAACACATTCACCGCGAGCACAGCATGCTGCGATTGCCCGAGTCGTTTGGGGCTTGATTTGGATTCTTCGCCAAATCGGTAGTGCGTGTTCCAATATTCACTGGCCGCAAATTCTCCTTCGAGAAAGGCGCGGATTCCGTCACGCTCCAACAAGCTACTCAGTGCCTGCATACGCTGCCAGATGGCGGCAAGCTGAGAAATGCGGAGGGTAGGAAAAGCCGCAGGGCGCATTCGCAAAAAGCGAACAGGCTCCCGCACCGCTTCAACCTTGTGTTTTTCCCGGAGAAAATCCCATTCCTCGTTCAGCCCCACAATGTAGGAATCGCCAGCGGGGGGCAACATGCCAGAGGCTCCGTAGAGCAAGCCTTCCAGCCGCATTCGACCCCCGGCCTCTTTCTTCATCACTTTCACAGGCACCCTCCGGGCGAGGTCGCGAAATGCTTCTTCATTCACCGGACCACCGATGTAGGCCGCGATTTCTTCCCACAGCACTTGTTCCCAATCCTGCACTTCGCCCCGCAGCTTGGCTTGCATTCGGGTGGCTTTGTCTTCCATGCGCTCGATGCTGAGGCGATCGAGCCATCGCACGACGCGACCGGCGGGCACACGTGACACCTGTGAGGCACATGGCAAGGTGTCTTGCGACAGTTGGAGCGCTGTGTATTGCTCAAAAACCATTTGGTGGATTCGCTCGCCAATCACAACCTCCGGAATGCTGCTGCCATCTTCGCGGACCACCGGTCGGCGGGAAGCTCTGTGAACCACGTGCAGCACGCAGGCATTGTAGTTGGGATCTGATTCATGTTTGTGTCGATACCAGTCCTCCCCTTCCACGTGTATTTCGATTTGTCCGTGAAACAAGATCCCGCCGATGCGCACCTTTCCTTGCAGAAAATCTGGCCCTTGATCCTGGCTGAGCAGTCCCGGATGCAGGATTTCTACAGGCTTACCGCAGGTTGTTTGCAGATCGCGATCGTCGAAATAGCGTCTTTCCCACACGAAGTGGAGCAGTTTTTCTGGTGGAAGGGCAAAGAGGGACATGGGGAGTCAGAAATTTGTTGCATAATTTTAGCACAAATACTCAAAAAATGCAAAATAAATTAGCACATAGCTTTTCACATAAAACCCTACTTCGCTGAAATCTGCCCAAGGTGTTGAAAAGTCTCTATCAGTTCGAGATAGCTTTTGAGGGGTTACTATCATCAGGAGTGGGATAGCAGGGGTGCTGAGGGTAAACCAAGTTTAGCGCTCTTGTAGTTTTCCCCCATTTTTACATAAAAACCATAGATGTCAATAATAGCACCTGAAAGACTGAGAAAAATGACCAAAAGACTTAGGAAATTGCCAAGGCAGGTGAGAAGAGAAAAACCTTCCTGCTGAGCTTATGAATTCATGGTGGAAGACATTTTTGAAGGACGAGGAATACCTTATTCCTCGTTCATCCGCTGCCTAACAAACTCGACCCACTGATGATCGGGGATCTCATCAGGGATGACTACGTCAGGGGTGATGCCTACGTCATCGATGGCTTCTTCCGGAATTCTGTAGCTCTTTGACATGGAGTAGGCGATCACAAATTCTTTACAAGGGGATTCAATGATATTCACGTTGGAAATGTCCAAGATACCAGCAGTATTTCTGCCGAATAGCTGCACTTTACTACTCTGCCTGGCTTCAAGGAGGAATTGCTCTGCTGCGCTGGCATTGTTTTCATTGATCAAGATGGCAACCTTCTGAGGCGTAGGATATATCTCATCCATTTCAATGTAGGATATTTCTTCCTCTTCGAGGTTTACAAAACTTCCTTCATTTTCCTTGAGTTTAGGAATTAATTCGGCTAGTGTTTCCCTCGTCTCCTCATCCAATTTGGGATTTTTACTACCTTCTTCCAGAGAGCTAATGTTGAGTGGCGAGGCTAAAAAAGATACGCCTACGACCTTAATGGGCGAGGTATAGAGGAAAGGTAAAATCTCCAGATAGGAATCATCAGAGCCTCCACCATTATTGCGCAGGTCAATGATCAGGTAAGGCTTATTGAGAATTGCTTCCTTATTCTCCAGCATCAAATCATCGATGGCAGCCTTATACCCAAGGTTGAAGGAGGGAAGACGGAGGTAGTTCGTCTTGTCATCCAACTCCTGTAGATAAGGTGCACTCGCCTCCATGGCCTTGTGGTAGTTCAATGTGAGGGGCGAAGAGGGCAGCTTAGGCTCCACTCTTCGCAGATCAATTTCTCCAAGCCGCAGATGGTTGGCATCCATGAGATGGACCGATTCGGAAGGACTTTCCGAGTGATC
>JANQTF010000209.1 GCA_030731845.1 Bacteroidia bacterium | reverse complement strand
GAAGGCTGAGAGGAGGAAAATTCTCAGACGAAGCCCGAACCGCACCGAGCCGCACAATTGCCGGAAGTGAGCAACTACCTGTGATTTTCGTTCGTCATGTGAATACAAAGGAGAATCTTAAGAAGGAATAGCGAACCACTCCGAAGAGTTTTTCTATTTTCGCCTGCTCTTATTCACGTTTTACAAAAAATACAGATTGCTAATGAAAACGCTTACAACATGGCTTCTGCTGGCCCTCATGGTCGGCTCTCTTTCCATTGGTCAGGCTCAAGACACTTATACTTTTGCGCTGAACAATGCAGATCCACTCATCACCACCTACAAAGGCCCCTGCTATGTGCACAGGGCGGAAGTCTATCATCGGGAGGAGCTCGTGCTGCTCCTGCCTGGCAAGGGCTATCAGCCCACTTTTTATGATCAATTTATCATCCAGGCTGGCAAGCTTGGCTACCATGGCCTCGCGCTCAAGTATGTGGACGATGTAGCCCTCGACATTCAGGTGCCCTGTGGAAGCAGTGCGTTGAATAATTGCTTTGTGGATGCCCGGATGGAAAATATCACCGGAAATGATGTATCGCCAGTGGTGGCGATCAACCGCACCAACAGCATTGAACACAGGCTCATCGAGAGCCTCTTTTACCTCAACGAGGTATTCCCCGGCAATGGCTGGGACAAATTCTGGAGCGGCGACAGCACCATTCTCTGGGAGAAAATCCGCATCGTGGGCCACGAAGAAGGCGCAGGCTACGCCGCCACCATTGGTAAAACTCACAACCTCGCTCGCGTGGTACTCATGGGCTGGTCTGACTGGGACAACAACAACAACGCCCTGCCTGCATGGCTGGGCGACAACTCCGCTACGCCCGCTGCCAATTGGTATGGATTTGCCCACACCCAAGACGAAGTCATGCCTTTTTCTCGTCAGGAAGCTTCCTGGAACGCTCTCGGCTTTGGGACCTTTGGCGCGGTCACAAGCGTGGATGCCACGGCCCACCCCTACAACAATTCGCACATGCTGAGCACGAGCATCACTCCTGCACTGAGCAATACCGCCTTCAACGATGTTGTGCTTGTGTCTTCCTATGTGCCATTGGTCAACAATGAGCTCGTGCTGCTCGACGCATGGTCCTACCTCATCGACGGAAGCAACAAAGTGAACATCGCAGAGGAATGGAATCTCTTGCCGCTCAGCCTCGCACCCAATCCTGCGAACACCGAGGTGCAGATCAGCGGCGACTTTGCACAGGGTGCTCAGGTTCGCGTGTTTAGCACAGATGGCAAACTTCAGCAGGCAGAAGTCTCCTCCCGCTCAGTCGATCAATTGAGCCTTAACATCTCCTCGCTGAGCCCGGGCATCTACCTTGTGGAGCTAATTTCCGGCCAACAACGCGGCAGTGCCCGCTTGATGGTGAAGTAAACCGACAAGGCCTTGGGACAACGAAAAGACCTCGCAAGTTCCTTGCGAGGTCTTTTCTTGTATGGCGAGTTCTTATCTATCCTTTAAGGACTTTCTCAATTGCCAACCCGGTAAACGGCCATTTTCTGGCGGTTGATGCCCAGCATCAGGAAGGAGGTATCGCCTTCGATGTAGGCGATGGACTCTACTTGTCCGCTGATGGCGAGGCCACTCTCTGAGGCTGGAATCACGCGGTAGCTGCCACCGGCAGTGCCAGCAAGAATCAACCCACGGTTGGCGTCATAATTTCCGGTGGAGACATCATAGGAGTAGTCGTTTCCGGTGATCAGCACATCGGGGATATTGTCGCCGGTGAAGTCTCGCACGAGCATCTCCTTGATCGGGGCCACCTGCACCGATCTGGGCAGTTCTTCCCAGCGAAATTTGCCATCCTCATTCCTCAACAAATAATGCGAAGTGGTATTCACAAACAGTTTCTGATCTGAAGAAATGCTGTCTGGCTTAAAAATAAGGGGGATCGAAGTCTGAGAAAACTGGGTATAGCTGGTGAACCGCTGCCTGAAAAAAGGCGATTGCGCGGCCAGTTCATCAAGATAATTGACTGGATACTCTGTCATTCGGCCCATATCATCTTCCCAATAAGCGGAGGTGATGGGGTCAATGGTACCGTTATTGTCCACGTCAATGGCATAGAGGTTCATCGGCGTTTTTTCGGCAATCTGAAACCGATGATTCTGTCCCAAATTCCCCACTACATAGTCATCATCGCCATCCTGATCTATGTCCACAGCCACGATGGTGGTCCAGAGTCCGTGATA
This sequence comes from Bacteroidia bacterium, assembly GCA_030731845.1. GTDB lineage: Bacteria > Bacteroidota > Bacteroidia > J057 > J057 > JANQTF01. The sequence continues at coordinate 1,608 of JANQTF010000209.1, read as the reverse complement.
CTGATTGAGCGAAGGAAGCGAAGCGGGACTGAGTCCTTTTCCCTGATTATTTTTGAGAATGAGGACAGAATTCCACTCCCGGGTGATGATGAGGTCTTCCCAGCCATCTTGGTCATAGTCGCTCCAAATGGCATCGGTCACCATGCCGAGCTCAAAAGGGGTGCTTCCGCTTTCGGCCAAGGTTCCTGCCTCATTCATCAGCAGGTAGGAGGCAGGTGCCTGGGGGAACTTTCCCTTCACGACACGCCCGCCCACGAAGAGATCTTTGTCTCCGTCGTGGTCAAAATCGAAGGGAGCCACCACCGAAGCGGAAAAAGAAGGAAGCGGGAGGGGAATTCGCTCAAAGCTTCCGCCATTGTTTTGATAGAGATAATGAAGATAGGCTTTGTCGCTTTCGGTGGCGTAGCCACCCGCAAGGGCGATGAGGTCATTGTCGCCGTCGTTGTCGATGTCGAGGATCACAAGATCTGCTTCAGAGCAAACTTTGCTGTCGGAGATGCCCGGGACACTGTCCCACACAAATCTCCCATTCAGGTTGAGGAAGACCTGCGTGGGTGCTCCGTCAGAAGCGCCGATCACGAGATCGTCGAGGCCATCCATGTTGATGTCTCCCTGGGCCATGCAGGGCCCGATTTGGGAAAATTTATGCTGAAGGATCCGCTGATTTTGGAAAAAGTCGATGTAATCACGCTCTATATGCGTGTAGGTAATGACGCCATCGGCTTTGGTAAAGAGGCCGTCATGGGTAGCCGGAGCCGAGGTGGGCAGTGGCTCACTATCAGCTTGCGACAGGCTGAGGACCTGATCAACTGTCACGGCAGTGAGGAAGGTTTGGCGCTTGTTGCCGGGCCAGGTCACTTTCACAGAGTCGATCAGGGTTTGCTCGCCGAGGCCAACATGCATCACCGGCGACACCGAGGAGATGTAGCCACGGGAGAGAAACAGCTCCGCAAACTGATAGGATTCACCTGCCCACACTTCCACTTTTGCGCCAATGGCCTGTGTGTTGGGCTTCTCTCCGCTGAGCTTGAGATCGAGGAAATGCCCAGGCGATTTGTCGTTGTTGCGATAGACGAATGCGGGGTCGTCAATGTTATTGACCACATAATCGAGATCGCCGTCGTTGTCGAGATCCACAAAAGAAGCGCCATTGGAGAAGGAGGGGATATCGAGCCCCCAGGCTTTGGTGCGGTCTTGGAATTGGAGGTCGCCGACCTGCTCGTAGGCAAAGTTGGCGACTTTCACCACAGGCACCCGCGCGAGCACCTGCTCTTCAGATGCGAGGTAGCCATACATCTGGGCCTTGTAATTGGTGAAATCTTTGTCGGTGAGGTCTTTAGGAAATCCATTGGTGATGAGCAAATCGCGGTCGCCGTCGTTGTCCACATCAGCGAAAAGCGGAGACCAGCTCCATTCGGTCTGGAATACCCCCATCATTTGGCCTACTTCCCGATACGGCACGATAGACTCGCCTTGGAGCCCACTATGGAGATGCACCATATTTCTCACATACTGATGCTGATATCCGTATTTGTCGTCGTTGAGATAAAATTGGTAGCTATTGCCGTTGATGGTCTGTTTTTTACGGGAATACACTTTTGGCAGCAT
>JANQTF010000208.1 GCA_030731845.1 Bacteroidia bacterium | reverse complement strand
CCTCGGGGTTCTTCCTTGGTGAATGTCTCACTCGCATAGGTTTCTTTTACTTCTGAGATGCCGGTGCCCTCGGGGCGGGTGTTGAGCCAGGGGTTTGGATCGGGGAGTTTGTTGCCAGGGAGGGAAACTTTCTGGCCATTTTCGTAGAGAAATTCTGGGAAACAGTTGTGGGCATGCCACATATTGATGTAGCCGTAGGCTTCATCAAACCCATTTCTGGCCGGATCATCTGGTGCAGGAGGGTGCCCGATGCCCCATTTCCCGAGCACGCTGGTGCGGTATCCAGCCTGTTTGAATACTTCGGCGAGGGTGATGGCGCTATCAGGAAGGAGTTGTCCATCGGGTTTGTTGCCTCTCACAGAGGTGTGTCCGGTGTGGAGGCCTGTCATGAGTGATGCGCGAGAAGGACTACAAACCGTTGCCCCGGCATAGTGCTGGGTAAATATCATGCCTTCGGCAGCGAGGCGGTCGATGTTGGGGGTTTGGAGTGTTTGCTGGCCAAAGCAACCCACGTCTCCATATCCCAGGTCATCGGTGAGGATATAGATCACATTGGGGGGAGGGGAGGCGGGCACTTTCTCGGTGCTCGCGGGAGTCGGTGATTGGCACGACACGATCCCCCCGATTCCCAAAAGAAGAAGAAGGACTCGGAGATTGATTTTTTTCATGTTCGAAGGATGATCATAGGAAAATGGTAGTCAAAATAAAGCAAGTCTCATATTAGCCATGGTTGGGCAAATCTTATTTGGTCAGACATTCAGGCTGCTTGCTGTTTTGTACAAAACCATAAGAATGGCGGATAAAAGAGCTTATTAAACACAAATCTGAAGGATCAGGCAAGGGTGGCGTACTTCTGAGCGTGCCAAAATTGGCCAGAGGATATAGGTTTATGCTAATCAGACTAACACTAAATTCCTTGACGATGAAAAAATTGTGTATTCTATTTTTTGCCTTTTTCTCAGCTAGTATCACACTGAATGCCCAGGATGTGTGGGTATTTACGGTAGGCACTACGGAGAGTAATTTTTCCAAGGAAGCCATTGCTCCCAAGGTGACTACTCCTCCAACTCTCGACGGCATTCCTGAAACGCTTTGGGATCAGGCAACCTGGAACCGGGCTCAATATTGGACACTGGAGACCGGGGCTCCCAACAACCCAACGATGACCCAATTGCCAACTGACACCACCGATCACTACATGGAGTGGAAAGCCGTGTGGGATGATAGCACTGTCTATTTCCTCGTGCACGTGGTCGATGATGTAACTACCTACAGCAGCACCCGCAGCGCTTGGTGGAGACAAGATGGCATTGAGTTTTATGTGTATCAAAAAGGAGTGCCCACAGCAGCACTCAATCGCAACGACACCACGTCCATTACGTGGTTCAACATTTATCCAAATCCAACGGCCAACATTGTAGATCCTCAGATCCAATCGGACTATGGCGCTACCGGCTCTGTTTTGATCAATGGGACCAATGTGTTCTATGAGTTTAAAGATGTGAATTGGACCAATCCTGAGTCTAGAGGATCTATTCCTGCCAATAATGACACCATCATGGTGGCCATGATGGCCAACGAAAGCGACAATACCGATCCTGCTATCGACAATCGCGACATGAAAATCACCTGGGCTATTCAGGGAGAAGCTCGTAACGGGCTCGGGCCAGATATGGGATACGTGATCCTTACTGACCCCAATGCCCTGAGCATCGACACTAAGTTGGACCTGCTCCAAAGCGATAACTTCCCCAACCCGTTCAGCACCACAACCACCATTCGCTATCAGTTGGAGCAGGCATCGCCTGTGTCTGTGAAGGTGATGGACCTGCAAGGGAGAACGATTTCAGAAGTAACGTCAGAGGTGCAGCCTGCGGGCTCTCACGCCGTTACTTTCAATGGTGCTGATCAGCCTACCGGGGTGTATTTTTTCCAAATCCAGGCAGGTGATCAAATGGCTCGCGGCAGAATGATTATTTCTCGCTAATCCATTTGTCAACTGAAAGAATTAGTAAGTAGTAGTGTATTTTTTGAAGGGGCGCTTCGCAAAGAGGTGCCCCTTACTTTTATGGTTTTTTTACGTGGAATCTTCCGAAGAAACCTGAGCGTTTTCCGACATGCCTACTGCTTATCTGCCATTGCTTTGGCAAGTACCTACATGACTGGAGCCAGGCTGTGGGCATCGCCTTTGCCAGTTCTCTGTGTTGACAACTCCTTGTTTACCTCGCCAAACGAGGGGTTGTCGTCTGGCTCTCCGACAAAATCTGCTGCCGGATACCCGTTATTTTTCACTTGACACAGCTAGGAAAGAAATCGCGTTGCCTGATGGCAGGGGAGCTCGGGTTCTTTTCTTGAAAAAAAACTCACCTGAGAATCTTACTCAAAAGATTGCACTTCCTCTGCGCCCGGCTCGGCGTAGGCCTTGTCGAGTACCTCAACCACGATGTTGCCATCGTGGAGGCGGATGTCGATCGGCACGAGCGTGAGCCCTTGCCGGTTGATGCTGTAGGCAGTTTCGCTGAGGTCCTGTGTCCGTGCATCATCTGGAGACAGCGGGGCTTTGTTGGCATTGAAAAAAGCGGTAGCCCACCATTGCCCCTCTTTGTCCTGAAAAAAGGTGCTGTGCCCCAGAAAGCGCCCGGCAAATTGTCGCGGACCATACGGCCCCGTCAGCGAATCGGCTACGCAGTAATACAGGTTGTAGGTGCCATGCCGCATCTCGTCAGTGGACCACGCCGTTCCGAAGAGGACATATTTCCCGTCGATCTGAAGGATAAAACAGCCCTCGTGGCCCAGTTTTCGGTCTGAGGGGTTCAGCGAAATGGCTTCGCCCTCCAGACCTGACCAATCTTTCGCGATGCGCTGAATGGCTGCGCATCGCGAAACCAGCCAATGACTGCCGTCGCGATCCGTGAAGATCGCAGGATCATGATTTCTGCCAAATGCCGAGCCCCAATCTGATTGGATCGCGAGAGGATCATCTCCCTGGCCGATCAGCAGGTTGCCGATGCCCACATTGGAAGTGTGCAGGGAGATCCATTTTCCATCCAGAAAATACATCTCCGGCGCCCAGACCTTGAGGGGCCCAGAAAACGCCGGTTGGGTAGCTATTTTTTCGGAGAGAAGGCTGTCATACTCCTCATGGTTGCTGGCATCGGCCAGGGAGTAGGGACTTTCCATTTCGGTCCAATTGATCAGATCCTGGCTTCGCCAGAGCGGAATGTCATCCTTTCCGGTGGTATAGGTAAGGAAAAAATCTCCCGAAGGGCCTTGCGTGATATAGGGGTCGCGCATCCAGACGTCCGGGAGCAGGTGAATGGCCTGATTTCTGGCCTGGAACGCTTTCTGAACCTGCGTAGGATTCTGCTCGGTCTGAGCAAAAGCGAAAGAGAGACAGATAGCTGCTATAGAAATAAGGGAGAGAAAGCGATGCATGGGCGTTGTGGTTAAGGATGAATCAGGAGTTTTTGGGTGGCGCTCCAGTCTCCGCCATCGGTATCGGCATAGATCAGAAGGAGGTAGAGTCCATCGGGCACCCGAGCGCCTTGTCCGGTGCTGCCGTCCCAGAGGATGTCGTGCAGCCCAACAGATTGGTCCTCATTGAGCAGTGTGGTGATACGTTTTCCCGACACATCGGCAATGTCCAATCTTACCCTTCCTTTGAAGGGAAGGAAATAGGAGAGCTTGGTAGAGGTGCTGAATGGATTGGGAGCGGGTGGGGAACTTCTAACCTTGTTCATTCACATTGACAAGAGGAATGAGAACACTGCCGTTTGGAATGAAGTGTTCGATGAGTTTCTCCGACACTACAGTTTCTTGAAGGCTCGGCGCAGAATCAACCCATCTTCAGTGTTACCGATCAAGGTTCCATTCATATGTGATGG
>JANQTF010000207.1 GCA_030731845.1 Bacteroidia bacterium | reverse complement strand
AATGCTGATGGTCAACTTTTCAGCTTTTGCTCAAAGCTCTCCTTTGGAGTCGCAGCAAATTGCCAATGCAGCGGGATCGAATTATACGCCAAACGACAATGTGATGCGCACCTTTGACAATCGGGTGAAGGATGTCCTTGGGTCGCCCTATCTACTTGGCGACTGGCAGCCCGGCACCGTCATTTCGGTGAATGGGAGTATTTTTCGTGACCTGATGCTTCGCTATGATCTTGTAGAAGATAAGATTCTGATGGCCAAAAACGAAGGTGGAGAAGTGAGCCTGCCACGAAATGAAATTGCTGAATTCAGCATCATCGACGATCAGACTTCCTACCGATTCCTTGCGATTCAAGACCCCAATGAGGAGGAAGAAAGCCTTGTTTTTTGCCAGGTACTGGAAGAAGGGAATATGCAGTTGATGATACAGCGACGCAAATATTATGTGCCCGGCTCTGGCATGGTGGCATTTGGCAACATGGAGCGCCCTGAGTATAAGTTTTATCCAGACAGATATTTCATTCGGAAGTCATCGACAGGCGAAACGCTCAAGACCAGACGAACAAATGGGAAGGTATATGAGTTCATGGCCCCCTATTCAGCGGAGGTTAAAGAAGTGAGCAAGGCAAATGGTTGGTTTGTCACAGACCCAGCCTCCCTCCTCAAAATGGTGAAGCTATACAATCGGTTGGCTGGGTAGGGTGCGGGCGCTTTTATTGGCAGCGGGCGCAAGACCCGCAGCTACGCTTCTCTTTTTCCGTCTGACTTCTGACCTGTTGAGCAAAGCGAAATCCCGAGAATCGGGAACCTTCTGACTTCTCATCACTACCTGGGGATGGTGACATAAAAAGTAGAACCTTTGCCGGATTCAGTTTCTACCCACATGGTGCCGCCATGGCGCTCTACGACGCGCTTGCAAATGGCCAACCCGATGCCAGTACCTGGGAATTCAGGATTGAGTCGCCCATACAGTTCAAATGCTTTTTCTACATGGCTGGGATCCATCCCGATGCCATTATCAGTGAAGATGAAAATCCAGAACCCGTCTGTAGGTCGGGCCTCGATGCTAATCTTTGGCCTTGCGGATTCATTGAATTTGATGCCATTCTCGATAAGGTTGCGGAATAACGCCTCCCATTGTGAAGGCACAGCCTCTACGGTTGGCAAGTCGCCATATTCGATTCTGGCGTTTCGCTCTTTGAGGGTGAGAATCATGCTGAGTTCGATAGATGCCACCAACTGTTTGAGAGAGATGGACTCTTTATCCATTTTGGCGCTTCCTACCGAGGCAAAATGGAGCAGGTCACTGACCATGGCGTAAAGTCGTTTAGCCTCATTCACGGTGTGGGTAATCGATTCCACTCCCTTCTCTCCCATGGCTTCGCCATACCGCCGCTGAAGAAGTTGCATGTGCCCGATCATGCTTCGAAGAGGGGACTTGAGATCGTGGGAAGCGATGTAGGCAAAATGCTCCAGGTCTTCGTTGCTTCGCTTAAGTTCCCGAATCGATTGATCGAGCGACTCGGTGCGTTCAGCAACGAGCTCCTCCAGCCATTTTTGTTTGTTTTCGCTATAATATAGCCTGATGACTGCCCAAATCAGCCCCACAACGATCAGGGAGATTCCCAGCACAAACCACCATGACTGATACATCGGAGGGTTTACCACCCACTGGAGAAGAGATTCAGGCGGCACTACCTCTTGCTGCCCGACCATCACCCTCCCTCTGAGATGGTAGGAACCACTTGGAAGGGCAAAAAAGGAAACCCTGCCATCATTTGCACCCATCCACTCCTTGTCATTGAGACTGTATTCTATTCGTTGAGAAAATAAATACCGATAGGCATTGCTGGCAATGTGTAGTTCGAGGCTGGCGGAGTCTTTCGAAATCTTTCGAATACCAGACCAGGCCAGGTCGCAGTTGCCACCTGACCACTTTAGGCAAGTGAGGGAAAGTTTTGCTGATATGGGAGGTTCTTCAATAGGAATGAGGGTGATTTGCCCTTCTGTGAGAAGGGCGATATTGTTGTGTAGAAGGGCAATTTTGGTCTTTTCCCACTGATCGAGGGGCTGATAGGGCAGAAGACGTCCGTGATAAGGGAGGCCATTCTGCGGGAGTCCTTCAAATTGAAAAACGCCACGGTCGGATACTACCAGGATTTTCCCAGCAAGCGAGTCGGCAATGACTCCAGTTACCGAGCCATGCTGCCAGGCAACATCGTTGCTGCCAGGCCATACCTTGTTTTTTTCACGATATACCTCTATGCCCCCTGCGCCTGCGGCAGCAATTACTGTATTTTTCCCCCACAAAGCCAGACGTAAATATTCGCCCAGAAATACCTGGCTGCTGGGGCTAAGGTCCTCCTTTTCAATCTGATCTATGTGGCTAAGTCCATCTTCCCATCCGGTCCAGAAGGTATTGTCGCTGGTTTTGACTGCCATGGTAGAAAAAGGCATCTGAACCCATGTGCTATTGGCTTTGAGCCAGATAAATGGATCTCCCTCGTTTTGCATGAAAGCAGCAATGCCAGAGTTTGGGAGCCAGAAATGAAACCTATCTTGGAGAGAAATCATGACGGAGAGGTCATCATGACGAATCAATCCCGTAAATCCATCGATGGTTTTGGCCAGGAGTGGGGCGTTTTCAGTCTGGCCATAGACCAGGGTTGTATTCCATTTTGCCAGCCAAAACGAGGAGCCTAACACCAGATCGCTCACTTGCTGAACTGGCCCAGGGTTGTGGGAGCTGAGGAGGGAAGGAAGATTCCAGGTAATGATTTGTTGGCCTTCTTGCACAAGTGCCACCTCGCCGGCATCACTGCCCAGAAGCAAAGAGTTGCCCCTGCCAATCATAACACGGCAGGTGCCAGAAAAGGCTTCCGCCAACTGAGTAGATACCTTATATGACAAAAATGCTGACTCTATCAAAGAGGCTGATACGAGGGTAAGTCCGCCATCTGATGCTGCCAACCATAGGTTTTGTGCGTTGTCTAAAAAGAAGCCGCTACAGGAACCAAGGGTAGAAAGTAGATTTGAAGGCTGATAACCACCATGTTGTGACAAAAATAGCGTGAGTTTATGTTGATCTAGCGCGAGAAGCCCAGATTTGCCCATGTAGGTGATGGGAAGCAAGGATGCATCGGGAGAGGGAACTCCTTCGATAGAGGAAGCCGAGCATGTCAGCTCATTATCTGCTCTGCGCCATCCTGTGCTGGTAGCGAGGAGATATCCTTCCTGTTGTCTGATCAGTCTCGGCGCGCGATGGTCGTGGGAGGGGCTTAGTGCCATCCGCCATTGTTTTCGTGGGCCTGTAGTATCGAGCAGTGCCAGGCCAGCTGATCCACTGATGAGGAGTCCATTCCCACGCCATGCGGGTTCAAGGGCAGGCGCATCGCCAACCATGAGGTCTCGGATTTGCCAACTCAGCACCGTTTGGCCAATGTGCGTAAGGCAAAAAATAGCAAACTCTCCTACAAACCACTGGTTTTTGTCCCTATCCCGATGGGTTGAGAAAATTCTCGTTTCCTGAATTGCCGGCAGAGCGGCAGGGGCAAAGCTTTGATCGGGTGACATAAATGCCAGGGCTCCGCTTGTGAGCACCCAGGCACTTCCATCGGGCAGATGATATACTTTTCTGATGTCATTCCTGGGAAGCCCGTCGGCGGTCGTATAGGTCAGCGATTCGCTTCCCGTCCATTTCACGAGTCCTGTTTCTGTGGCCACCCACACCCAGCCTGCGGAGTCCTGAGACACCTCGTGAATCGCCATGCTAGGAAGCCCTTCTTTCCAGCCGATGTTGACGATTCCCGTCTGCCCAATCAGAACCATCTGGATCAGGCAGCAGAGAAAAAAGGTGGTGATGGCGCGTCTTTTTACCATGCTTTGGCCCC
>JANQTF010000206.1:3362-3897 GCA_030731845.1 Bacteroidia bacterium | reverse complement strand
CATAGTGAGGCTCTCGAAGGCACCCATAGTGTGGCTCTCGAAGGGAACTTATAGGAGTACTACTGCGCAGGCGCAAAAGAGATATCCCTCTCAATCGTATGGATACTTCCACCAGTTCGCTGAGCGATTTCACGATAATGAGGATGAATCTGGCCGTTGGTGACGTCGCATAGAATAATGTGGATCGGGTAGGTAACCTCGTCGAGAATCTCCATGTCCCGCACCTCACTTTTGTTGTCTGCAACGAGAATGACAGAGCTGAATCCTGTGAGGTATTGCTGGCCGGTCATAATGGCCTCCAGATCGTTTTCCTCAGGGTCACCGCCATTGCCTTTGCTCATCACGAATGCCATGGTTTCGACGATCTCCTCGAGGTCATTGCTGCGGGAATGATAGACCCCCCCTGTTTTCCCTGGTTTCTTCTGCCAAACCTTTTTGTTATTTCCGTCATTGAAGAAGACGAAATGAGCCACCTGCTGATCGGTGCGATCCAAATGAACTTTGTGCCAAAGTACCAACTGTGCTCCGTGCTTGT
>JANQTF010000206.1:663-3352 GCA_030731845.1 Bacteroidia bacterium | reverse complement strand
ATCACTACGAGCATATCCTGCCACTCCGGATGGCGATCCATGACTTTGAAGACGGTGGAATCAGTAATCCGGGCTTCGCCGGAGATGAGCTGTCTCAGTTGCCCTGGTTCGGTCACTTTATCGATGACCGGAATCTTTTTGGGTCTGTGCTTGATGACGAATCCATGAAAATAGTTGATGGCTTCGTCTTCGGTCCGGCACTGTGTCTGCAGAACCATATTCCATTTTATATCGGCATCTTTCAAGGTCGAATCTAAAGCAAACAAGGTTTCCAATCTGCTGGAGAGCAGGTCGTAGTAGTTGGTGCGCCAGTTGTCGATATTCTCTGGATATTTGGTAAACACCAGGTCGATCTCATAGGCTACATGTGTGCCCATGAGCATGATCCAGTCTCCTGGATTTTCAAATTCGTGCTTTGCATAGGTGGTCCTCAGGGCCACTTGCGGTGTAAGTTCTGCAAAGCGATAAACCGGCAATTCCCATCGATAGAATTGAATTCCATCGTGCATAAACATATCATCGTCGGCCTGAGCGGTCGGCGCGAGTAGAAGCATCAGGAAGAGCCACAGAAGTGGTTGGCGTTTAGTCATGGCATTGACTCTTCAAAGGTTCCTCAATCCAGAAGCAGATAGTCCTTATGTATATAACGGCATCTCCTTCAAAAAGATTATCGTAGAAAAAAGATACGATTTTCGTTGGGGATCAGCAATGCCATTTTGCGCGTACTGTCAAATATGATGTTTTAATTATGGATATTTCTGTATTTGTAATAATTGGTGATTGTTGAGCGTCGCTTAGACGAAGTGCACCGCTCTTTTACCACTCCGAAACCTCATCCAGCAACACTTCCCGGATAGCCGATAACTCAATATTATGCGTATGACGCTTTCTGTTGTACCACACTGTGTTCGGGTCCCTCACAGTAATAGAGGTAGTATTTGCGGATTCTACTCTTCCCGTTTTGGTACTTCCTTCCCAGAAAACAACCTGAACCATTTTGCCAATGAGACCGTCTTTTTTCTGCTCAAGCTTGTTGGAGGGTATTCTGGTAGTACGTGTTCCCATGAGTGCTGAAAAAATGGTAGTGATACGATGCCGGTGAGGGAAATACTTTCTTATAAATCCCCAAGCTGTGGTCTCAGGACAATATCTTCTACTACTGTTCTATTACTGAGGTTGGTAGAGGTAAAAATGATCTCTGCGATATCTTCGGGAGGCATGAGTCTGTCAAAGGGGCCATCATAGGCAGCCCAGCTATTGGTGAGCACGGCTCCGGGCATGACGGAGATCACCCGAATCCCAAACTCTTTCATTTCAAATCTGAGGTTTTTACTGAATCCCAGCAAGGCAAACTTAGAGATGCTGTAAGACCCGCCACCAGGATAGGCATCAAGGCTGGCAATCGAGGCGATATTCACAATGGCTCCCTTTTTTGCGGCTTTCATAGCGGGCAGCAGGCCTTTGGTGAGGTAATAGGCACTATCCATATTAGTACGAATCATCATTTCGTATGCTTCGTCCTCCTCTTCATGGATACTTCCTGGAATATAGGAGCCGGCATTATTGACGAGCACTTCCAGTGTACCCATTTCCTCGTTGATTTTGCGGGCAAGATTCTTCACTGCTGCCTTCTCAGACATATCGCAGGTAAAGGTCACAAGCTCAGGCATTTCCTCTTTGGCGAGTTGGAGAGCTTCCTCTCCTCGTGCGCAGATTCCCACACGGTAGCCAGATGCATAATACTTTCTGGCTGCGGCCAGCCCAATTCCTTTGGATGCGCCTGAGATAAATACTGCTGGTTTCATGCGGTTCAAGTTAGGGAAAACCTATGAAACGGCAGCTGCAAAAGCTGGCACTCAAGCGCTGAATTTTAGCAGGCGATTAAGACCTCAACCCGGAGACAACAGAAATATTCGCCGCACTTCTGGAAGGGTAAATGGAAGCGAGAAAAGAAAGCCCGAGCACGGCTGCGGCTACGATCAGGAAATCCGGGAGCATGAGCTTCATTGGCAACAACACGCCCTGGGTGAGCTCGATCATACCAAACTGCAGTTGCAGAAAGGAGAAGATAAGCGCGATGCTCAGCCCGATTCCACCACCGATGGCGCCGACCAGCAGACCCTCCCCCAGAAATACTCTCCTGACCAGTGAGGCGGTACCGCCCATGGACTTGAGGACTGCAATGTCCTTCGTCTTTTCCAGCACAATCATCGACAAAGCTCCCACAATATTGATCGCCAGAATTCCTATCATCAACACCAGAATCATGAAGGTCACGTATTTCTCATTCTTCATCACTCGGTAGAGTGTCTCGTGTTGCTCATACCATGTCTGAACGACGTATTTTTCCCCAACCACAGCCTGCAATCGCTCTTTTACTCTGCCAGCATGGTCCAGGTCATCCAAACGGATTTCTATCGTGCTTGCCTGGTTTTCTGCTTCAAATAGTTCCTGAACAAACTCAATATTGGTGAGTGCATAGCGATCGTCATATTCCTTTTGTACCTGGAAGTAGCCGGAAGGAAAAAAGGCTTCCGTATTGACATCCCTCGTCGTGTTCATCCGCGATCCCTGTGGAATGTAGGATACCGAGATCGGGACGATATCGTTTTCCAGGTTGGTATTGAGTTGAAATTTTGCCAGGCCGATTCCCAATACTGCCTGTGGAACGCCATTGATGGGAGCAAAT
>JANQTF010000206.1:0-653 GCA_030731845.1 Bacteroidia bacterium | reverse complement strand
GAGCAAATGTGTAATCGCCCAGCAAGATGGTCGTATCCAGCTGGTTGATGTCCAGATAGTCTGCGGGGAGACCCTTGAGAATCCCAAAAGTCTGATTGCCGCTGTATTCATACCATACTCTTCCTTCGAGTGTATAAACAGCTGCTTCTACTTCTTCATCGGCCAGCACGGCTGTGAGCAGGCTGTCAGACATCTGAAATGTCTGGCCTCTGGCTGCCACGATTCGCACATCCGGGTCGAATGAGGAATACATATTCTCAATGAACTGTGTCAGGCCATTGAAAACAGAAAGCACCAGAATCAGGGCAGCTGTGCCCACACCAATCCCAATAATGGATACCCAGGTAATCAGGTTAATCGCATTACTGGATTTTTTGGCGAAGAGGTACCTTCTGGCGATAAAAAGTGGTAGGCGCATTAGCTGTTTGCTTCGTCTTCTTCGTCTGCAGGTTGAATTTCCAGGGTATCTATGAGGCTATTGATTTTGTCGGCTTCAGCGAATGAATCATCAGCATAGAAGCGTATGTCCGGAATTTTCCGAACCTTATTTTTGATACGTGCAGCGAGCGCATGACGGATTTCCCAGTTGCGCTCATTCAGGTCATCAACGGTTTCTTTGAGTTTATTATCAGGAAATGCACTGATGTATACTT
>JANQTF010000205.1 GCA_030731845.1 Bacteroidia bacterium | reverse complement strand
CTCCACAGCTCATTGCCAATTTGGCCAACGATCTTCTCGCCAGCATTGTTGACATAGTACCCGGGTTCAAATTCAATCTGACCAATAAGCGTGGAGGTGCAGAGAATCAAGGAAAATGCTACTTGAAGACAAGATCTCATCATAGTTTTCATTATTATGCTATGATAAATTTCTATTATTCTCTTCTAAGATGCAATGTTCGTAGAGAAAAAATATGGATCAGGCTTTAACCGGAACCTGGGCCAGAATCTTCTGCAGAATCTTTCGGGTAATGAGGTATGTGGGCTTCACGCCCACCATCCCTAGACTACCTGAAGCGAGTGTATTTCCGGTTACCAGTGGATTATCCGAAGCATAATAAGCATATCTCACCACGACATTGGTATCGATATGGCCTCTGATGTGCGTTGCGGCCTGTATGGCTTTTTGGTAGTGAGCTCCTTCCATTTCCAGACCGATGGCATTCCAGGAAGAGTACTTGAAGTAGGCCAGCACATCACGGTTTTGAAGGGAAGTACCCAACACGGTAATCATCGGTCCTGAGCAGACAAATTTAGCTTCGTCCTCAAAGTCTGAACAATCGAAATCATTGTAGATCGGATAGTTATCCGCTGTCCCTTCAAAGACATGAGAAGTAGGCACCATGATGTCGCCTGAATTTGTGAAAAAAGTAATCTCCCGAATCATGGCCGGTGAGGGAGACGAGCTCCCTGTCAGCGCATTTCCGGTGGATGGAACCTATCCAAGTGGCACCACCAAGTGGGAAAAACGCGACATCGCCATCGACATCCCGATCTGGGAGCCAGATGTCTGCATTCAATGCGGAAACTGTGCCTTTGTCTGTCCCCACAGCGTGATCCGGGCCAAGTTTTACCATGAAAGTCACCTGGAGAATGCGCCGGAAGGATTTCCCACAGCAGATATATCCGCCAAGGGATTCCCCGAAACGAAATATACCCTCCAGGTGTATGGCGAAGATTGCACGGGGTGTAATCTCTGCGAAGAAGCCTGCCCTGCTTTCAGCCTGACTGAAAGTGGCAAAAAGGCCATCAATCTAGTCCCCAAAACACCCGAGCTGATCGAAAAAAACAAACAACAGATTGACTTCTTCGAAAGCCTTCCCCTCAACGATCGCAGTCACATCGACTTTGGGTCTGTGCGCGGAACCCAATTCCTGGAGCCACTATTTGAGTTTTCTGGTGCATGTGCCGGTTGCGGAGAGACCCCGTACCTGCGTCTGTTAAGTCAGCTTTTTGGGGATCGCTTGATTGTGGCGAATGCAACGGGCTGTTCTTCTATTTATGGAGGAAATCTGCCTACCACTCCCTGGACCCAAAACAAAGAAGGCAGGGGGCCAGCCTGGTCCAATTCTCTCTTCGAAGACAATGCAGAATTTGGGTTGGGCATGAGAGTAAGTGAAGACAAACACCTGGGAATCGCCTTCGAATTGCTGGAGACATTCGTCCCCGATCTGGGCAAGGAGGCTATCCAGCAATTGATTGCGGCCCCACAGCAAACAGAATCGCAGATTCGCGCACAGCGTGAGCGCGTGGCTGCCCTCAAAACCTTCCTCCTTACCCAGGACCGCCCCGAAGCGAGGCATTTGTTGTCGGTGGCCGATCACCTGGTGCGCCGCAGTATCTGGCTGGTTGGCGGCGATGGCTGGGCCTATGACATCGGTTCTTCGGGGTTGGACCATGCCCTGGCAAGTGGCAAAAACATCAACGTGCTGGTGCTGGACACAGAGGTGTATTCCAATACTGGTGGACAAATGTCCAAAGCCACGCCACTAGCTGCCGCAGCCAAATTTGCTGCCGCAGGCAAGCGGGTTGGCAAAAAAGACCTTGCCCTGCAGGCCATTTCTTATGGCAACGTCTATGTATCGCAAATCGCCATGGGCGCCAATCCCCAGCAAACTTTGCTGGCCATGAGGGAGGCAGAAGCCTATCCCGGCCCTTCTTTGATCCTTGCCTACAGCCACTGTATCGCCCATGGTATCGACATGAAGAAAGGCATGACCCAGCAAGATCTCGCGGTGGCATCGGGCTATTGGCCATTGCTTCGCTATAATCCGGAGCTCCGAAAGGCTGATGTGAACCCCTTTGTGCTGGATTCGCCCAGACCGATGATTTCCCTCAAGGAATATGCCTACAAGGAACTTCGCTATCGCATGTTGACACAGACCAATCCCGATGAAGCCGAGCAGCTCATGGCCCTGGCGCAGGAACTGGTCAACCAACGCTGGAAAACCTACGAGGAAATGGCCATCAAGAAAGCCAGTGACTTTCAGCCTGTGACATAGGAACGCATTGTCAGTTCATTCCCCACCCCACAAAAAGAACAAATCGATGAAACCCGATATCCATACCACCTACCTCGGACTCCCCCTTTCTAGTCCGCTTGTCGCCTCGGCATCTCCCCTGGCCCGAAACGTAGATAACCTCCTGAAGCTAGAAGATGCCGGAGCAGGAGCAGCGGTCATGTTTTCTCTCTTCGAAGAACAGCTCAAAATGGAGATGCGGCAGGTTCAGCAACTCTGGGAAGCGGGTGCCGACAGCTTCGGCGAAGCCTTGTCCTATTTCCCTGAGGTAGAAACCTACCCCGTTGGCGTCGCCTCCTATCTCGAACTGATCCGAGAGGCTTCGGAACGTTGTGACATGCCCATCATCGGCAGCTTGAATGGAACCACACCAGAAGGCTGGACTTATTATGCCAAAGCAATAGAGCAGGCGGGCGCCAGTGCCCTGGAGCTCAACATCTTTTATGTTCCTACCGACATCAGCCGCACAGGGGAAGATGTCGAGCAACGATATGTGGAGGTGCTCAAGCAGGTCAAGAAATCCGTTACCATTCCTGTGGCGGTGAAATTGAGCCCCTATTTTTCTTCCATGGGCAACATGGCCACCACACTGTCTGAGGCAGGTGCCGATGGTCTGGTTTTATTCAACCGTTTTTATGAGCCCGACATCGATATTGATCATTTGATCCTCGAAAACTCCTTGTCGTTGAGTCACCCATCCGAAGTGCGGCTACCGCTGATGTGGATCGGCATCCTCTATGACCAGCTACCCGTGTCATTGGCGGCGACCACCGGCGTGCACACTGGGCGCGATCTGATCAAATACCTGCTGGCAGGTGCTGATGTGGCGATGACCACTTCTGCTCTGCTCAAACACGGAATCGGGATCATTCCCTCCATGCTCGAAGAGCTGGAGCTATGGATGAGACTTCGTGGATTTGAGAGTGTGAAAGAAATGCGGGGAATTATGAGCCGAAAACACGTGAATGACCCCGCAGCCTATGCCAGGGCAAACTACATCAAGATCCTCCATGGATATGAGGGGTAGCGGTTTGGGGCTGGCGATTCTCTGAGGGTGATTCTACCCCGGGCTTTACTTGGGGCTACCCTTGCTTTGTATGCCGGGATGGGGAACATCTCGCATCGCAGAAATTCTTGTCCCACTACCTCTAGCTCCTCTTTCCCAGCGGCTTGGGGGCTTTTTGGAGCACCTGCGGCTCTTGATTCTTGTTCCTGGTGAGGAATCAAGAAACTTTCCCAAAAGCAACAACCCCTGCCAATCAAAGAATGGCAGGGGCGAAAGGGAGAGGATCGACGAATCGGGGCTAAATCAAGGGTTGTATTATTGACAGACGAGGCGGTGTGAAGCCACGTGCTGCTTGCCTCGGATCAGGACCACGTACTGACCTGGGTTGAGATTCCAGCTTGTCTGGAAGCTCACAACGCCATCTACATTGCTGGCTGTGCTCTCGGCAAGGATGCGCTGCCCCATCAGGGTTCTTACTTCTACGAATACCACTTCCTGATCGCCAAATCCACGGCCCTCCACGTTCACCTGATCGTTGCTGCTTTGTGGGTTGGGGTAGATAGACAGGGTTTTGATGCTAGCGGCTTCGCTGTCGGCGTTGATGTCAACGTTGGTATCGAGTGTTCCTGCCACTCCTCTTTGGTCCAAAGCGCAGAAGGTGATATCGGCATAGAGAGAAAGTCCGATTTCCATTTGAGCAGCGATGGCGGCATCTCTGTGAACGATGTTGGTGATTTCATTGCCATCAGCAGCCCAGGCTCTGCGTCCGCCTTCTACGATCCAGCTACCCAGGCCGAGCAAGAAGACATCTTCTCCCTGAATGCGAAGCTCTTTCTTCACCAGAAACGCGCCGCAGCTGCCGTTGAGTACCTGTAGTTGTGCTTTGCCAGCAAGGGTGAGGTGGCTTCCGAGAAGTGTCTGAGATCCTTCTGCGATGATGAACTGGATGGCCAGTCCTTTGTCTTGTCCTTTGATGATCACGGGCAGGTTTGTCATGAAGACGCCTTCATTGATCAGCTTCTTGCCATTGAAGACAAAAACAGCCTCTTCGCCACGACCAAACATTTCCAAAACCCCTTCGGATTCGATCTTGATGTTGCCAGCGTGGGCATAAGCTTCCTCCAGAGTGAGCGTAAGTGGGTGACGAATCACCAAGTCATCCTCTGTGCCAGGCAGACCGCGCTGATCGAGGATCACGGAATCAAGAGACCAGCTTTTTTCGTTGCTCCAATCAGAAGAAAGACCTGTGCTATACCAGGTGTTGGCTGCCTGAAGAGAAACAGAAAGAACCAAGAGGAGGAGGAGGAGGCTAGACTTATACATGGCGAAAATGTTCGGTGTGTTTGACTTATTCATCAGAGAGACGAAATGGATCAGAAGGTTGCATCGTTGTGCATGCCAAAAACTTTTGTTGTCCTGATCGTTTCGCACAATGTAAAGATGGTGCACACAAACATTTAATACTAAATGGCGAAATGCCAACGGCAGTTCTGCGGCACTGAACCGGAGTTTCAGCGGATTAATCGGTCAAAAACAGGCTCAAAAGCGAAAGCAGTTTGATAAATTCCGCAATTTTCGTGTCCGGCGTTGCTCTGGCACGCTGCTAACGGGCGCGCCAGAGGGTCAAATGGCCGGATTTGATGTGTGAGTGGATAGACTTGTGGACAGAAAGTCCTCAATACAGGACTCTAAACTTGATGGTATCGGGTATTTGCTTCAAATCAGTGAGTAATTCGTCGTCATACTGCCTGTTGATGTCGGTAATCACATACCCGATTTGCTCATCTGTCTTGAGATATTGGCCTGCGATGTTCACTTCATGCCTGGCCAGGGCCTGATTGATCTTGGCGAGGATTCCCGGCACATTTCGGTGAATGTGAATGAGGCGATGCACCTGTTTCTGCTCTGGGAGCTGCACGTTGGGGAAATTCACGGCTCCAAAAGAGGACCCGGTGTTGATATAGGCGAGAATGCGAGCCGGCACATACTGAGCAATATTGAACTGCGCCTCTTCGGTGCTGCCGCCCACGTGAGGCGTGAGGATCACATTGTCGTATTCGCGAAGTTTGGAGACAAACTCCTCGTCGTTATTCTTGGGCTCTTCGGGATACACATCGAGCCCGGCGCCAGCGATATGACCTGAGGCGAGCGCGGCTTCGAGGGCCTCGAGATCTACCACCGGGCCGCGGGCCAGGTTGAGCAGCAAGGAGCCCGGCTTCATCCAGCCGATTTGCTCCTTTCCAAAGAAGTATTTGTTTTCCGGGCGGCCATCTACGTGAATCGTGGCCACGTCCACCTGCGAGAGCATCTCTTGCAGACTATCTACCTTGATGGCGTTGCCCATCTGTAGCTTTTCCACCATATCATAATAATAGACCTTCATGCCCATGGCCTCGGCAAGCACTGAGAGCTGAGAACCGATGTTGCCATAGCCAATGATGCCGAGCTTTTTGCCGCGGATCTCATAGCTATGCTTGGCTGATTTGTTCCATTTGCCACGGTGCATTCCAGCATTCATTTCCGGAATACGACGCATCAGCATGATAATCTCCCCAATGGCAAGCTCCACCACAGAGCGGGTGTTGCTATAAGGAGCGTTGAACACGATCACGCCGCGCTCGGCGCAGGCCTCCAAATCAATTTGGTTGGTGCCGATGGAGAAGGTTCCCACAGCGAGCAATCTATTGGCGGCCTCCACTACCCTGCGGGTAACACTGGTCTTGGACCTGATACACAAAATCGATACTCCCTCGATTCGCTCGATCAGCTCCTCTTCGTCGAGGGCGCTACTCACCGTCTCAATTTGATAGCCTTCACCCTGAAATGCCTTTTCCGCATTGGGATGAATATTCTCCAGAATGAGGGCTTTGATCTTGCTTTTAGGATAAGAAACTGTCATGGGGAGGTGATTCTCGTATAAAAATTCATCGAAACTATGGATCACAAAATCAGCCTTGTCGAGAATCTGGCTTCGCAGCACATTCTCTGTAAAGGCAAAAAACTTGTGGGCCAGTCCAGCGACTTTCATCTGATAGTCCATAAAGGCATCGCCGATCACAAGGATCTCGCCGGGGAGCTTTAGCGCAGCGAGCACCGTAGCTTTGCCCTGTGTGCTTGCGAGAGGGTTGTTTTCATCCAACCCCACAATTTCCCCCTCAGCATCATACACAAACTCATTGCCGAGCACATGTGATTCAGGGATAAAATAATCGGCCACAACGGGGATGATCAGCTCGCGAAAGCTGTTGGAGATGATATATACTTGCTGAGCATGCTTTTCGAAAAAAGCCTTATTCCGGGCAATAGAGACCGATACTTTTTCTTTGAGCACCTGTATCAACAAGGGAATGTGGTCCCGGTGTGCCTCCAGCAACTCCATGCGCCTGGCCAGAGACACTTCGAGGCTGATCTCGCCATTAGCGCCAGCTTCGGTCACTTTTTTGATTTCTGCCTGCCTGCCGACCTGCTCTGGATGATTCGCAAGCGACAGCTTCGCAAGCTCTTCGAGCGCCTCCACCTGAAGGAAGGTGCTATCAAAATCCAGGACGATATAACGCTGATTTTGCATAGAAAATGGTTCTTCGATAGAAGGTCCGGGGCGGGGCCACAAAGGTAGGCAAAGTTGTTAGATTCCGTAGGTGTTTTACCGGATTTGCCGATCAAATAAGTTGTTGTAATTTCCCCCTTATATGGCGATCCCCCCTCTCCAGCTCCCTTCCTGGCTTTCGCGCCACCTCCTCGTGGCCACACACCCCGATCAGCTCGCACCTACCGAGCTGATGCGGATACGGCAAGGGCTGAGCAGGTTTCGATCAGAAGGCGCCAAAGCCTCGATTGTCATTCCTGCCTATAACGAAGGCGCCAATATCATTCGCACCCTTTCTTCCCTGGCTGAGTTGGTCCTGCCCGATGAGGTGGTGGTAGAACTTCTGGTAGTGGACGATGCCAGCACCGATAGTACTCCAGATTGGCTTCATGCACTGGGGGTTCACCACATTCGGCTGCCCGAAAACAGTAGCCCCAAAGAAGCCCGCCGACTGGGGCTCGAGGCTTGCCATGGCGAAATTGTGCTACAGGCCGATGCTGACTCCGTGTATCCTGCCCAGTGGGGAAAGCGATATTTGGAAGTGCTGGAGCATGAGGGTGTATCCATCGTGTATGGAGGTCATTCGTTCTTGCCTGACCCGCGGGCTGGCAGGCTGGCACTCGCTACGCATGAAGCCCTCGGCAACGTGGCCCGCAGCTTGCGCCGACGTCACCGGGAGCACATCAATGTGCATGGGTTCAACTCCGCCTTCTGGCGCGGGCAAGGCCTGCAATACGGCAGCTATGACCACGACCCACTGGGCAGCGAAGATGGGCACATGGCGCTGAAACTTAGTAAAGTCGGCCAACTCAGATATTGCCCCGGCACGAATTGCAAAGTTTGGACGAGCCCTCGTAGGCTCCTTGCCAAAGGGGGGCTGGCAGGTGGCAGCATTCGTAGAATCAAGAAGGAGGTCAGACGAATGGGAGAATACCTCACAGGGAGAAGTTAGCAGACTTTCTATCTACCTCAAACATCACACATCGACTCATTCATTTTCGCTTCATCCGGTCATAATACGCCTTTTCTTCTGGCGAAAAATGCTTGTACAATTGAAGGAAGAATGGCTGGTGAATCAAAAAACCAGCTACCTCTCTGTCCATCAAGGAATTGTGATAGCGAAGGGTGCCGAGCATTTTGCCCATCCAATCTTGTGGCGTATAGAGCGGTTTGATCCCGGACATCCCGTCTTCCTGTCCGCGAAGCGCCAGATCTGTGGATGCAGTTGGCACCTGAAATGATCTTGTGGCAATCGCCACAGGCGCATCATCCGCCTTCTCGTGGCTGATCGTATGGTAATGCTGAATACGAGCCTCCTCTTCTTTCACCACAAAGGTGGTGGTTTGTGTGAATAGCTGCTGCAAAAACAATTTAAATGCTGAGACATTGGGTGTGTAGCTTTCTCCCGTGGCGTAAAATACATCCCGGGTCACGTCTTCGACATACACCGTTCCTCCAGAGCTGAGATAATATCCCCGAACGGTAGCTTCATCGAGCTTGATGATCAGCGGGTCAATGGGCTTATTGACAAAGTGCGTGCCCTCCCTGCCGGGCGCTTCATACTGATAGGATTTCACGGGTAGCCAATCTGTGCGAAACTCCACCTGCCGCAGGGCGGCATTGTATTTCCCAAAGCGAATCAGGATATGGCGCAAATACAGCTTTTCGAAGGGTTCTAGGTTTTTCCGGGCGAGGTGCTCATCCACAAAGTAAATGAGATCGGGGTGAGCATCGTGGTTGGCAAGCAAGGAAATTTGCTCAAACATGACCCGGAGGGTCTCATTCATGACTGCCACATCGCGCGGGTTGGTGCGTCTGCGGTCAAGGTGATAGACGTGGTTGGAGGCAGTTCTCAGCAAAAAATTGTCTGGATAGACTTCGAGCTTCCCCATGTCGCCAAAGTGCATCACAAGCGAATTAGATTCCTGCAAGTAATCTCCCTTGAGCTCAGACCATGCGGCAAGCCGATGCCGATTGTCTGGTGTGAGGGGATAATCTGCCAATCGCTCATTGATCAGCGCTTCAAAATCAGCAGGAGTCGCCATTAGTTTTGCCGGGCTGCTCATAAGCAGCAGAAATCCGACCAAACAACTCATTCGAAATATGCCCATCTACTTGTGGTTGAAAAAGCCCTTGCTTGTACTATCCGTTAATCGAACGAATCTACAACTTTTTTTGGATATTTCTTACAATGGCAAGAGATGTGGTTCAAAGACGCCAAAACACCCTTTTCAATCTCCAGGCAAGGAAATGGACAGATTCACAATCCGTAAATTGCGCAAATGGTCATGCAAAAATCACCAAAGCTAACTTTCGGGCTCCATGAAGATTTCCTTCGGAAAGAACTCCCTATTCGGCCAGCATTTCTGCCATCAGCCCTTCATATTCAGCCACAAAAGCATCATACAACTCCCCGGTTCCCGGACCATTGAAGCCCGTATGGATGCGCCTCACAGCGCCCGATTTGTCGAGCCAAATCGAGGTGGGAAAGGACAAAACGGCATTCAGCATAGGCAATTTTTCGGCGGCAGTGCTCTTGCTTGTAGTGAGCGAGGCAACGGCCATGGGATAATCTGCTCCCAATCGCTTTTTCATTTTCTCCACTGCCGCAATCGCATCCCCCATCGTGGGTCTGCGCTCAAAAGCCAGACCAATGAACTCAACACCGCGCGACTCATAGCGGTCATACCACTCGGCGTAGAGCCGCGTCTCGTCCATGCAATTGGGGCACCAACTGCCCAGGAGCTGCACAATGACGACCTTGCCAGAATAAGCCTCCGAAGGAAAACGCAACGTGTCGCCTGTGGTGGAAGGAAAAGAAAAAGTAAGCCTCTCGTAGCCAGGCTTGAGGTAGGTGAGGCTCTCTGCTGCGCGCAGCGAGGCATTCACATCGGCATAGGCTACCCAGGGCTCTTGCCAGTGCGTGCCAGAGTAAAAAGCGCCTTCGATATTGTCTCCCGTTATTTTTCCGGTGAATAAAAAGGCATGAGCGCCATCAAAGGCAGAGAGAAAGAGGCTATCGCCGCGGCGCTGCCCTTCGAGGTATCGATAATCTCCGGTTTCGGTGAGAAATGTGCCTGTGAGGGCATCGCCTTCGGCTTCCAGGATGGCCACGGCGGGGTACTCGTCTTCGGTTCCTGCGCTGAAGGTCGTGGCCCAGCGATTGGGCAGCGCGGCAAAGGACTGCTCCGCCTCTTCGTCAAAAAAGCGACCCAAAGCGCCCGGTCTCGCCCGAAATGGGATCACATAGTCTGGGCCGCGGCTCTCGTCATGCCATTCGCCTGTCCAGCCATCTTTGCCTTGATTCACCAAAAAATAGGACTCAAACACGGGCATGTTGATTCGCAGCGAATCTCCCTTGGTTTGGATGTCCACATCGAGGACGGGAATGCGCTCGGCACCATTGTGGATCACCATGGGCGTATCAGACTCCGGATTCCACTGAAAGGTGAAGGGCAAGGCTTTGCCAGGCCCCATCAACAGCGTGCCGCGCCACAAAAAAGGGGCGTTCCCTGCTTTGCTCTCAGGGATTGATTCCCCGCAAGCGAACAGGAGCAGGCAGACAGGCAAGAGCAGGAGGAGAGATTTCATGATCAGAGATTCATCAGGTCGCGCCCGATGTCGCGGCGATAAAACCGCCCATCGAACTCGATGTGAGCTACATTTTGCAAAGATTGCGAAACCGCGGCTTCGATATTGTCGCCAAAACTACTAACGGCGATCACCCGACCACCGTTGGTGACGAGTTGGCCGTTGTGGATCTTGGTACCTGCGTGAAACACGAGCGAGCCATCGACCTGCTCGATGCCGGAGATGGCAATGCCTTTCTGGTAATCGCCGGGATATCCACCACTGACCATCATGACGGTGACACAGGTTCTGGGGTCCATCTCGATGGTTTCACCAGCGAGGCGGCCTTCGGCTGCGGCGAGGCTGAGGGCGGCAAAGTCGCCCAGGAGACGCGGCATCACCACTTCTGTCTCGGGATCGCCCATGCGCACGTTGTACTCGAGCACCTGTGGCACGCCATTTACGACCATGAGCCCGATGAAGATGAAGCCTTTGTAGTCGAGTCCTTCGGCATGAATGCCATTCACGGTAGGCTCCACGATGGTGGTTCTCACCTGTTCGAGAAAGGCGTCATTGGCAAATGGCACGGGAGAGACTGCGCCCATGCCGCCGGTATTGAGGCCAGTGTCGCCTTCGCCGATGCGTTTGTAGTCTTTGGCAGAAGGCAGGAGAAGGTAGTCTTTGCCATCTGTGAGCACGAAGATGGAGATTTCGATCCCCTGCAAAAATTCTTCGATCACCACGGTGCTGCCCGCCTCGCCAAAAGAAGCGCCGCTGAGCATATCGCGAACCACGTCTTTGGCATGGCCATGCGATTCACAAATGAGGACCCCCTTCCCGGCGGCGAGGCCACTGGCCTTCACCACGATGGGCAGCGGGTGCTGGGAGACGTAGTCGAGGGCTTTGTCGAGCTCGTGGGTATGGAAAGAGGCGTATTTGGCCGTTGGGATCTTGTATTTGTCCATGAAGGCCTTGGAAAAATCTTTGCTTCCTTCGAGCTGCGCAGCAGCTTGCGAAGGCCCCAGCGTGGTGATGTGCTGACCCACGAGGTAGTCGGCCATGCCATCCACGAGGGGTTGCTCGGGCCCGATCACAACGAGATCAATGTCTTGATCCTGAACAAATGCCGCTACTGCGGCATAGTCAGTGACGTCGAGTGCGACATTTTCGCCGACTTCGGCGGTTCCAGCATTGCCTGGCGCAATGAAAACCGACTCACAGGACGCAGATTGCGCATATTTCCAGGCAAGGGCATGCTCTCTGCCGCCCGCGCCAATGACCAGTATCTTCATGGCCGCAAAGGTAGGGAATGCCGAGCGATTCTCCTTTCAAGGGGTAGTTTTTTACGGGAAGGGAAGAAGGTTATGAGGAAATATGGGAATAAGGTGGATTTCTTTTTCTGATTCAACCATTCGCCAACTCAACCATTCAACCATTTCCCCCTCCGTGAATCTCCGTGCCCTCAGTGCCTCTGTGGTGAACTCCTCCTCCCTCATTCAACCATTCACCAACTCCACCATTTCCCCCAGCTCGTTCTTCACCACGAAGAAAGTAAGAGCATGAAGGTTCACGAAGGTCTTTTTGTCTCCATCTCCTTTTTCTCCACCTCTCGCTTTCCTGAGCGAAGTTCCGCTTGCGGGATCTATATCACTCGTCCCCACGTTTTATGTGTGGGATTTTCCGTTATTGAATTGGAATCTAGTTCCTCTGCGTGTAATTTTGCGACCTAATATCCAAGATATTCCCCCGAAGATCAAAATTCAAGGCCCAAAAGCCTCAATTGAGATATATTTGGAATTCACATTTTTGAATTTATTCCACATTCGCCATGCAAGTCCCCGCACCCTATCGCCCGAAGAATAAAGTCAGGATCGTCACTGCAGCTTCTTTGTTTGACGGCCACGATGCCGCGATCAACATCATGCGCCGGATCATCCAAGCCTCCGGGGCAGAGGTGATTCACCTCGGGCACAATCGCTCGGCCAATGAAATCGTGGAGACGGCGATACAGGAAGATGCGCAGGCGATTGCCATCACTTCGTATCAGGGGGGGCACGTGGAATTTTTCAAGTATATGTATGACCTCCTTCAGGAGCGGGATTGCGGCCACATCAAGCTGTTTGGCGGAGGTGGCGGCACCATTCTCCCCGAAGAAATCGAGGAACTGCACGCCTATGGCATTACGCGCATCTACTCCCCCGACGATGGCCGCGAAATGGGCCTGCAAGGGATGATCAATGACCTGATGGAGCAGGCTGATTTCCCGACAGGAAAGCTGGAGGTGGACCGCTGGAAGTCTGCCATCGCAGAGGCCTATGGTGGCGTAAAAAGCAATCAAAACGGGCAGGGAACGGTCATTTTGCACAAAGTGCGGCAGCGCATCTCTGCGCGGGCCATGGCACGCCTGATTTCGGCAGTGGAAAATTCGCCCGAGCTTGTGGAGCCCATCATGGACGAGATCCACAGCCGCATGGAGGGCCTCACGCATCCGCCGATCCTCGGCATCACCGGCACGGGTGGCGCAGGAAAAAGCTCGCTGGTAGATGAACTCGTGCGGCGCTTTTTGCTTGATTTTCCCGACAAACATATCGCGGTGGTCTCCGTGGATCCCTCCAAGCGAAAAACAGGCGGGGCACTGCTTGGCGACCGCATTCGCATGAATGCCGTCAACGATCCGCGCGTGTACATGCGCTCCCTCGCCACGCGGCAGAGCAATCTCGCCCTGAGCAAGCACATCCCCGAGGTGCTCAACATCCTCAAGGCTGCTCAATTCGACCTCATCATTCTCGAAACCTCCGGCATTGGCCAGTCTGATACCGAGATCATCGACTACTCTGATGCCTCGCTCTATGTGATGACGCCCGATTATGGCGCGGCTACGCAGCTCGAAAAGATCGACATGCTCGACTATGCCGATGTCATTGCCCTCAATAAATTTGACAAGCGCGGTGCCCTCGATGCCCTGCGCGATGTGAAGAAGCAATTCAAGCGGAATCACGGCCTCTGGGATGCCAAAGATGAGGCCCTGCCTGTGTATGGCACCATCGCTTCGCAGTTCAACGACCCCGGCATGAACCGCCTCTACCGGGCCATGATGATGTGCATTGCCGCCAAAACCGGCGCCGATCTCGTGCCTCATCTCGATGCCGACGACCGACCCACCGAAAAAATCTACATCATTCCGCCATCGCGGGTGCGCTATCTCGCCGAGATTGCCGAGGTCATTCGCGACTACGACACCTGGACCAGCGAACAGGCAGAAACGGCCCGCAAACTCTACGGCATTCACACCGCGATCGCGGCCATTTCTCAGAGCCGCGCCGACGACAAAGACCGCCTCCTCAAGGAGCTGCGCGCCGTGGAGCAGGAGATCAACCTCACCCTCGACAAGCGCAACCAACAGGTGATCGAGACCTGGGAGGCAAAAAAGGCGCAGTACGCCGCCGATGAATTTATCTACCACGTGCGGGGCAAGGAAATCAAGGTGCCCACGACCTACAAAACGCTTTCTCACAACAAGATCCCCAAAGTATCGCTCCCCCGCTACCACGACTGGGGCGACATTCTGACCTGGAATCTTCAGGAGAATGTGCCGGGCGAATTTCCTTACACGGCTGGGGTGTTTCCCTTCAAGCGCCAAGGCGAAGATCCCACGCGGATGTTTGCCGGAGAAGGTGGCCCCGAGCGCACCAATCGCCGCTTTCATTATGTGTCGGCGGGCATGCCCGCCAAGCGGCTTTCCACGGCCTTTGACTCGGTGACTTTGTATGGCGAAGATCCCGACAAGCGTCCCGACATCTATGGCAAAATTGGTAACTCTGGCGTGTCGGTCAGCTGCCTCGACGATGCCAAGCGGCTCTATTCCGGCTTTAATCTCACAGACAAAGCCACTTCTGTTTCCATGACCATCAATGGCCCTGCGGCCACGGTACTGGCTTTTTTCCTCAATGCCGCGATCGATCAGCAGTGTGAGATCTACATTCGTGAGCAGGGAATGGAAGAGGAGGTAGAGAAAAAAATCAAGCGGATTTATCAGCAAAAGAAGGCCGAACGGCCTGTGTATCGCGGCGAGCTTCCGCCCACCAACGATGGCCTCGGCCTCATGCTCCTCGGCGTGACGGGCGATCAGGTGCTGCCCAAAGAGGTGTATGACCGCATCAAACTGGAGACGCTGCAGCAGGTGCGCGGCACGGTGCAAGCGGATATTCTCAAGGAGGATCAGGCCCAGAACACCTGCATTTTCTCCACAGAATTTTCCCTTAAGCTCCAGGGCGATGTGCAGCAATACTTCATCGATCAGCTGGTGCGGAATTTCTACTCCGTCTCGATCTCGGGCTACCACATCGCCGAGGCGGGTGCTAATCCTATTTCGCAGCTTGCTTTCACCCTCGCCAATGGCTTCACCTTTGTGGAGTACTACCTGGCCCGCGGCATGGACATCAACAGCTTCGCACCGAATTTTTCGTTTTTCTTCTCCAATGGCATTGATGCCGAATATGCCGTGATTGGCCGTGTGGCGCGCCGCATCTGGGCCAAGGCGATGAAGTATAAATACAAGGCGAACGACCGTTCGCAGAAGCTGAAATATCACATTCAGACTTCCGGGCGCTCGCTGCACGCGCAGGAAATCGGCTTCAACGATATCCGCACCACGCTTCAGGCGCTCTATGCTATCTACGACAATTGCAACTCGCTCCACACCAATGCCTACGATGAGGCGATCACCACGCCCACCGAGGAGTCGGTGCGTCGCGCCATGGCGATTCAGCTGATTATCAACCACGAGCTGGGCCTCACCAAAAACGAGAATCCGATCCAGGGGTCTTTCATCATCGAGGAACTCACCGACCTGGTGGAGGAGGCGGTGCTGCTGGAGTTTGACCGCATCACGGAGCGCGGCGGCGTGCTCGGCGCGATGGAGACGATGTACCAACGCGGCAAGATTCAGGACGAATCTCTCCACTACGAGAGTCTGAAACACAGCGGCGAGCTGCCCATCATCGGGGTGAATACCTTCCTGAGCGACGACGGCAGCCCCACGATGCGCCCCGGCGAGGTGATCCGCGCCAACGAAGCGGAAAAGGAAACCCAAATCTCCGATCTCCAGGCCCAACACACCCGCAACGAGGCCGAAACCGAACTCGCCCTCCGTGACCTGCAAGCCCGCGCCCTGCGCAACGACAATCTCTTCGAAGGCCTCATGGAAGCAGTAAAAGTGGCTTCACTCGGGCAGATCACGCGAGCGATGTATGAGGTTGGGGGGCAGTATCGGCGGAATATGTAGGGGGGGAGAGGACAGAGGTGATAAGTCAGAGGGGGATGGGATTCGACTGCGGGGAATGACTAATGTTTTTTATTTATCGCGAAACCTATTTGATGTAGAAAATTCGAAAACAACAGGATTCATACTTTGAGCCAAACATGCAAATTATGGATAAGATTAGCCTAAGCAATTCAGATCTCATCGCTATTGTTAGCAATAGTCCAAGTCGTACAACATCCCAAACAGCAAGACTCAATTTCCAGGAAGCTGCAGCAGCCTTAATCAATCCAGAGTCTAATGGTATAGATGATCACTTTGCCTTTACAGATGGAGACCAGACTATCAAATTGAAGAGAATACTGTTTAAAGAGCAAGTTTTACGATCAATACTAAGTTCG
>JANQTF010000204.1:10359-16150 GCA_030731845.1 Bacteroidia bacterium | reverse complement strand
AAAAAGCCTGTGACAGAATTCCTTTCTTTACGTCACAGATTCAAATGTAGCCAAGCTGATGAAACCCTCCTTTTCTCAAAATAATCGCTTGCTCACTATCTTTTCCATCCTTCACTCTTGACATTCAGATATGAAAACCTTTCGCGTATTCGTCAAAAGACCCCTTGCAGTGCTGAGCTCCATGCTTGTGCTCAGCCTCGTGATTGTGGCCTGTTCCAGGGTTCCTTTCACCAACCGCCGACAGACTAAGTTGCTGCCCAACTCCCAGATCAACACCTTGAGCATTGATCAGTACAAACAATTCCTCTCCGACAACCCACCAGTAAGAAGTGGTGCCCAACTCGATCAGGTGCGGCGTGTTGGAAACAAGCTCGTCCAGGCCGTCCAGAAGTATTATTCAACCAACGGCATGACCGACGACCTCAAGGACTTTGAGTGGGAATTCAACTTGGTGGATGACCCCAATATAAACGCATTTTGTATGCCCGGCGGCAAAGTGGTGGTCTATACCGGCATCATGTCGGTTGCCCAAAACGAAGATGGTCTCGCTGTGGTGATGGGCCATGAGATTGCCCATGCACTGGCTCACCATGGCAATGAGCGCATGACCCAGCAACTCGGCACCCAGGGAGCCCTCATGCTAGGCGATGCGATCCTAACGATGCGCCAAGGAGCTGCTACCGATGAAGCTTCTGCGGCCCGGGCCGCACGTACCAAAACGGTACTTCTTGCTGCCGCAGGCGCAGGCGCACAAGTAGGACTTTTGCTGCCATTCTCTAGAAAACATGAGTCGGAAGCAGACCAGATTGGCCTCTACCTCATGGCCATTGCTGGCTATGACCTCAATGCTGCTGTGCCTTTCTGGAAAAGAATGGAAGCGCAAGGTGGTGCTACCCCTCCTGAGTTTATGAGCACTCACCCTTCGCCATCCACTCGTCAGGCAAATCTCCAGAAATGGATTCCCGAGGCCCAGGCCATCGGTGCTCAATACCGCAAATAGTCGCAAATCATATTCGCTAAATCAGGACCGGGAGTCGATCTGCGTAGCAGGTTGACTCCCGGTTTGCATGTTAGGACCTTAATGATTCTACGAATAATATGTTGTCATTGATCCCAGATCTTCAGGGATCAATTCTTCTTTATCTCCCAAATTTTCTACCCTCACAAGACCAACCAACCTTCTGGGTTACTTTTTTGAGCAAAAAAAATAGCAGGTCCTTTCAGACCTGCCAGGTTCTCCAAACCACTACTTTTGGAGAGAAATTCTTAAGAAGCGCTCATGGTCATCCCAAGTTCTTCGAGGGTTTTTCCTTTGGTTTCGGGCATCATTCGCCAGACAAAAATCAATTGTAGCACCATCATGAAGGCAAAGAGGCCAAATACAGGCGTAGCGCCAATCTCAGCAAACATGATGGGAACCACCGAGGGAATAGCTGCGGCAAGCACCCAATGCACAGAGCTTCCAAATGCCTGCCCCGAGGCGCGAAGGTGATTGGGAAATATTTCCGCGATAAAGACCCAGATCACCGTGCCCTGACCGATTGCGTGGGCAGCAATAAACAGGAATAAAAAAGCCGGAATGGCTATGCCCTGCCAGCCTAAAGCAAATGCCATGGCCACCATGCTTAATGAGATGATATAGCCCACAGAGCCGATATACATTAACTGTTTTCGTCCGAAACGATCAATAAGGCTGAGGCCAATGAGCGTGAAGATGAGGTTGACTACCCCAATTCCGATGCTGCTCAGGAATGCCCCGTCTTTTTCCATTCCCGCGAGTTCGAAAATCCGTGGTGCGTAATAGAGGAGGGCGTTGATTCCTGAGAATTGATTGAAAAAGGCAATGAGAAATGCCAGGATCAGCGGGAATCGATAAGACTTGCTGAAGATGGTGTCCTTACTGCCAGAGTTGGCATGATGATCAGACAAAATTTGATCTATTTCTTCCTCGGCATCTCCCCGGGGGTCGATCATTTCCAGCACCCGCTTGGCTTGGGCACGATCATTCTTGTTGACGAGCAACCATCTTGGGCTTTTCGGAACGGTGAAAACCATCAAGGTATAAATCAAAGCGGGAATTGCTTCGACACCGATCATCCACTTCCATGCGTTTTCGCCGATGTCCTTGAGCAGAAAATTAGACAAGAAAGCCACGAGAATTCCGAATACGATGTTGAATTGATACAAAGCGACCAATTTGCCACGATTGGAGGGAGGCGCAATTTCTGACACATAGGCGGGCGCAGCAATGGTAGATGCCCCCACCCCTAGTCCTCCCAAAAAGCGGAAAAAGGCAAACATCCATGGATCGGTGGCAAATGCTGACCCTACAGCAGACACAAAGTAGAAAACCCCGATCCAGATCAGGGTGTTTTTCCTCCCTAGTTTATCCGTCGGGATGCTACCAAATATGGCTCCGATGACGGTGCCCCATAACGCAGAAGAAACGATCACGAGGCCGTGAAACAAATCATTGGAACCCCAAAGTGTGTAGGAGCCCCAAAGATCCTGCAATGCCTGATCGGCACCAGAAATGACCACGGTATCAAAACCAAATAAAAACCCTGCAAGCGCCACCGTAATGGACCAGAGGAACAGTTTTTTATAATTCATGTGAGTAGCAAATAGTAGTTAGATCCAAAAGCCAAGGTAAATATTCGTGCTCGTAGAACTCTTTAAAATTTGTCTCATTCTCTTATGATTTCATCCCGCCCCGCCCCAATCACATCGAAAACACAGACTATCAGCATCTTACCTTGCGTATTTTTGCCAATTTCATTTATGGTTGTGCATCAGATCTTCAAAATTGATTCATGGAAACCCAGATCCTATCGAGATATAGCCCATGGAGGTCATCGGCTAGCGTGGGATATTTCCATGAGAATAAACGATCCCTGTTTTATTGATCCAACCCGTAAATCCGAAAAGGGAGAAATTCAGCCTTTCACCAACAGCTCAAAAAAATAGCAGCATTGGTTTGGCTACCAATGCTGCTTGCTGTGTTCCATCATTTTTCACTTGACAGAAGGAATGCTGGGGGTCACCTACATCAACTTCCAGCCCTTCCTGTATTCGCGCGTGACAAACTGATTGGCATCGTCGAGGTTGGTGATGCGCATAGCAGGTCCATCCCACAAGAGTTTTTTGCGGCCATAGAACTCACGGTTGCGACCATTGCCGCCTTTCACTAAGCTTTGATAGCTTCTGATCGCGAGATTCCCCATGAGGACAGCCTCCGTCAAGGGCCCGGAATAATCGAAGGAAGAGGTGAGTGCCTTGTGCTCATCGCTGCCAAAACCGGCCTTCACGGCATCGGTCCAATATACCTGATGCCCGTGCTCAGGGAGCTTGCTGTGTTTTCGCCCTCCATCGTAACTCGCATCGTAGCTTTTGTCATATTCGACCACCTCACCCGAGTTGAGATACATCTTCGGATTCACCCCATAGACTCCACAGGTCATGATGCCTTTGGTACCGATCATCATCACACCATTGGCACTATTGTCTGAACCTAGCGGATGATCAGGAGGAATGAGTTCTGGATGAAAGGGGCGAATGCCGCCATCGGTCCAGTTGAGGGTAACAGGCGAGGCATTTTTGGCCGATGCGGCAAATCTCAACCGACTGCTGCTAGATGGTGGGCAGCCTTCGGGGATAAATTCAGGCACCCAGTCCTGCAAAAATACCTGTCCGACGCTGCTTTCTACCTCGGTTGGATATCCCAATCCTAATACGCGAAAGACGGGGTCAAACATATGGCAGCCCATGTCGCCGAGGGCACCGGTGCCAAAATTCCACCAACCGCGCCATTTGAAGGGGTGATAGAGCGGGTCGTAGTCCACAAAATCAGCCGGGCCGATAAACATGTCCCAATCCTGCTCTGAGATCTGACTGGGTCGGGCTGGCTTTCCGGTAGGTACGGGAATGCCTTGTGGCCATACAGGCCGATCAGTCCACACATCAATGGTGTGCACCGTGCCGATCATTCCTTTATCAAACCACTCCATCATCTGCACCTGCTCCGGGAGAGAAGCTCCCTGATTGCCCATCTGAGACACGATTTTGTATTCTCTCGCTGCTTCCGTGAGCCTGCGGGTCTCAGCAATGTTGTGGGTAAGTGGCTTTTGCACATATACGTGAACGCCTTGCTGCATGGCGACCATGGCTGCCACCCCGTGGATGTGGTCTGGAGCAGAGATGGTCACTGCGTCTATTTGGCCTTTCATCTCGTCAAACATTCGACGGAAGTCGTTATAGACTTTGGCCTTGGGCCATTTGCCAATGGCTTGCGAAGCGCGCTCCTTGTCGATGTCGCAAATCGCGACCACGTTTTCAGCGCCATTGTTCCAGGCATTCACGATATCGCTCCAGCCTTTGCCACCGGCTCCGATGGAGGCAAGATTGAGCTTGTCGCTTGGGGCTATGTAGCCGCGGCCCAGCACGTGGCGCGGCACGATGGTAACCCCCGCAGCCGTAAGGGCTGCGTTCTTGAGAAAATTTCTGCGAGTAGTCATGTTGGTAGAATGAGTAATGGTCCCTGACAATTGCGTAGTTCTTGAGATTACAAGTTATTGAGATTTTCTCAGGAATTCTACCTGCGAGGCGAGAAGTGAGAGGTTGAGAGGCGTGAGATCAGACTGGAAGTGCGAATGCAACTTATCAGGGAGGCGAAGCCGATCCTGTCTGACTTCTCGCAGCGCAGCGGTCTGACTGTCTCTTGTCTGACTTCTCGCTTCTCGCAGCGCAGCGGTCTGACTTCTCATCCCCACCGCCCCATTTTCATGAGTTCCTGTCGCTCCATGATGCGGTCGGGATGATTGAGGCCGAAGATTTTGATGGTCGCTTCTGCGACAAGGGTAAGGGCCACAAATTTTGGACCATCGACAAGGAAATGCGCCCCCCAACGGTCAGTACGCGGGTTAAAGAATCGGACGAATTCGTCATTGGGGAGCAGCATGGTGCCGATGTCGCTGCCTTTGTTGCGGTTGCAGGTGAAGCAAGCCAGGGCAAAATTATCGGGATGGTGATTGCCGGCGTGCTTGAGGCTGATGATATGATCGACTTCGTGTGGAAAAAAGGCATCCTCCTGTGAGATACGGCAGTATTCACAGGTATGAGCGGCTCGCTCAGCTACTTGTTCTCTTACTTTTCGGGGAATGGAAGGCCTCACCGGGCGATATTCTTGCGGGCTCTCAACTTGGCCATGCGCATCATGTGCTCCATGGTGAGATATTTAGAGAGCTCATCGCGCCCTTCCTGGGTCAATTCTCCGGCATTACTGGCGATCAGAAGTCCGCGCACACGTTTCAGCACCCTGGCCGAAGGCCGGAAGTCGATGACTTGCTGTGGCGTAGCGCCCGAAGCGATAAATTCTATGATTTCGTCGTATGCCAGATGTTCCATGAAAAATGCGTTCAGGGTTTTAAGATACGAATTTGCTGGAAAAAAGGTAGGGGTGGGGAAGAAGTGGGGAAGGTATAGGGAAATAGGGGAATAGGGCGAAATGTTTGCTTTTGCTTGATTCGTTTTTCACCACGAAGGCGGTAAGGGCACGAAGTGGCTCTGTGATGGAGAAGAAGAAGTGGGAAGGTATAGGGGAATAGGGGGAATAGGGCGAAATGTTGCTTTTGCTTGATTCGTTTTTCACCACGAAGACGGTAAGGGCACGAAGGTTCACGAAGTGGCTCTGTGATGGAGAATAAGAAGTGGGAAGGTATAGGGGGAATAGGGCGAAATTTCGTTTTTCACCACGAAGGCGGTAAGGGCACGAAGGTTCACGAAGTGGCTCTGT
>JANQTF010000204.1:0-10259 GCA_030731845.1 Bacteroidia bacterium | reverse complement strand
TTCGTTTTTCACCACGAAGGCGGTAAGGGCACGAAGGTTCACGAAGTGGCTCTGTGATGGTGGGGAAGAGGTGGGGAAGAAGTGGGAAGGTATAGGGAAATAGGGGAATAGGGCGAAATGTTTCTTTTGCTTGATTCAGTCAATTCTGCCTCGCATAAAGAAGAATTGATCCCTTTCAGGCAAAGTCTGCCTGTCATGATGTAAAACTTGTTACTGAATAGGGTTCGATACCTTGATACCAGCAAGCCATGAAAAATCAGATACATTCCGCGTGAGGATTTCTAGCCCGTGTACCCTCGCAGTTGCTGCAATGATGGAATCACCTAATGAAATCTTTTTCAGAGACCTCACTCCAACCGCCATGTTAATGATCTCAGCATGAATGGGGACGGGCGTTAACACATTAAAAACAGCTTCAAAGAACTGCCTGTCAACGCTACTCAATCCGGGAAACCCTAATACCTCAACAATAGATATGACCGAGTAATAGTTGGAAGAATCACTAATCATTTCTCTCAAATAGGAGAACTCCTCCCTTGCAGCATAGATCAGAATATTGCTGTCCACCAATTTCATTCTGCATCAGGATATGGCAACGGACGGTCCTCCCTTACTTCCCGTTGCCAAGTTGCAGGATCTCCAACATAACTCGTGTCTCCACCGCGAGCGATCAGCTCTTTCAGACGATCCACTTCCTTCGGTTCTTCAGAGACTCTTGTCCAAGACACTCCCAACCTATTTAATAAGGGGAGTAAGATCTGTAAATCTTCTGGGTTTTGAATCTTAAGATTGAGCTCAATCATAGAATTAATGTACGAAAAAGACCGAAGATCGGCTATGCAAGGCTCAAAATTGATCTGTGGCTACCTTTCTTCTTCACATGGAGAAGAAGGGTTGGGAAGGTATATGGGGAATAGGGGTATAGGGCGGAATGTTTACTTTTCATTCACCCACTCAACCATTTCCTCCTTCCCTCATTCAACAAATTAACAATTCACCCACTCAACCATTTCCTCCTCAGTGGGCTTGTAGCCAATTGTCGCCGATGCCTATTTCAACTTCCATGGGAACCACGAGCTCCACGGCGCCTACCATGTTCTCATACACCAATGCCTTGATGAGGTCTATTTCCTCCTTGTGAACGTCGAAGACCAATTCGTCATGCACCTGCAAGATCATTTTGGAGCGCAGATGTTGCTGCTTCATGACCTTGTCGATCTTGATCATCGCGAGCTTGATGATGTCGGCAGCGGTGCCTTGGATGGGCGAGTTGATGGCGTTGCGCTCGGCG
Organism: Bacteroidia bacterium; assembly: GCA_030731845.1. GTDB lineage: Bacteria > Bacteroidota > Bacteroidia > J057 > J057 > JANQTF01. The sequence continues at coordinate 8,968 of JANQTF010000204.1, read as the reverse complement.
AAGCTGCGCACTGTGGCGTTGCGAGAGTTGATGTCAGGCAAAAAGCGCTTGCGCCCGAAGTAAGTCTCGATGAATCCTTGGGCACGAGCTTTTTCAATGCACTCATCCATGAAGCCCTTGAGGCGGCTGTAGGTATTGAAATAGGTGTCGATGATGTCTTTGGCATCGGTGCGGGAGATGCCCATGCGCTGACTCAGACCAAAGGCCGAGATGCCGTAGATGATCCCAAAGTTCACGGTTTTGGCGGCGGAGCGCTGCTCATTCGTCACATCCTCCATCTTCACCCCAAACACCCGCGCAGCCGAAGAGCGGTGAATGTCGTGCTTCTGCTGGAAGGCCTCGATCATGGCTTCGTCGCCGCTGAGGGCCGCCATGATGCGCAGCTCCACCTGGGAGTAATCCGCAGAGAGGAGCACGTGGTTCTCATCGCGAGGGATGAATCCCTTGCGCACCTCGCGCCCGTCGGCACTCCGGATCGGAATATTCTGCAAGTTGGGATTGTTGGAGCTGAGTCGCCCTGTCACCGCTACCGATTGGCTGTAGGTGGTGTGCACACGTCCGGTTTTGGGATTGATGAGCTGCGGCAGGGCATCTACGTAGGTAGATTTGAGCTTTTTGATGCCACGATAGGCCATGATCCGATCTGGCAACTCATGACTCAAAGCCAGAATACCGAGGGTTTGCTCATCGGTGACATACTGCCCGGTCTTGGTGCGGCTTTGCTTGTCGCCTTTGCCAAGTTTGAGCTTGTCAAACATGATTTCCCCGAGCTGCTTGGGGCTGTTGATGTTGAATTCTTCGCCAGCTAGCTGGTAGATTTCTGTTTCCAGGACTTCGATTCTCTGGCCCAATTCTTCGCCATATTCGCCCAGCGCTTTATCGTCGATGCGAATACCTTCAAACTCCATCGCCGCGAGCACAGGCATGAGCGGCTGCTCTATTTCCTCAAAAATATTGTCGCCCTTGACCTTGTCTTCCAATTTTTCTTTGAGCCAGAGGGTCACATCGGCATCCTCGGCGGCATATTCTACGAGCGGTCCGATCTCCACGTCGCGCATGGTGCCCTGGGCTTTGCCTTTTTTGCCAATCAGCGTCTCAATCGACACGGGGGTGTAGTTGAGCAACTCCTCTGCCATGGCATCCATGCCATGCTTTCCGCCGGGGTCCACCACGTAGTGCGCCAACATGGTATCAAACATCGGCCCTTCGACTTCGATGCCATAATTTTTCAGCACCAGGATGTCATACTTGAGATTCTGTCCGATTTTGGTGAGAGAATGGTCGAGGAATAGGGGAGCAAATTCGTCAAGAATACCTTTCACCTCCTCCTGACTCATCTCTTCTGGGAAGTGGATGAAAAACGCTTCTGCGGTTTCCACGCTGATAGAAAGACCCACCAATTCGGCAAGCATGGGGTCAATGTTGGTGGTTTCGGTATCGAAACAAAAAGAGCCTGCGGCTTTTACTTTGGCGATGAGCTCTTGTCGTTTTTCGGCAGTGTCCACGAGTTGGTAGTCGTGCTTGCGCGACTCAATGGTGGCATGGGAGCCTTTAAATTCGACCAAAATTTCGGGTTGCTCGCCTATGCTATTTCCAAAGAGGTCTTGCTGCGGCTCGGGCCTCACGGGGTTAAATTTGCTATTGAGAATGCGCTGGGTAATGCTTCGGAACTCGAGTTCCTGCATGAGAACCATGAGTTCTTCGAGGTTGGCGTGGCCCATTTTCAGGGTTTCCACATCCCACTCAAAGGGCACGTCGCACATGATGGTTGCCAATTCTTTGCTCTGCCGGCCCTGATCTGCAAATTCTATGATACTGGCTTTGACGGCTTTCATGGTGAGCTCGTCCACGTTTTCGATCAAGGTCTCGAGATTGCCATACTTCTCCAGCAACGTGACAGCGGTTTTGTCGCCGATCTTCGGAATTCCGGGGATGTTGTCCACCGCATCTCCCTTCATCCCCAGAAAATCAATGATCTGATCTGGCCTCACGCCAAAGGTTTCCTTTACTTCCGCTGCACCTAACACCGAAAATCCACCGCCTTTGCTGTTGGGCTTATAGAGAAACACATTGTCCTTCACGAGCTGTGCATAGTCCTTGTCAGGCGTGACCATGTACACATCGTAGAGCTCTGGATCTACCTTTTGAGAAATGGTCCCGATGAGGTCGTCGGCTTCGTAGCCATCCATCTGCAGGCAGGGCACATCGAGGATTTGTAGGAGTTTCCTCACATAGGGCTGAGCCGAGCGCAGATCCTCGGGCATGGCCTCGCGGTTGGCTTTGTAGGCTTCAAACTGCTCATGACGAAAGGTAGGCGCGCTGGTATCAAATACCACTGCAATGTGGCTGGGATCTTCCTTGTTGATGATTTCGAGGAGGGTATTGGTGAATCCAAAGACCGCCGAGGTGTTGAGCCCTTTGGAGGTGATGCGAGGCGCGCGGATGAAAGCAAAGTGCGCACGATAGAGAAGTGCCATCGCATCGAGTAGGAAGATCTTTTCTTTGGCCATGATAGAGGGTCTGTTCGTTCTGCGTGAAGAACGAAAGTACGGGTGTGAAAAGGAAATGAAAAATTGTTTGTCAGGAAAGATGGTGAACCGGCCTTCTCTTCACGTGCGCGGGCCGTCTCAGCTACTCTACCAGACTGGATTGTGGGTGAACGAGGCCTTTGGCCTCGATAAGATCTGCTGCCAGAGAGCCCACCATCAGCTCAGATTCCACCCTAAGCGGAATTTTGTTGTCATCGTCAGAGATCCAAAACTGAATCGTGCTGCCGTCGGTGATCATGCCCACTTCTTCGATCAACAGATCAAATTTGAGGGCGCGATATTTTTTATCCTCCACCTTAATGGTTTCGCGAGCGAGGAGTTTGGCTTCGAGCCGGAAAGGTTTTCTGTCGATAAAGTTGTGCATCTCGATACGGTCGCCCACGCGCAGCTTGCGCTGATCATAGCGCGCCCGTGCGTAGTAGAAAGCAGAAATCACGTCCTGCACATTCACCGGAACGTTATATATCGTCTCCCGCTTCTTGTTGTCGATGTGACGGGCCTTCTGCCCAGCCTGATCAAAATGCGTTTCAGAGTAGGAATAAAAATTCCCTTCACTGATTTTTCGGTTGAATTGCCAGGATACGAGTGCTTGATCATCGCAATAGGATTCGTATTGGTCATCGACTGAATAGAACCACTCAAATGCTTTTTGGGTATAGCCACGCCCCACAATGTGGTAGCAAGAACGGCCCTCGCGATAGGCCTTGTAGGGCTTCACTTCCATTTCCAGAAACCCGGCGGTAACAAAGCCGTAGTGCACGCGAAACTTGAGCCATTCACCCCGGGCAAAGGTGTGGTTTTCAATGGTTCGGAGCGTGCCTGTGGGCTCACCGGCGCCAACAAACCCACCTGAAACCATCAGGATGGCAATCGAAAGGAGGAGGGAATGGAATTTTTTCATCGCTGTTTCTCGTAATGTACCCTAACCCAATGATGAGACGAATAAGCAAGACCAGAGGTCTCACATCAAATCGCAGGGTATCAGGAATATAACGAAAACGCGGCTGATTTCGCGCATGATCATGCGGCCTCCTCTTCGCCTTCGGCGAGTTGTTTTTCGTAGATCCGGGCATAATAGCCGTCGAGGGCTATGAGTTGCTCGTGAGAGCCACGCTCGGTAATTCGCCCGTCTTCCAGCACAATGATGAGGTCGGCATCCTGGATACAAGAAATCCGGTGGGCCACCATAACCATCGCGGTCTCAGGATGATGTTGTCGATAGGACCGCAGGCCCGTGAGAATGGCTTCTTCGGTGCGAGTGTCCACAGCCGAGAGCACATCGTCGAGGATGAGGAGTTTGGGCTCGCGAATCCAGGCCCGGGCAATGGAGATGCGCTGCTTCTGTCCGCCAGAAAGGGTGACACCACGCTCTCCGATCAAGGTATCAAACTGCTCCGGAAAGTCCATGATGTTATCATAGACAGAGGCTCCCCTGGCAGCCTGGGCGATTTCTTCTTGCGTGGCCTCAATTTTTCCAAAAGCGATGTTGTTGCTGATCGAATCAGAAAAGAGGAACACATCTTGAGGCGCATATCCAATTGAGCTGCGCAGGGCATGGCGTCCGTAGCCGGCGAGGGGCTTTCCATCAAATCTGATCTCACCGTTCACGGGGTCATACATTCGGGGAATGAGGGCACAGAGGGTAGATTTTCCAGAGCCTGTAGGTCCCACTACGCCTAATTTTTGGCCCGGCTTGAGCTCAAAGCTCACATCGCGCAAAGCTACGATGCCTGTATCAGGATAGGTAAAATCGACTTCTTCAAACACAAGATCGGCAGAGTTGATTTGCCAGTCGCTGTCTTTGAAGGTAATCTCGGCACGCTGCACGAGCAGCTCATTGAGGCGCACCTGACTCGCCGCAGCTCGCTGGATGAGAGTAGTCACCCAGCCCACCGCGATGATGGGCCATGCCAGCAGGTTGATATACATGATGAATTCGGCAATATTGCCGAGGGTAAGGGTACCGCCAATGACTTTTTCGCCCCCAACCCACACCGTGATAACGATGCTCATTCCCACCAGAAAAACCACTACCGGAAAAAACAGAGCATCCACTGCGGCGAGGTGCATGGATTTGCCTTTGTAGATTTCGGACTCTTCCGCAAACTTTTGAGCCGTAGGCTCTTCTTTCACATAAGCCTTCAGGACCCGGATACCGGAATAAATTTCCTGGGCGAAGGTTGTGAGCAAGGACAGCTGACGCTGAATTCTCTCACTTCGCTTCTGGATGATCGACTCTACATAATAGATGGTATAGGAAAGAAATGGGAGGGGAATGAGCGCATAGAGGGTCAATTCGGCATTAACGGTGAGCATGGTGGTGACCACCACGATAAAGAGGGTCAGGGTATTCAAAGAATACATGATGCCAGGCCCTAGATACATCCGGACACGGTTCACGTCTTCGGCCATGCGGGCCATGAGGTCACCGGTTCTGTTTCTCCGATAAAAGGCAGTATCGAGCGACTGGAGATGATCGTATAGATCGCGGCGCATATCATACTCGATCAGGCGCGACATGACGATGAGGGTCTGCCGGGTGAGGAACAAAAAGACTCCACGGATGAGAGCAAGTCCGATCACAATGGCCCCAAAAACAAGAAGGCTGCGAAAGAGAGATGCCTCTACCTGAGCGCCTACCGCGAAGCCCTGGTGCATACGATAGAACAGCAGCACATCCTCCACCATATTGATGGCACCACGCACGATCTGTGCAGGGTAAACAGCAAAGAGATTAGAGGCTGCTACAAAGATAATCCCCAAAATCAGGTGGAATTTGTATTTCCATAAATAGGGATTGAGGGCAAATAAGGCTCGCATTCAGGGATATTTGGCGCAAAAGTAACGATTAATCAAACGGAAGGAGGGGCGATTGTTGAAAAAGATTGCCCGAGCGCGCTCATGAATGGGAGAAAAAACGAGGAGATGCGCTCCGTTGCCAGATTTTCTGTAACATAGATGCATGAAAATGCGATGGATACTCACAATGTGTTGCCTTGGTATAGGCCTTGCTGTGGCACAGCCCACAGAGTTTACAGGAAGTTTTGAGCAATTGCAGGCCGCGGCGCAACAGCAAAACAAGCCTTTTGTGGTCTATTTCTATGGCAGTGGGTGTAGCGCCTGCCAGTCGCTCGAAGCCCAGACCCTGGCCGACCCGGGCATTGGCAAAGCGCTCAACGATCGCTTTTTGTATATGCGGCTCAATGCTCAATCGCTGGAGCGACAGGGTTTTCAGTTGGCGGGAAAATATCGGGTTTCACTCTTCCCTACTCTTCTCATTTTCGCTCCTGATGGCAGCGTGGCCAATACCCTCACTGGCCTGCAAACACCCGCTATGCTCACGCCAGAGCTCAATCAAGTGGCACCACCGCCTGCGCCTCCCAAGCCAAAGCCCGCTCCCAAACCCGCTACAAGCAGCACCACGACTACCCGTGCGCGGGCAACCCAACACACGGGTTGGTGGCTCGTGGATGTGAAGCCTCTGCCCAACCGCGGATATGGCGTGCAAGTTGGCGTATTCGCGAGTTATGAAACTGTTCTACAGGAAATCAATCGTCTTGGCGGTCATTACGATTACTCCATGGCCATTCGCTCAGAATTCCTCAACGGACAAGCCGTGTACAAGCTCGTGTTTGGCCCTTTTCCCAATGAGACACAGGCCCGCCAATTTGAGCGAAAATATGAGACCTCAGAGGGGAGGGATGCGGTGGTTATTTTGATGGGGGAGTGACTACAGAAATTGCGAATTTCGCTATATCAAATGTGAGAAGGCGAAGGAAGCTTCTGCTTGTGCTAAGCCTGACTTCCTGAGGAGTCATACTATTAGATTGGTGGAATTGCGCTATACCGAGAAGCTTGTGCCACAGCCGCAGCTTTCTTTGGCGTTGGGATTTTTGAACGTGAAGCCGCGGTCATTGAGGCCCGCCTGAAAATCTACTTCCATCCCATAGACATACAGGGAGTGACGCTTGTCGAGGACAACTTTTAGCCCGTCTATGTCAAATTCTTCATCAAATTCACCTTTTTCATCGAAATCCAGGAGGTAAGTTAGTCCCGAGCATCCACCGCCTTCTACGCCTACACGCAAGGGCTGGTCTGCCGGACGGTTTTCCTTGACAATAATCTCCTTAAGCGCTGCGATTGCGCTGGGGGTAAATGTGACTTGTGTCATTTGAACTTCTGTCATCGCTGCCTTGATTCGTAATGGTAAACTCGTTGTTTCCAACGTAAATTTATCAAATTCGTTCCAATTCCCACGCTTCATCATGCCTGATTCCATGCAGAACCCACTATTCTCTGACTTTCCCGCCACCACTGCCTCAGAATGGCGAAAAAAAATAGAACAAGACCTCAAAGGCAAGCCCATTGATCAACTTGCCTGGAAGGCTCCAGACCAGATGGTTATCCAGGCATTCTACCATCGGGAACACGGCAGCAAAGGAATCGGAGAAAACAGTCTGCCCGGTGAAGTACCCTTCCGGCGTGGGTCCGTTTTTCATGCAGATGAGCCTGGGTGGCAGATAGTGCAGGCACTACAAAGTAGCTCTGAGACTCCCACAAGGCTGGCTGAGGCCATCGAGGCAGAGGTTGGTGCAGTATTGATTCAAGGAGATATGGCGAATGTGGGAGCATGGATGGAGAAGTATCCCCTTTCTAATATGGCCATTCATCTCGCACCAGAGGGCGAGCCGCTTGGAGCCATCCAAGTCCTTGCAGCTCAATGTGTCGCGCAACGCATCCCCAGCACCCACCTCACCGGAACCCTTGCCTGGGACTGTGTGACACAAGCAGCTCTTCAGGGCAAAAAAACTTCCCCCACCCAGATCAAGTCTCTCGCAGCTGCGATCTCCGTCTCACAGGAATTCCCTTATTTTCGCAGCTTGGGCATCGACCTCACACAGATAGGCGAACGTGGCGCGAATGCGAGCTATCAGCTGGCCATCGCACTGGCTGCTACCGCCGAAACCATCGATCTGATCCGACAACAAAACCCAGATCTTTCAGCAGAAACCCTGGCAGAAAACCTCCACTATGTTTTTCCGATGAGTGGATCTTTCTTTCTGGAAGTGGGCAAATTTCGCGCGTTTCGCGTGCTTATCTCTACCCTCCTCTCGGCCTATGGCCTCGATTCTGCCGGGCTGCTTTCCCCCTTTGTGATGGCCCGCTCCGGCAAGCGCTATCTTGCTCACTATGATCGACACAACAACTTGCTTCGCCACACCACTGCTGCCATGTCAGCCATCCTGGGGGGAGTAGAAGCCGTGGCCCTTGACCCTTTTGATGTGCTCGAAGGCGAAGACACCAAAGCAGGAACAAGACTAGCCCGCAACATACAGTTTTTACTCAAGCATGAGTCCTATCTAGATCAGGTGCAGGATGCTGGTGGCGGTGCTTACTATGTGGAGGAGATCACCAACCAACTTGCAAACAAGGCCTGGGAGGTCTTTCAGGCGATCGAAGCCGCGGGTGGCCTGGGAGAGTATGCCACTCATGGCATGCTAAATCTGAGCCTGGCACAACAATCTGCTTCGGAGCTCGAAGCATTTAACAAGCGCAAAAAGACCTTGATTGGGGTTAATGAGTCGGCCAATCCGGGTGAGACAATGGAATCTCTGGAGATTGCTTCGGGCGAACGACGCGTTGCTGCGGCTCTCGAATCCTTGCGTGCACAGGCAGACAGGTTTGGACTGGTACGGGGCAAGCGACTCACCGCATTCACCTGGCAATTTGGTGAGATAAAAATGCGGAGCGCCCGTGCTCAGTTTAGTCGCAACCTCCTCGCCGCAGGCGGAATTGATGTGATTGAGAATCAGGCACCAGATGATCTGGAGGCCTCCCAAGCCCAACTTGCATCGGTTTCACCTGAGATCGTGGTGCTTTGCAGTGCAGATCCCGCTTACACGGAGATGGGGCCAACTCTCATTGCCGCTGCCAGGGCAGCAAGTCCAGATTGTATTGTGCTCATTGCAGGCAAGCCAGAGGGCTGGGAATCACTTGGGGCCAACGATTGTATCTTTGCCGGCATTGATGCCCAGGCATTTTTGAGTGAACTTCTATCAGAGCTCATCCCTTCTTAGGGAATCTGCACATTATATTATTATTGAAAGCACCCTTGGTTGGAGTCACCGACCGAGGGTGTTACATTTCTGGCGGCAACTCCGCCTCAGGATGAATCTCGAGCCATGCCTTCCACTTCAAGGCTGTCTCCATCGAGATACCTGTCAATTGCAGCAGCAAATCCAGATCAAGCCCTAGCTTCAAGCCATTTTTGAAGACAAGAAAATTCTTCTTGGTGATTCCCTTCACCTCGCCCTTCTCCATTCCTTCTTCTCTTCCTTCTTCTCTCCCTTTCTCTCTTCCTTCTTCTCTTCCTTTCTCCATTCCTTTCACCTCGCCCTGATAGAAAATCGTGTCGTAGA
>JANQTF010000203.1 GCA_030731845.1 Bacteroidia bacterium | reverse complement strand
TTAGAGGTTGAGAAGCGAGAGGTTGCTTAGCTGCTCTTGATCCCCGACCTCAGCGGGGTCGCATGTTTGTAGTATTGCGAAGCGAATACCACCCCGGTAGCGGGGTATATCGCCTTCGGCTACGCCAGGCGGCTGAGGTGGTACGCTGAGCCCGTGGAAGTGCACTCGAAGCCCCGGATCAAGGCCAATCCCCCGACAGGGCTCCTCTCCTTGTGGGTGGTGGCTGAGGCGTAATGGCCAATCCCGATAAATCCGGGACGCAAGCGAGACGAGGCGGGGGTGAGGATGTTTCCCATGCGACAAAGCGTGGATCCCCGCCGCTTTGGTCCACCCCGGTAAAAAAGGGGCGAGATATTGAGAGTCGAGAAGCGAGACAAGAGCCGAAGGCCATTTTCCCTCGATGCCAGAGACTTTCGAAGGTGGAGAAGCATAAACTGCAATTTGGTTCACCCCGATCCCGGCCAAAGCGCTGGGCCCACCCCGCAGCAGCCCCAAAACCAAACATGAGTCAGCCCGAAGATTCGGACTGACTCATGTTTTCGTCTCAGCGATCTGCGATTAGCAGTATTCCTGATACGCAGCTTGAAGATTCGCGGAGATCATCTCTCCGGGGCGACCTTCGATGTGGTGGCGCTGAATCATGTGCACCAATTCCCCGTTTTTGAACAGCGCAATCGCTGGAGAAGACGGTGGGTATGGGAGCAAAAACTCACGGGCACGCTTGGTGGCTTCGAAATCCACACCAGCAAACACCGTTACAATATGATCAGGTTTTTTCTCGCTAGAATTGAGCGAGTGAACCACACCGGGGCGGGCAGCGCCAGCTGCACAACCACACACAGAGTTCACCACAAGCAACGTCGTGCCTTCTGTGCTGCGAAGGGCGTTGTCCACGTCCTCAGCCGTTTTGAGCGAAGTAAAACCAGAGTGCTCCAATTCGGCGGCCATTGGGGCGGTAAGATGAGGAGGATACATAATGTCTATTCGGAATTAAGTTCTACCTGCAAAAGAGCAGAGAAAAATGATATTCAAAAAATGCAATGCAAAAAGTACATGGAAAGATTGGTTTTGTCAAAAAAGGAGGGATCTCCTCGCCAAACATGTCCTATCTCCAATGGTTGCTTCCTACGAAGACAATACAAAGATGTTTGACCATTGAGTGAAAACGAAATGAGTGTCAATTGATTCAAGTTCAGCAAAGCCTCACAATTTTACCATTTCTTTATCTGTCGCTCCAATCAATTCCGTAGTTTTGCCGTCCATGAAGGTTATCGCCCTGCTATCACTCCTCATTTTGCCGACCGGCACCTTGCTGGCTCAAGGCATCGACGTGTATGACGAAAAAGTTACCTCTGCGGGTAATATTGCCGCTACCGTCAGCAACCTTGGCATCTTAGGCAACAGTTTTTCAGGTAGTTTTAATGTGCAGGGATTCCCCTCCTGCGAGTATCCGGCCAATTCTGGTATCGAGCACATCTTCGATGGCGGCCTCTGGATTGGCGGCCTCGTCAATGGGCAGGTGGCTGTTTCTACTGGTGCTGTGGACGACGCCTCGGGCTACGCCACCGGCAAAGCCGGATTTGAATTTACCTCCAAAACGCCCCTCAGAGAGCAATCTTCCCTCTTTGATTCCCCCTTTTTCGACCCAAGGGCCGTTTCTCACCAAGACTACGTCTCCACATTTTCCGATACCGCCATCGCCATCAACACGGGCACAAGCAGCATTCCTATCAACGATCACCTCACGCCGCTGGGAGTAGTCGTGGAGTTTGAGTCCTACAACTGGAACTACGCATTCGCCAACTTCTTCCTCATCTACAATTTCAAAATCACCAACGTGACCGACCGCGCGATCGACTCGGTCTTTCTGGGGTTTTGGATGGATGGCGTAATTAGAAATGTGAACATCACCCCACCGGGTGGCACCGCCTTTTTCAACAAGGGCGGCAATGGCTTTGTGGATACCCTCAACATGGGCTACGAATTTGACGCCACCGGCGACATTGGCTACACCGATAGCTATGTGGCCTGCAAGTTTCTCGGCGCAGAAAAAAACGGACAGGCGTCCACTTCGCCCAACTTCAAAGTACACTTCAACACCTGGCAGTTTCGCAACTCATTGGATCCGCGTTATTTTTTCCCGACAAATGATCTTCAAAAATATGGAAAGATGTCCTCAGGGCTCAACCATTTGGCGGATTTTCCCACCATCTTGGGGCAAATTTCTACCCCCAACAACCGCTCCAACCTCATCTCTGCCGGGCCATTCACGCGCTTAGCGCCTGGCGAAACCATCGACGTGGCCTTCGCCATCATCTGTGCCAGACGGGTTTTCGACGGGCAGCCCGCCGCAGCCAACACCGATGAGCAAAAAGCCAACCTCCTGCAAAATGCAGGATGGGCACAGCGTGCCTACGATGGCGAAGACAACAACCGCAACGGACGTCTTGATCCGGGAGAAGACCTCAATGGCGATGGCCTCATCACCCGATTCATTCTCCCCACTCCGCCCGATCGTCCTAATTTCAAAGTCATTCCCTCTGACCACAAAATTGATGTCTATTGGGCCGACAATGCCGAGGCGAGCGTTGACCCCATCTCTAAGGAGCAGGATTTTGAAGGCTACACCCTCTACAAAACCGCCGTTGGCTTCGACGTGCAAAATACCCAGACCATCATACAAGCCCTCAAGCCAGTCGGGCAGTGGGATATTCCTGGCAATGAGCTCAGCTTTGATCAAGGCTTCGAGAGCATCTTGCTCGATGAACCCATCACCTTTCCCGGCGATACCGTTACCTATCGCTACCGTTATACCTTCGACAACATTGCCAATGGCTGGCAGCATGTAGTAGCCCTCACGGCATTTGACCGTGGCGATGAGGTGAACAACCTCCAGCCCCTGGAGTCGGCGCCACTTGCCAACCTGCGCAGGGTATTTGCTGGCAAGCCTGCCAATACCAACTTTGAAAGCGGAGACCCCTTCGTGTATCCCAACCCCTACTACGGTCGTGCCGATTGGGAAGGGGCCAGCACATTGGAAGAGGACCGAAAGCTCTATTTCGCCAACCTGCCCGCTCGCTGCGAGATCAGGGTGTACACCCTGGCCGGCGATCTGGTAGATGTGATTGCCCACGATGAACAATACGACGGCAGTGATACCCGCTGGTTCAATACCTATTCCGACCCCTCCACTACCGTGTTTTCAGGGGGGGAGCACGCGTGGGATCTGTTGTCTGCTGATACTCAAATCATTGCCCGAGGCCTCTATCTCTTCGTTGTCATCGATACAGATACCGGAGAGAAGAAGCGCGGCAAATTTGTGGTGATTAAATAAAGCCCAGAGGCTTCTCCGCCTTCTAGGGGCTCAGGCATCAAGCGTATAGGCACTCGAAGCCCCGGTATTTAAGAAAAAGTGTACTGCTATTGACCCAACCAATTCCAGAATTCAATAAACCAAAACCAGAGATGAAGAATCGTTTACTCCTTTTTGCCCTCATGATTGTCTCGGGGCTTAGTGGCTTTGCCCAGGCATACGACACCGTGAGCATTTACCAGATTCAGTATGTGGCGCCAGCCGATTTGGCAGCCTGTATCGACACTTCCGCCTACCTTGGTGACACCGTGTGGACCTATGGCACGGTGATGATGGATGGCGGCCTCGCCCAATCGGCTGGGGGGCGCAATATTTGGCTGCAAAGCGGCCCAGGCGCTTTCAATGGCATTGACCTCTTCACCACAGGCGTGCCCACCCCAGTGGCAGGCGATGATGTCCTCGACCTCTCTGCCGGGGACTCAGTCGAAGTGTTGGGTGTCATTATCCGATTTGGCAACGAAACAGAGATTACCCCATTGCAGATCAATGTGATCAGCTTCGGAAGAGAGATTTATCCAAATCCGATATCTGTTTCAGATCTCAACGACAACCAGGCGGTAAATCTGCCCGTGACCGGAGAGCCTTGGGAAGGACAGTATGTCGAAATCACCAACGTGACCGTGACTTCGGTAGATCCTTTTGCAGGGGGGGCTCGTGTGAGTTTCTATGTGTCTGATGCCTCCGGGAGCATTATGAACATCTCTGACCGCTTCATTGCCCAGCGTTTGCCCGGAAATGGGGGAACCTTCGTTCCGCCCAATGTCGGCACGGTGTATGACACCATCCGTGGTGTGCTGGTTCACTCCTCCAATGGTTGCTTTGGCGCCAACGGGCGTGGCTATGAGATGTTTCCCTTCGATCCTGCCGATTATGTGATCAAGCAAGGATTTGCTTCTCCGCAAATCTCCAACATCACCCGCAATCCAGTCGCGCCTACTTCTTCACAAGATGTGAATGTATCGGCCACCGTTACCGATGCCGATGGCACCGTGACTTCCGCTACTTTGTTTTATGCCGTGGGCCTTGGCAACACCAACTACTTCTCCGTGCCCATGACCGCAAACGGATCCACCTACACAGGCACCATCCCCAATACGGCGTTCTCTGATGGAGATTTGGTGAAATACTATGTGTGTGCCGATGACAATGACAATCTCTCCGCCTGTAACCCGGATGTGGGTGGAAATGGTGATCCCCTCTTTTTCTTCGTTCGTGACAACGGCGTCACCATCTACGATGTGCAGTTTGCTCCCTTTGCCAATGACAACACAGGCTATGCCAACCTCGATGTGACCCTCACCGGGATCGTCACGGCGACTTCCTCCACCAATGATCTGGGGTATGTCTATATCCAACAGCCCGGCGAAACCAAGTGGGCTGGCCTGTCTCTCACCCAAAACCAGGACCTCAACGCTCTGAGCCGCGGTGACGAAGTGCAGGTAAGCGGAACCATCATCGAGAGCTTCGACATGACCACCATGGTGGTCACAAGCGTCACGACCCTCAGCACTGGCAACCCACTTCCTGCTCCTATTGAGCTCGATCCGGCTTTGTTTACTACCTATGGCGTTGCGACTACCGAGCCTTATGAGAGCATGATCGTGACCCTCGTAGGTGATAATGGCGCCGATGTGTATGTGGTCGATGAAAATGCAGACAATCCGAACAACTTTGCCGAATACCGTGTCGGGAAAGATCAGTTTGATCCTGCTGCAGGAACCCGTGTCATTGCTGGGCGTGTGTCGGGCACTTCTTTCAGCTCACTGGCATTCTCTTATGTGAATAGCGACCTCTGGGTCAGCGACTTTGGTATCATGACCGTGCCTGCTTGTGTGGTTTCCGTAGGAGACACCATCAGCAGCCTGTCTGGAATCATGTATCACAGCTTCGGCAACATGAAGCTTCTGCCAAGAAACAATGCAGACGCTCCCGGCTACAAAGGTGCCAATTGCCCCGATGGCATCGCCACCGACGGCATCGAAGACCTGCTCGGTGACAGCAAGCTCGTGGTGTTCCCTAACCCTGCCCGTGAACTTGTGACCCTGCGCTATGAGCTTGCTCGCAGCATTGAGGCTGAAGCTGTTCTGATCGACCTGATGGGTCGCGAAGTAGCTGCACAGGTGATCTCCGGCACACAAGGGGAGCTTTCTTTCCACACCGAAGGAATGGCTCGTGGCACCTACCTGCTGAGCATTCGCACCAACAACGAGATCCTCTCTCGTCAAAAAGTGGTCTTGATCGACTAGTCGATCCACGCCAACAGGCGCAAAGGTTGCCGGAAAAATTCTGGGCGGCCTTTGCGTTTTTTCCCTCTCTCTGCCGATTTACTTTCAATTCGCCACATAGACATGATATTCTCGCCAAAGTTCTCTCTCGGGTTGATGTGTGGGCTGCTGCTCACCATCACTTCGGCCTGTGACAAAGGAGCTGTTCTGGAAAACCTGGCTCCTGACACCCGAATTTTTTTGGAGAATATTGCCTTAACCGGACCCAACCGCCTCAACAGCGTGGTGCAACTCTACTGGTCTGGTGAAGATCGTGACGGCTACGTAATTGGCTACGAGTTTTCCCTCGACAATAGCACCTGGATATTTACCGAAAATAACGACAGCACTTTTCGCTTTGACCTTCCGGTCGGTAGCGACACCGTCGATATCAACTTTTATGTCCGTGCCATTGACAATGATGACCTGAGAGATCCCGAGCCGGCATACTTGAGAATTCCGCTGAAAAACCTCCCTCCCGTGGCGCGTTTTGATACCGTGTCTGTCTTACCTGACACGGTTTTCTCTGCCGGAACTGTCCTGTTCTCCATCGACGATTCGGATGGCGACGAAACCGTGCAAACCGTAGAAATTCGGATGAATGATGGGCCTTGGTATGAGCTGCCGCGCAGCTCCACCTTCATTTCCTTTCTTCCAGAAAATCCCACGACAGCTGGAGCCCAGGGATTGCGCCTTTTTGACGGGCCCACGGCTGTTCCTCTCGAGGGGCTGCTTCAAGGTGGAGTGGTCGGGGCAAGCAATCGCCTGTATGTAAGGGCTCAGGATATTGCCGGGAGCTACTCGTTGATTGATTCCAGCAAGGCGTTCTGGTTGCGGCAGCAGCAAGGAAGCCTGCTCCTCGTGGATGACCACAGTGATGCCGCCGCCGATGCCCTGCACCGAGACATTCTCCAAAAAGTGTATCCAGATTTTGACGTGATCGACATTCGCTCCAGCCGCCCGCCAATATGGGACCCTACCCTCAGCCTCATCTTGGGAGTTTACGACAAAGTGCTGTGGTATTCGGATGGATCAGATCTGCCAAGCCTGGGGCAGCAACTCACCCTCGAGGTCGCTTCTGCTTCCCTCCAGCAATTTCTCAACGATGGCGGCAAGCTCTTCGTCAGTGCCAAATTTCCCGCTACCTTCAACGATCCCAGCGTTTCTGGCCTCTCCACGATCTTCAGTTTTTCTCCCATGGATAGCCTCAGCAGCTCACCGGGTCAGGCTCGCATTCCCATTGATAGCCTGGTGAACCCCATCGGCGTGATCGCCGGACAACTGCCGCCGCTCGTCTGCGGAACCTTCATCACCGGAGCTGATCCTTTCTACCTCAAAGATCCCAACAACGCCATCCTCGATGCCCAGCTGGTGAGAACCGGCAACTGGTCTGGCCCCACCACCATTGGGGGTCGCAGCACCTTCGCCAATGGCGAAACCAACCAAGTCTTTATTGGCGTGGAACTCCACAGGCTCGATGGCGACCGCGCAGCCCTGGAAGCATTTTTGGATTGGGCCATGAACGACGCGTTCGATTGGTAGGAGTATCAGGCGCAATGCCTCCAGCCACTTTGCCCTATGTTTCAGGAACATCTCATTCGCCTAGGAAAGTACGACATCAACTATGTGGACGAAGGCGAAGGGGAAGTCATGCTGTTTCTACACAATGGCGGCGGATTTTGGCAAATCTGGGAGCATCAGCTGCGATATTTCTCGCAAACCCATCGGGTCATCGCGCTGGATTGGGTAGGATTTGGCGAATCCTCCGTGGCAGAGGAGCCACAAACCCTGGCGCTGTATGAGCAGGTGCTGCAAAGCTTCGTCAATGCCTTGGCGTTACCATCCTTCTTCCTTGTGGGCAATTGTATCGGGGCCTCGGTGGCGCTGAGCTACTGGCAGACACATCCCGACCGAGTGCGGGCTATGGTGCTGATGAATATCTGCCCCGGTGAACGCATGATCCGCATTCCGCTGGTTCGCCGTTTTTTATTGGGTCCGGCAAAAGAAGGCCGTTTGCGCCGCACGGTGGAGGCGATCTTTCGGCTCTCGCTGCAATTGCCCATCGTAAAGGCACGCTTTCCCCGCATCCTCTTTGGCCCAACATATTCTCCCACCCATTCCCTCGCCCAACACTATCTGGCCAAATACAAACAAGCGCGTCAGACGGCAGGACGTCTCAACCTCCTATTCGCGTTGCGGTCTTTCACATTGTCCTCTTTCCTGCGTTCGCCCCTGCCTTCCGGGCTTGCGATCATGATTTGGGGGGTAAATAATCAGGTGGTCTCTCTCCAACGAGAGGCAAATCATCACCTCGATTTGCTCGGGATCAAAGAGATGAGCAACATTGCAGCAGGTGGCCACCTCTGCATGTATGAATTTCCAGTGCAGATCAACCACCTGATTGAGCAGCATATTCAGGAATATGGATAAACGGATTCTCATCACAGGTGCCACGGGGTTTCTCGGGGGGCGATTGCTGGAAAAACTAGCCACCATGCCCGGCATGTCGCTGATCGCGACAGGGCGCAATCCGGCACGGAGAGCAGCCATCGAGGCGCTCGGGGCACAGTATCTGCCCGGCGACCTCGCCGATCCTGCGTTTGTGGAGTCGCTGTTGGCGGCCTGTGTCGGGCCCGAAAAATCGGAGGAGTGTCCGCTCTTTGTGGTTCACTGTGCGGCTTTGTCTTCTCCCTGGGGCAAATACGAAGAATTTGAACGGGCCAATGTGATCAGCACCAGAAACCTGCTCGAAGTGAGTCGTCGTGTGGGGGCGAAGCGCTTTGTCAACATCGGCACGCCGAGCATCTATGCCAATTTCACCGACAGATTGCTGGTGTCAGAAGCAGATCCGCTCCCGGAGCAGATGGTGAACTTCTATGCAGCGACCAAGCTTGTCGCTGAGCGCGAGGTGCTCGCTGCCAATGGGCAGGGCATCGAGACCATTTCCCTGCGCCCTCGGGCGCTGATTGGCCGTGGCGACACCGTGATTTTTCCGCGCGTGCTGCGCGCTTATGAAGAAGGCCGCCTGCGCATCATCGGCGATGGAAACAACGTCTCCGACGTCACCTGCGTCTCCAACGTGGTGGAGGCGATTTTGCTGGCGATCTCCGCGCCTGCATCCGCCCTTGGCCAATCCTACAACATCACCAACGGCGAGCCACTGCCTCTCTGGGAGCTGTTTCGGTATATTTTTGGCGAATTGCGCTTGCCATTTGCTCCTACAAAAATCTCCTACGCCTTGGTCGATCGCATCGCGGCTGTGATGGAGTGGACCGCACGCAACATCAGAAAAGGCAAGGAGCCGACCCTCACCCGATACAGCATTTCGACCCTGGCTCACAGCATGACCCTCGATATTTCCCTCGCCAGAACGCAATTGGGCTACGAGCCAGGCCAGACCGTGTATGAAGGCATCGACGAATTTTTGGGCTCAATTAAGCAGACATAGCATGAAGGTGACCCTTCTTTCGGCTGGATATTGCCTCTCCAAAGAGAATCACGTGTTTCGGGGAGGAAAGCGGCGCATGATGCGCTTCCCCGCAACCTTTGTGCTCATTGAGCACGAGCGCCTCGGCAATATTTTGTTTGATACCGGATATGGGCAGAATTTTTTTGAGGAAACGAGACATTTTCCCGCCAGTCTGTATCGAAACATAACGCCTGTGACGCTCAACGATGAGGATACAGCACTGGCGCAGCTTGCCCGTTTGGGCATTTCTCCAGACAGCATTCGCTTCATCATCATCTCCCATTTTCATGCAGATCATCTCGGAGGGCTGCGAGATTTTCCGAAGGCGAGGTTCATCGCTTCGCGGGCTGCCTATGCTTCGGTGAAAGGAATTCGGGGAATCAGGGCAGTCAAAAAAGCCTTTTTGCCGGGCATGTTGCCTGCCGACTTTGCCTCGCGGCTCGATTTCCTTGAGGAGGTCTCCGCAGGGGTGCAGGCTCCCTTCGGATCCTTTGCCAGCGGCTTCGACCTGCTGGGCGATGGCAGCATCATGGCTGTGGCGCTTCCGGGCCATGCTGCCGGACAGATTGGGATTCGCCTCATGGATCAGGATGGGGTGGACTGGTTTTTCATCGCGGATGCAGCCTGGCACGAGCGCACCTACAAGGAAATGCGCCTGCCCGCCCCCGTGACGAGATTCATCATGCACAGTTGGAGAGATTTCACCGAAAGCCTCGCCAAAGTCAACGAAGTGTATCGGGAGGAGCCGCTTCTGCGCATCATTCCTTGTCATTGTGAAGACACCTTCGCTCGCTTTGGTCATCGGGAAATCGCGGAAGATGTCGTAGGTTAACCGGCCAATTTCTCCGAATGAAGCTCAAACTCCTCACCATCTTCTACCTGCTGCGCTACTCCCTTCGCAGGCTGCCCGCTAGCCGCGAGGCGCTTGATGTCTGGCAAGAGCGTAGGATTGGGAAGTTTGTGAAACAAATGGCGCAACGCGCGCCGTTTTATGCGGCAAAAGTGGCTCAATACGGCGATTGGCGGGCTTTTCCGCCGATCAACAAAGCCCTGTTCATGGAGCATTTCAACGAGATCAATACCTGCGGAATTGATCGGGAGCAAGCGATGGAAGTCGCGATGAATGCCGAATCGGGCCGTGATTTTTCGCCAACATTGAATGGTATCACGGTGGGGCTGAGCACAGGCACCTCTGGCAATCGGGGCTTATTTCTCGCCTCGACCAAGGAGCGTGCGCAGTGGGTGGCGGCGATTTTTCTCAAGGTGCTCAAACCCTGGCGATGGCGCAGGCAAGTAAAAGTTGCTTTCTTTCTTCGGGCCAATAGCAATCTCTACAACGCTGTGGAATCGAAGGTGGTGCAATTCCAATTCTACGATTTGCTGAGGCCTGTTTCTGCCTTGTTAGCCGATTTGGCCCTTTTTCAACCCGATGTGATCGTGGCCCAGCCCTCTATGCTGCTGTTGGTCGCCGGGGCTGTGGAGGCGAAAACCCTCCGCATTCAGCCTGGCAGAATCATCTCGGTGGCGGAGGTCCTCGACCCGGAAACAGAGGCGCGTCTGACGCAGATTTTTCAGCAGCAAATCCATCAGGTGTATCAATGCACCGAAGGATTTCTCGCCTGCACCTGCGACGAGGGGACCCTCCATGTCAATGAAGACTTTGTGAAGATTGAGCCCCATTGGATTGATGAGGAAAAAACGCGGTTTCAGCCCATCATCACAGACTTCACGCGGACGAGCCAACCGGTGATTCGCTATTTGCTCAACGATGTGCTCGTGGCGAGGCAAACGCCCTGCCCCTGTGGATCGCCTTTTATGGCGCTAGAGCGCATCGAAGGCCGCATGGACGACGTCTTCTTGTTGCTCGATCGTCAAGGTAGGGAGCGGACCGTTTTTGCTGATTTTATTCGACGGGCTGTGGTGAGGGCGAGTGAAGGAATCCTGGAGTATCAGGTGATCCAGACAAGCTACTCGAAGCTACTTGTGCAGGTAGAGCTTTCTGCCGAAAGGAACCTTGAATTAGTTAATAAAGCCATTTTTAGCTCTTTTGAGCAGATGGTAAAAGAGCTTGATATTTCTCCGATCTCACTGGAGATCGTGGAGGGAATCCCCCCTCTTGGCGCCAACAAACTGCGCCGCATCCGGCGAGATTTTACCCTGGATAACGCTTCTCAAAATGATACATAACCCCGATGTTCCACGCATGAAAATCCGGTCGATGGGAAAATTCCTGCCCGGTAAAGTCGTGACTTCCGCTGCCCTGGAGCAATCGCTTGGCTTGCCCGAAGGCTGGATGATGCGCAAATCTGGTGTGCAGGAACGCCACTGGGTGAATGAGGAAAAACCCTCTGAAATGGGGGCTCGCGCCCTGGAGCGGGCGCTTCAAAACGGCGGTCTGGTTTTCGAAGACCTCGACCTCATCATCTGCTCGGCTGCGAGCTTTGATTACATCGTGCCTTTTACTGCCGTGCTGATCCAGCGCGAATTGGGCAAAATGCACTCAGGTATGCCCTGCTTCGACCTCGATGCCACCTGCCTCTCCTTTGTGATGGCCATGGACGTGGCCAATTCGTTGATCCAAAGCGGGCGCTATCGCCGCATCGCCATCGTGACGGCTGAGATTGCCTCGCGCAACCTCAACCCCAACGACCACGAGACCTACAGCCTCCTGGCTGATGGGGCCGCCGCCGCCATCGTGGAGGCCGCCGGACCCGAAGACGAGTCCCGGGTGCTCAATGCCTTCATGACCACCTTCCCGGCCGGGGCAGAATACACGCTCTTGCGTGCCTGGGGTGGGGCAGAGCCGCCATCTCGCTGCGAACCCTACCCTGAGGCTCACCGCTACTTTCAAATGGAGGGCCGCAACCTGCTCAAATTCACCTTTGAACATTTGCCCCAATTCCTCGAAACCCTCTACGATCCCCTCGACTTCACCCTTCAAGAAACCGATCTCATCATTCCACACCAAGCTTCCGTAGCTGGTTTGAGCTATTTCAAGCGAATCTATCACCTCGACGAATCGAAGGTCTATGATAACCTGGCCACGCATGGCAATTGCATCTCGGCTTCGATTGCCATGGCGCTGCACGATGCCATCGAGTTGGGCAAAATTGAACGTGGGCAGCGACTCTCGCTCATGGGCACGGCTGCAGGCCTTTCGCTGGGTGGCGTGGTGATGATTTACTGATGCCCTTCTTCGGCCAATCGGAGGAGCTGCTCATAAGCTTGCCCGAGCCTGGTTTGCCAGGCAAGGGGAATGTCGCGGGTAAAGGTGTCGTCATAGCGATGCCGACTCTGATAGCTGCGCGACGCCTTGTCTTCTGCCAATAGCAGCGCGCGATAGTCTTCACGGACGGGGAGCCCGAGTCTGAGATAGATCTGCGTCACACTGGCCGAGGGCTCGCGGGTGAGCGTCTTGAATGGCAGCACCATGAAGGTCTCGGGGTTCCATTGCTGGAATATCTGGAGCGGATGTTCGTGCCAATGCGTGAGCAGGGCCAGGGTCAGCTCCTGAAAGGTGGCGACCTCCCGAATGTGGCAAAATCGGCTGTAGAGGTAGGCCAGCAAGCTCAGTCCTGAGGGAATGGTGCGCGCAGGTTGGCGAATGGGGTAGAGGAAAAGGGCATCGGGGAAGGTGCTCTTCAGCGACGTGAGCTTGGCGCTGAAGGCGGGATTTTTAGACAAAAAGCGCTTTTCTGGCCCAGCGTGATAGAGATGTCGCTGCACGCAGCGCCGATAAAATTGCAGGTTCCTCCGTTTGGTCCTTTCTTCGATTCGTTCGTCAAAAAAACCAAAGGCCATGAGTTCTTCTGTCGGAAAGAGGAGGTAGAGGTAAATGGAGGAAAAGCGATGAATGAGAATGACTTCGTCTTCTTCGGCTTCGAAGAAGCCCAGCGGGTGCATCGTGCGCAGGTGTGCGAGGGTTTTGGCCTCGAGTGCGAGAATAAGTTTTCGGAGGGGATGGCCGAGGGTTTTGTCGAGGATGGCAAGGGCCCTGGCGAGTTTTTTTTGGCAAATGGCTGGAGCGAGCGTCATTTCCCAGGTGGTCATGCTGGTGAAGGTTTCGCGATCGCGCGCGAGGAGGCGATGCAGGAAGGTGGTTCCGCTGCGCGGAATGCCTGTGATGAAGACCGGCGCTGTGACGACGACGTTGCGGTAGCGAGGGAAGAAGATCTCGTCGAGCCCGAGGCAGAGCCAGTTCCAGGCTTCGAGCAGGGCGTAGGCAGGCAGGAAAAGGAGCAGAAAGAGGATTCTGCGTCCGCGCAGATGTGCGTCGGAATGCCGGCTGTGAACCAGGGTTTTCCACAATACTGTTGCGAGGCGCTTCATCTTGTTGGGGGGCAGGGATTGCCGCAAGATAGCGTGAGTTTTGGAGAATGTCTTTTTTTGAGGGGGGCGGGGACCTTTTGGGGCTGTTTGTCGGGTCAAGGAGAATGTAAGTCGATTCTTTTGTTTTCTGGGCTGGGAAGGACACATCCTCTTGATTGCGCTATAAAAAAGTTGGGAGGAGCAAAATTGCCCCTCCCGGTATTTTCACAGTTTCTTTTGAAGCAGATCAGAATCTGTTGCGAAGCAACTCCACAAATTCCTGCACTACGGCGTCTTCGCGGTCGATGTCGTCGATGCTGAGGACAAATTTGTTGAGGATGTCTTCGACTTCAGCCGCGTCGCGGGCGTCGTTTACGCGGTCCACGATGATGCGGAAACGCACATTGTTGCCACCAAACACTTTCTGAACGTACTGATACTGCTTATGTATCGGGATCTCGTCGAGCTTGATCTTGTTGCTGCCATTGATGCTCTCGTGCAGCTTGCGCTGCCGGGTCTGGTCAGAGAAGCGATCGGCTACGGTCTGAGATTTTTCTTGAATTTTATCGAGGATAGAAGAACCTTGCTCTTTCACTTCGTCCACAGCGGGTTTGCTGGAAGCCTGGGCTTCTTCCTGCTTGGCTTTGAACCTGTCGAGGAAAGATTCAGACCCATTGGGAGATTTGGCAGGTGGTGTCACCTTGGGCTCCATGCTGGCTGCCATTTCGAGAAATTCATTCTCCTCTGCGCTGGGCGTTTCTGCTACTGGCTCAGGCTGAACCGGAGCGGCAGGTATTTCCTGAACGACTGGAGACGGCGTTTCAAACACAGGCTCAGGGGCCTTTACTTCTTCTGCTCTGGGTGTTTCCACGATGGGAGCGGGGGCTTCTTCCAGAGGAGTTTCTACAACTGTCGCTTCTTCAACGATCTCGGCAATCGGAGCTGCTACTACTGGCGCTTCCTCAACGGGAGCGGGAGTCACCTCAACCGGAGCAGCTTCTGCAACGGGTTCCTGGGGAGCAGGGGCTGCATCAAAGTCGAAATCGAGGTCGATGGCGGCGCTGGGTTTGCTCGACAGGTCGTCGAAAATGGTTCTGCGCTTGGCTTCTGCTTCGAGGCGGATGCGCTCTTCTTCTTCGCGCGCGATTCGCTCAGCTTCGAGGCGAGCCTGCTCAACTTCGGCACGCTTGCGCGCCTCCTCCATTCTCACTTTTTCTTCTTCCTCGCGAATGCGCTTGGCTTCGGCTTCCTCGAGGGCTCGCTTTTCGGCTTCTTTGGAGGCAATGTTATCAGCGATTTCGCGAACGAATGCTTCGTAGTTTTCTCCGGTCAGAGAGTGGTAGAGCTCCTTTTTGTAGGAAAAGATACTTTCTCCTTTTTTCTGCTCATAGATTTCCACTACGCGCTTCATTTTTTCGGAGAAGCCATTCCACTCAATCGTCTCGGTTTCATGCTTTTGGTGGTAGCGAAGAATGCTGTTCACCACAAAATCCCAATCGGAGAAGAAAGCGGCATATTTTTCAAACTGCTCCAAGGAGATCTCGGCAGCTTGTGCGAAGAAAAATCCTTTGAAACTTGTTTCCGGGTCAAAAATGAAGCCAAGGGTATTGGCTACAGCACGCTCTACAAGTGCCTCAAACGACGCTGCATCGATCTTGATGTGATGAGCGAGCTCGTTTTTGAGGTTGTCAAGAACAGTCTCTACCTCTTCCGATGCAAAGTCGAAAAAAGGGTGCTTCAATTGCTGCACGCGCTGATCCCATACCTGGAAAATCTGGAAAAGAAGGAAAGAATTGATCTGATTATGGGCTGCGAAGGACTTGATGTCTTCGCCAGTAATATATCCCGTAGAAAGCGGGTTTTCTTGAAGGAGCTTAGCTGTGATGCGATGTGTCAGAGACTGAAGCATCGCTTCCGGGACCTGAATAGAATTCATGTCTGAGGTTGAAATTAGGTTCGCGGGTTGGATCATAACGACAGAACGAATATAAGATTTCCTTTGGTAGAACCCATATAAGAAACAAGGATCATGCCGGAAGCGAAAAGGGGTTTGAATGTAAGGGAAAGTTTTTTTGGGGTAGTTGTTTGATTATCAATCATATTCATCGAAATCGACCAGGAAAACCGATTCTCATTTTAGGGTAAACTACGGATAGGGGAATCACTTTTGGTCAAATTCATGTATCTTACCTGCGTGGAAAAGGTCACCTACATCGCCGTGATCGTCTCTTGCCTCCAATTGGCAGGCTGCCAGAAACAGGCAGAGGCGCCCTATATGGTCGAGGTTGTGTCCTCAGATTCCGTCTATTCGCTCGGAATTCCCTCTTTCCTACAGCCTGGCTACGATATGCACCCCTTTGCCAGTATCCAATATTATGATACGGCTTCGCAGTTTTTTGTACTTGGAATGGAAGATTCCAAAAATAATCTTGGTGCCATCAAGCGGCGAAGACTAAAACTCAGGGGATACTTTAATTACATGGAAACCATCGCCCTGGAGCGCGTGGATTCTTTTATGTACGTGGCAAGCTACCGCGACACGCTGGCACAGGGCCTGAGCATCCAAAGTCAGGATTATTATGCTACCATCGACCCCTTCCCCGATCTGCCCCTCTTTTACCGGGTAGCTGTGTATGAAAATGATGAGTATTTCTATCAGCTCATCATTTGGATGCCCTACGCAGATCACTGTCCGCTTATGCCCTGGATCGACAGCATCACACAGTCGCTGCATTTTCTGCCGCCAAATGATGGGTTTACGATTGCGAAGCA
>JANQTF010000202.1 GCA_030731845.1 Bacteroidia bacterium | reverse complement strand
GCCCCACACTCGCATCATACATCCGCGCACCATAATCTAGCCAACCCGTCTCGGGCTGTAGCTCTTTGCCGTTGTAAAGATAATTGTTCGGCGGAGCGGCGCTGAGGGTGGATGACATGGTCATCGCCATCCCGAAGGGGTAGTAGTGATTCTCTTGTAAAATATCCGGCTGACCATCGGCATCCGCGTCACCGAAGGTGATGCGAGTGTTGCCGAGGTGATCGGTGAGGACATACTCGTAGATCATCTCGCTGCCGTTTGGGCGGGAAACATCCTCCCCAACCTATTCCCGCTTGCGTCCCGTGAAACGGGGTTCGGCCATTGCGCACAATCCAACCCACAAGGAGGGGCTAAGAAGAAATTTTCTGGCCTGTGCGAGCGGGGATGTTTGTTGCTGCGGGGAACATTCTCCCCAGCCCCCTCGCCGCTCACATTCCCGACGCGCAGGGGGCTTCAAGATGGCTTCTTGTCTCGCTTCTCGCCTCTGAAAGTCTCGCTTCTCCTGTCTGACTTCTGACCCCTAACCGTCTGACTTCTCTTTGGCCTGTGTGAAGTCCACTTTGAAGGGGACGGGGCTAGTGCGAGCGGGGATGTTTCTTGCGTCATCTCGCTGCCATTGGGGCGGAAGCGGTCTTCTTCGTGGTCTGCCACCCTTACACCAGGGTTACAAATCATGCAATGAAGATAGCTGGATCTGTGGTGAGTCAAAAGCACCTGCCGACTCCCCTCCCTCAGGATCGGGTAGATTCCCGGAGAATCAATCTGGTATCGAGCACCTTATGAACGGGCTCGGCAGGAATGCCGGTGAGGTCGATTTGCTCGAGGATGAGGGTGGCAGCGACTTCACCCATTTCGTAGGCAGGCTGCCGCACCGAGGAGAGCGTGGGGCGAATCAACGAAGAGAGCGGATTATCGCTAAATCCGATCATTGAGACATCCTCAGGAATAGAAACCCCCATGCCGGTGAGGGCATGCGAGGCACCGGCGAGCACCCGGTCATTGATCCCGAGAATCCCATCAGGCCGTATCGGATCTTCCCACAACTTCTTCACGACCTCCGCGGCGTGCCATGGCTCAAAGCCCGTTTCGATGATCCAATCTTCTCTCAGCTCCAGCCCTGCCCTATTGACCGCTTCGATGAATCCCAGTTTTCGATCCCGACACACCGAGGTCCATTGTGGCCCTGTAAAATGCGCGAGCCTGCGGCAGCCCGTAGAAATCAGGTATTCTGTGGCTTCTCTTGCCGCCAGAAAATCATCGATCAAAATGCTGGAGGCCACCACCGCAGGCTGAACCCGATCCACATACACCAAGGGCACATCCCGCGCCAGGATATTGGCGAGGTGATCGGTCATGGAGTGTTCATAATCCATCAAAGGGGCTACAATGATCCCATCCACCCTGATAGACAACAAGGCTTCGATGTTTTCCCGCTCCCTTTCTACGGAGTGATCGCTCTCGCAGATAATCACGCGATACTGATGCTTGTAGGCTACATTTTGAACCCCACTGGTGATGGCGGAGAAAAAATGATTAGAAATACGGGGAACTACAACCCCCAGAAGCCTTGTGCGCCGGCTCACCAGCCCAGAGGCAAACAAATTGGGCTGATAATTGAGCTCCTCAGCCAGCTTGCGCACTTGCTCTTTGGTTTCCGGATTCACATCCGGCTGGTCGCGCAAGGCACGCGAAACCGTGGAAGTAGAGATGCCAAGTTTCCGGGCGATATCTTTGATTGTGATGTAATTTTTTTTCTTCTGCTCCATATTTCCTGCTCTTCTCTACGCCCACTTGCCCACCTGATGTTCTTCCCTTCGAAATATAACATTACCGCAATTCCGTCACTAATTTCTACCTACCCGATTCATAATTTCGATCAGACTAATCAAAAGACCGTGACAGGACAAGATAGTTGAGAGCATGCATAGACCTATCTTTCTGGACAGGAATGTAATACATCGAAATAATCCTCCTTTATTCTCCCATTGATTGTATGAGGGGTGAATTCAGGAAAAATCCAAAACTCTGTATATCTTTTCCTGCTCAAAACAGAACCATCAGATCATCTAGAATATCCTCTTGTTATGAGTAGAAAAATGAGAATGGGCATGGTAGGCGGAGGCCGCGGTGCATTCATCGGTGGCGTACACAGAATGGCTGCCGCCATCGACGGCGAAATCGAGCTGGTTTGCGGTGCATTCAGCTCCGACCCTGAACGCTCAAAAGCTTCTGGTGCAGACCTTTACCTCCCCCCGGAAAGATCCTACGGTTCATTTGAAGAAATGATCCTTGCCGAAAAACAGCTGCCCATTGGGGAGCGCATGGATTTTGTGTCGATCGTCACCCCCAACCACATGCACTTCCCCCCAGCCAAAATGGCGCTGGAAAACGGCTTTGCCGTGGTGTGTGACAAGCCACTCGCCTTCACCCTTGCCGAGGCCAAAGAAATCGAGGCGCTCGTTCACAAAACAGGCCTCTTATTTGCCCTCACCCACAACTACACCGGCTACCCCATGGTGAAGCAGGCGCGGCACATGGTGCATACAGGCGCACTGGGCAAGGTGAGAAAAATTGTGGTGGAATATCCGCAAGGATGGCTCTCCACCCTCGTCGAAAGCACAGGCAGTAAGCAGGCTAGTTGGCGCACCGACCCCAGCAAGTCTGGCGCAGCCGGCGCCATGGGCGACATTGGCACACATGCCGAAAACCTGGCCGAATACATCTCCGGCCTCCACATCACCGAGCTCTGTGCAGATCTCACCGCCTTCGTAGAAGGCCGCCTGCTCGACGACGACGGCAATGTGCTCCTTCATTTCGACAACGGAGCAAAAGGCATACTTCACGCCAGTCAGATTTCGAATGGCGAAGAAAACGGCCTCAACATTCGTATCTATGGTGAAACCGGAGGACTGGAATGGCACCAAATGGAGCCCAATACCCTGATTCACAAGACCAATTCTGGGGTGCAAATTCTGCGCACAGGCGTGGGAGCACTTTGCGATGAAGCCCTCGCCGCAGCGCGAATTCCGGCAGGACACCCCGAAGGCTACCTTGAAGCATTCGGCAATATTTATAAAAATTTTGCCCGGGCCCTGCGCAAAACCCTCAACGGAGAAACCCCTTCTGCCATCGACCTGGATTTTCCGGGAGTCGCAGATGGTGTGCGTGGCATGGCATTCATCGAATCTGTCGTGGCCTCTTCCAAATCCGACCAAAAGTGGTATCCCTTCGTCAGCTAGTGCTGTGTCGAGATCCATTTTTCCTCCTTCTTATTTGTCCGCCCCTTTCACCCTATCCTATTCAAGATGAAAACGATCAAAGGACCTGCTATTTTTCTGGCTCAATTTGCTGGCGATGAAGCCCCCTTCAACAACTTCACAGACATCTGCCGCTGGGCAGCCGATCTTGGGTATGTAGGCGTGCAAATCCCTACCTGGGATGGCCGCTTGTTTGATTTGGCCAAAGCTGCCGAGAGCCAGACTTATGTGGATGAAATCAAAGGAATCGCTGCTGAGGCAGGTGTAGAGGTGACCGAGCTATCCACGCACCTGCAAGGGCAGCTCGTGGCTGTGCATCCCGCCTACAACGAGATGTTTGATGGATTCGCCCCTGCCTCGGTGCATGGCAACGCCAAGGCGCGAACTGCCTGGGCAGTGGATCAATTGATGAAAGCAGCCAAGGCCACAAGGCGCTTTGGCATCGACGTGCACGTGACCTTCTCGGGTGCCCTCGCTTGGCCCTACATGTATCCCTGGCCACAGCGCCCCGCAGGCCTGGTAGAAGCAGCTTTTGGGGAACTGGCCAATCGATGGGTACCGATTCTCAATGAATTTGACGAGCAAGGCGTGGACCTTTGCTACGAAATTCACCCCGGAGAAGACCTCCACGATGGCATCACCTGGGAGATGTTTCGCGAAGCCTGTGGCAACC
>JANQTF010000201.1:2801-3939 GCA_030731845.1 Bacteroidia bacterium | reverse complement strand
GGCAAATCATGCTGATATGCCGCCACAAACACCTCCTCCACAAATGGCATGGGATCGGTGAGCCCGGATCGTGGCGTAGAAGCCACCACGATGCCCCGAATATCAAATCGGTTGGCACTCAGCAACAGGGAGGCCATGGAGCAGATGTCGTCTGGATCATTCTGAGGATGGCCTCCTTTGCGCTGATCGCGCGGGTCCGACATGTCGGAATACACCCAGATGATGGGCGTAGAAGTTGTCTTGCCGGTAGGTTGGCAGGAAGCCAGCCACGGAAGCCCCAGAAGCAACAGGAAAATCAAGCGAAGGTTCATAGGAGGAGAGATTATCTGAGAATCCACTTTTTGGTCACCAACTTGCCATTTTCGCCCTGCACCTGGATGAGATACACGCCCACGGGCCAGGCCACGGTTGAAAAATCCTGCTGCGCGTCCCGGCTACTTGTCTCCGCGATCACCTGCCCTTGGAGATTGGTTACCCTGATTTTTCTCGTCTGTGGGGAAAAGGCAGGAAAAGAGAGCGATTCTGCCGCCTCATCCCTCCAAAGAACGAAACCGGGCAGGGCTTCCTGAGGATCTATGCTCGTGGGTCCGGTGTAGGTAAATTTGAGGATGGTCCCGGGATTGAGCAGCGTTTGGGTGTTGGTTTGGGTGGGGGTGGAGGTGCGCCCGTCGTTGTCGGTGACGACATAGATGGTGGTGCCACTGGGATCGACGGCAAAGTCGCGGTAGCGGTTTTGGGTGCGAATCACAGAGAGGGTATCTCCCAGAATCTCTTTGCCATCCGGAGAGAGCGTCATCCGATAGAGCAGGCCTTTTTTCAGGCTGGATACCAGCAAAGAATGCTCCCAGCCGGGAATACCCTGGGGATAGTTTTCATATACTTCCATGCTCGAAGGTGCGATGGTAGGCCAGCAGATGAATGAATTGCTACAGGTAGGATTATCGAATTGATAGGAATCAGGAACGGTAAAAAAAGCCTGCATGGGCGGATGAAAATTCACGGGTGTCCAATCTGTCTCCTTCATTTCGGTGGCGGAGTTGGGGCAGGTGTAGGAACTATAATTGAGGTTGTTGCAATTGTTGGCAGTGGACCAATTGCAGTAGGTGTAGGCCATCTCATCGATAAATCCGGCCACAAA
>JANQTF010000201.1:0-2791 GCA_030731845.1 Bacteroidia bacterium | reverse complement strand
TGGGGGCGGGCAGGGTGCCGTCCTTGGCAAAGGAGAGCCCTTGCGGAGTTCGGTGCCCGTAGGTATAAATAAGTCTTCTCACGCCGTTGATCTCCGGATTATCCGCAGGAATGGAGCCATCGAGATTGATTCGGAGCACCTTTCCGGGGTAGTTGCTGAAATCTCCTGCATTCACCTGTGTCAGGGAAGGGATGGTTTGCGCCAGGATTTCCTTGCACTTGTTTTGCCCTTGATTCGATCCCTGATCGCCGATGCTGTAATATAGTTTTTGATCGGGGCCAAAGACAAGGCGACCGGAGTTGTGGTCGTTGCTGGCAGGCAAGCCAATGACCAAATCGAGCGGGCTGCTGAGGGTGCCGGTGCCGTTTGGGTTCAAGGTGTAGCTGTAGCGCACGATTTTCTGTTTTCGGCTCCCTTGCCAGTAGGTGTGGGAGAGATACACAAAATCCTGCCCCGTGCCTTGCCCCAACTCTGGGTGAAGGGCCATGCCCAAGAGACCGTCTTGTCGGTCGTTTACATACATATTGGCAATGGTGAGGATCACATCCTGCTGCCCCGTGACGGGATCCACGCGGGTTACCTGTCCATCTTCCCGCTCGGTGATCCATAAGAACCCATCGGGTCCATAGGTGATTTCCCAGGGAAAATTGAGGGACTGCGCAGGCCCGATCTGCGTCATGGTGAAGGGCTCGGACTGGGCGAGTCCGGCTACCGAAAGAAGCAATGAGAGAAAGAGGAAAAAAGTCGTTTTCATTCCCAAAACCTAGCGCCTACCCCCTCCCCGTCATTGCCCTATTGTTCAGGATGTTTTACCATCCACATTTTCTTCTGCGTTTCCGGCCAAATCTGACCCGGACTTGCGCTTGTGAGGAGAAAGGAAGCAGCCGGGATCATGCACCATCTGTGCTGGAGTACAAAGAAAAAAAGCCACCCTCCGACAGGAGGGCGGCTTTGTATAAAACCAAACCAAAACCAAAACCAAATACTTACTGGTCGTGAAGGTGAATCTTTCGCACTGCGTATCCGTCAGCGGTCTCGACCATCAGGAGATATACTCCATCTGCAACCGGAACCTCTTCTTCAAACTTAGCGCCACTGAATTCTTTGGACATCAACAGTTGCCCATGAATGTTGGCAATAGAAATGGTTGCATTCACACGTTCACTAAACGTTATCACAACTTTGTTGTCATAGCTATACATCTGGAGGAGGTTTTCAGGCCTCATGTCTCCGATCGAGATGGTCGTATCGCCTCCGGTGGTATCTGCCATGACCTCCGTGTTGAAGGTGAAGTTGGCAAATTGGCCAGCTCCGGGGATGGTCTCTTCGTAGCGGAAAACATAGTCACCGGCGGTGGGGATGGTGATCACATCCACTACCCGGAAGAAACGGCTGTAGCCAAAGTTGGTAGAGTCTCCCCCGCCAATGTAGATGACATTGTCAATGGTATCGCCGGGCGCGAAGAGGTCTTTGAGGCTACCAGCCCCGTCGTCGCTGAGGTCCACCGTGATATCGGCGATGGTATCAGTGACATTGGTCACAGGAAACAGGGTGAGCCTCAGGCCATGCTGGCTAAATGAAGTACCCCCATCTACCCGAGCGCGATACACAAATTGATAGTTTCCTTCGGGGAAATTCATGGTGTAGTAAGCCCATTTCCCCGTTCTGCGCCATCCGTTCCAGCCATTGTTCCAGCGAATAGGCGCTGACTTGGCATTCGCCCCATTGGGGAATTTGGTAGAAACATATCCTCTTTTCACACCTCCACCAGCGTCGTTGCCATTGTCAGTGATTCCAAATACGGCAGCGGAATCGGCGAGGTAATCCAGGTAGGCAGTGGAATCTCCAGCCGGAATCATGATATCGGCATTCACCGCACGGTCAAACTCCCATGGATTCACCAGGGCAGGGTCATCGTTTCCTGTGGTATCTGAAATAAGGCCGCCGGGCATCATGTGCTTGTTTCCAATGCTAAGACCAGCATAAGGGAAGTAGGCATAGAGCGTGTCGGTCGGTGGGGGCGGTGGAGGCATGGAGTCGGTGGTAGTGTTGAAGGTGAATGTAGAGAACATTCCCTGGCCGGTGGCCAGTTCTTCGAGGCGCAACACATAATTACCAGCCGTGGGAATGGTCAGAACGGGAAGCCCTTTGGCATAACCACTGTTGATGCTATCGTTTCCACCAATATAGATCACGTTGTCCACGGTGTCGCCGGGCATGTGGGCAGCATTGAATGCTCCTGCTCCATCATCGCTCAGGTCAATGGTATAATCCATCAGCGTATCGGTGGTGTTCATCACATCAAACACCGTGACCCGAAGCTTGTGAAGGCTGTGTGAGGAACCGTTGTCGTCGCGGAAGCGATAGACAAACTGATAATCGCCCTCTGGGAAAGCCAGGGTATAATGGGCCCACTTTCCAGACCTGCGGTATCCATTCCAGCCACCATTCCAACGAAGGGCTGCCGTCTTAGTGTTTACGCCATTGGGGAATTTATTGGAGGTATATCTCAACGCGAGTCCGCCAGCATCGTTTCCATTGTCTGTGATTCCCACAACCAGTCCAGAATCTGCGAGAAAGTCGAGATAGGCAGAGGAGTCGCCTGCGGGGATAGCAATATTGGCATTGACAGCACGGTCAAATTCAATGGGGTTGACAAATCCATCAACTCCCTGAATGAAGCCCGTGGTATCCACAACTTTGGTCCCTGGCATCATGTGCACCTGCCCGATGGTTTGATTGGCAAAGGGGAAGTAGTCGTAAGTCGAATCGGAAGGAGGGGGCGGGGGAA
>JANQTF010000200.1 GCA_030731845.1 Bacteroidia bacterium | reverse complement strand
GTACCCGATTCCCAATATCTGCGGAAACCGCCAAATTGCTGCGCGATCGCGGCGTTGTGTGGGTGCCTGTGCTCATGCGCGCAAAAGATGATGCAGCACTTCTCGCCGACTTGCAACGTACCATGTTTTTGGCCGATAGCATGGGCGTTTTGATAGGTTCTGGAGCTGAAGCAGGGGAGTCCGTCTATATGGGCGAAAGCCTTTTGGACGAACTAGGCCTTCTGCATGATGCCGGAATCAGTACAGTTCACATCCTGCAAGCAGCCACATCTGTAGCTGCAAGGGCCTTGGGCATGGAGGATTCCTGGGGATATGTAAGACCAGGTTATCGGGCCAACCTGATCCTCGTGGAGGGAAACATACAGGTTGAGTTTTCGGCGCTGAGTAGATTAAGGTATTTATGGCAAATAGGACATTTGACTATTGGAGAAGGATTATTAGTGGGTAATTGATTGAATGCGGATGATTAGGATTGTGCACGACAGCAATTCCTTCATATTGTTGAGGAAACCGAATATTATTAAGGTATAATTGTTGTACAATCGTTCAAATAAACCCCCAGGTGCGTTATGCCGGATCGCGATTATACGACCACACAACCTTCTCCTTCCCTTGCACAAAAATCCAGAAAAGCCCTCCATACTATTCAACTTCTGATCTCAACCTGGGAAAGAGCCGGGTATCGGGAAGACTATTCATGGCGAGAAAAAAACAGGATCTTATTCCTCAACAGGATTCTCATGATCATCATTCCGATAATACTGTTAATTGTAATCGCCAATGTAATCGTTAAGGATGTATATGGAACCATCATAGGGGTCGCGATGATTTTATTTATTTGTACTGCCAAGTATTTGGCTTCAAGGGATTTCCATAATTCCGCCAGATTGGTAGCGATTGTCCCTCTCTACACTTTTTTGTCTATCCTGACCTGTTTGTTTGGGCATTCACTCGGAATCTATTTATCTACTTTGGTGATGAGCCTGGGGATTCTCATCTTATTTGACTCCACCAAGATTAAGGCGCGGCTGCTGATTCTGGTGTTTAGCGAGTTTATCGGAGCAGAATGGTACTTATCTGAGAATGGACCGGTCTTTGAGATGGACTATGTTGGGTTTATGTATCATTTGGTCTTTTTGACCAATTTTATCTCCATGATTGTGATCATGGTATATTTTAGTAATCTGGGCGAAAGATATGAAATCGAATTAGGCGTATTGGTCAAAGACCTTCAAAAGAAAAACAAGAACCTCAAAAGCGTGAACGAAGAACTTGGGCAGTTTGCTTACACGGCTTCCCATCACTTGAAATCACCATTGAAAAATATCAGCAACCTACTTGGGCTAATTGAAAAAACTTCCCCACTTGAAACGGAGCCCACCGTGTCGAAATATCTTTCCATCGTCAAGGACGATAGTCAGCATTTATTTAGGCTTATCGAAGATATTTTGTCTTACTCTACTGTGGAGGGCTATCAACAGCGATTTATAGCGACCAAAACGGATCTGTCACCACTACTCGACAGAATACAATCCAATCTGGCAGAGCTCTTGGCCCGAACCAATGGTGTTATTCGATACGAAAAGCTGATGCCTGTGCCACTCGGTGTCTCACATTCGGAACTCCTCCTTCAGAACCTTATTCAAAATGGGTTGAAATATAATGATTCTCCCAGGCCTACGATTGATGTTTCCAGTATTGAGGAAAATGGAGTGATTCACCTGAGTGTATGCGATAACGGAATTGGAATTTCGGAGGAATATCACCAAGCCATTTTTAACCCATTCACTCGACTTCATAGCCGAGAGCAGGTGGAAGGAACTGGCATCGGACTGTCTATTTGTAAGAAGATTTTGGACCTCCATCATGGCGAGATGGCCATGGAATCAGAGATTGGAAAAGGTACTTGTTTTCACATGAAGTTTGATATGCTGCCTGTCCATGATGTTTTGAGGAATTCTACTTCCCAAACCTCTTCTCGTTAACTCACCACAATCATTCTTTCTTTTCATTTTTTCATCCCGGGTTTATGCAGCTGTACACTCAAGGCAGGCAACATGTTATCACATTTATTCATGCGATTCAACACATCGGATTGAGGAAAGGGATCGGCTGGAGAGAAAATTTTCGAATCAAATTATTTAATCAGATGAGCATGGTCATCTCACTTGTCATGGCCATCGTCATGGCAGGGGCATTGATTGTGGGGAACGGACTTGGGGCCATCGTAGCTTTTCTGATCATTGGGATTCTTGCATTCTCACTGTTTTTCATCCACAAAGGGTATTATCTCGCTTCCCGGTTGGGCTCTATTATGCTCAGCATCATAAGTGTGGATGCCCTGACGTTAGTATATGGGAGAAGCATAGGGGGGGATATGACCAATCTCGTCATGGGGTTAACCATTGTAGTATTGGTTGAAACCTGGAAGCAAAGAATATTTCTCCTTCTGTTTTTGCTGGTTTTTAACGCCATTGCAGAATTCATCCTGGCCATTAACGGGCCGCTTGAGGAGGTTCATGGGGAGCTATTTTTTTTCTTGCTCATGTTTGCCACCAATTTGTCCTCCATCATCATCGTCTTTCGATTTATTAGCCTCGAAGAAGATCAGTTTGAGCGAGAGGTAGATATCCTCATGGATAACCTGAAAGAGCGGAATCATGAATTGGAAGACGCCAACTACGAATTGGCACAGTTTGCTTCTGCCGCCTCTCATCATTTCAAATCTCCTCTCAAAAATATCACAAACCTCCTCACTCTCGCCGAAAGGAAGCTCGGCACCAAAATGACTTCCCAACAACAGAAATATTTCTCTCTGGTTAAGAAAGATGCATCCCATCTCTACCAAGTGGTAGAAGACATTCTTAGCTATTCGAGCATCGAGGGTGAATCTGGATTTGGATACGAAAGGAAAACCTCGCCTGCTTTGGTCCTTGAGCAACTAAAACAGCATAGCTCCCTCAATATGGCTCTGGCCAATATCGAGGTGGCTTCATTGCCCGATCTGACCATCCAGAAATCTCATCTGGAGTTGATTCTCCTAAATCTCATCCAAAACGGAATTCGATACAATAGATCCCCTCAGCCCCTCATCCGCATAAGCGGTGAAGTACTGATGAATGGCACTACCATGATCCATGTTGCTGACAATGGAATCGGGATCAAGAAAGAATACCAAGAGCAGATTTTTGACCTGTTTACGCGTCTCCATAATCAGGAAGAATACGAGGGCACGGGAGTTGGCCTCAGCATCTGCAAGAAGATTATGCAACTCTATGGGGGATCGATTCTCGTAGATTCAGACGAGGGCAAAGGCGCTATTTTTACCCTCGTTTTTCCTGCTGTTGAGGAAGCCTAGCTTAACCACGGAGGCGACAAGGCTATAAGCTGATCTTCTCTGGATCAAAACTGGCCTTATCGCTTTTGAAAACGAAAGCTTCCTGCGATATTTCCATCTACGCTTTTGACCACTATCATATAGAATCCTTCTGCAAGATTCTCGGTGTTCCACTCAAGGGTGGAAGTAGTCGGTCCGAGGGTAATCTCTTTACTTTCCAGGGCGGTAAGCCTGCCGCGGGCATCAATTACTTCTACCTTGATCTTGGAAGGTGCCGCAGCAGTGAGCTCCAGTGTGATCAGGTCAGAGGTGGGGTTTGGATACAGAGAATAATCCACTTTCACCCCAAGCTCATCTGCTATGCCAGTGATCCCGGCACCCGGCTGATGAAAGCCTTGAGTCACAATAATGCTCCCAGCCTGACCGGTTGTTATGGCTACTTCTCCCACCGTCATATCTACTTGGATAGCTCCTGCCGTGCCACTCGCTCCATAGGCCCCAATCACCGATCGATCGATCGTCTGTGCGGTGAGAATGGTCGTGCCAAGGATCAATAAGGTGAAAATCACAGAGTTTTTCATATCTAATTCAGTTGTTGAGGTGTTGTTTGATCAGAATTTCCAGTTGCTCAACGCTTTCGGTAAGGTCGGAAATAGTTTGCTTCTGTGCATCAATAATTTCATGGATGAATCAGCCTGGCCATAAATGTTGCCCCTGACCGCATCGTATGATGCCTTCTTGAGAGAGAAGACGAAGAAAGGAGAGAGATTACCTCCCGCCTGCTCAAAATTTGGGAGTGTGAGGGGAATCCTGCATCTTTCACGGTGAACCGCAATAAGCAAATTCATGAATGAAATGTGGCCCCTCGACGGACATCGGGTAGAAATTCCGGAATTGGTGAAGGATGAGGAAACGGGTAAACCATTTGCCCATTGTAGGATCTGTGAACTAGACCTACAGTCTCCACCGAAGCCATACATGGTTGAAAAAGTCATCCGGAGAAACAAAGAACTTGGGCTGAATGAAGTCCTCTTTGGATATGCAATATGTCTCGATTGTGCAGGAGACATGCGAAGCCAGATTTCCAAAGAGTCCATGCTGGCCATCCAGCAATTTATCTCTCAACGTGTTGATTTTCAGGCGAGAATCATGGAGGTTTTTGAGCAGGATTTCCCTGATGTGGACCGTCATTTGTCAACTTGCATGATCACTGGCAACAGCATCAAAGAGGAAGGCGAGTATCAGATTGCGGCGCTATGCGAGGGTGACTCCCTGGTCCTCGGCCTATGGCCCTATGTGGTAAGTTCTACGGCCATTGCTGAGTTGTCGGGATTGTTGTCGAATGAAACCCTGGGCCATATGGATGATTTTTACGGCCAAAACTTTGGCCTTCCTCCCGAATGGGCAGATTTATTCAAGGAAAAACCCGTGTTCTGGTTGTAGGTGATTTCAGCAGAAAGGGTTTTCGTTTTCCTTTGATGCCAGCTTCATTCACGAACAATTCAGACGTAATTTGGTCTCCGTATTTAGTTTTTCGATAATTCTTGCCACATGTCCCTATCCATGCCCACTCGAATAGCCATCTTAGGCTCCACTGGTTCTATTGGTACCCAAGCCTTGGAGGTGGTGTCTTGCCACCCTGAAAAATTCGAGGTAATTGTACTCACCGGTGGGCAAAATGCCGACCTCCTGATCGTGCAGGCGCTGAAGTACCGGCCCAAGGTGGTCGTGATAGCGGATGAGAAAGCCTATCAGCAGGTGAAATCAGCACTTGTCCATGAGGGGATTGTCGTGATGGCTGGCGCCGAATCACTGGAAGAGGTGGTCATTCGCCATGATGTGGACATGGTGCTCACAGCACTGGTAGGTTTTGCGGGGCTAAGGCCAACGGTAGCTGCTGTGAGGCACGGCAAAACTATCGCCTTGGCCAACAAGGAGACCCTCGTGGTCGCGGGCCAAATCATCACTACGCTGGCCAAGGCCCACAATGTGAGCATCATTCCGGTGGACAGCGAACACTCGGCACTGTTTCAATGTGTGGTAGGCGAATCAGGCAATGCCATCGAAAAAATCTACCTCACTGCTTCGGGCGGGCCTTTTCGCGGCTACAGCATTGATCAGCTCCGCCGTGTCACTAAAGCCCAGGCACTCAAGCACCCCAATTGGGAAATGGGCGCCAAAATCACCATCGATTCAGCTTCCATGATGAACAAAGGCCTGGAAGTGATAGAGGCAAAATGGCTCTTTCAGCTCTCCAATGAGCAAATCGACGTCGTGGTGCATCCGCAATCCATCATTCATTCCCTCGTTCAGTTCGAAGACGGCAGCATGAAGGCACAGATGGGTTTACCAGACATGCGCTTGCCGATCCAGTATGCCATGGCCTATCCGGCCCGGATCAGCAATCCGTTTCCTCGTTTTTCCTTTCTCGATTATCCTGCCCTCACCTTTGAGCAGGTCGATCAGCGTGTGTTTAAAAATCTTGCGCTTGCCTATCGCTCTATGGAGCTCGCCGGCACTGCGCCCTGTGCGCTCAATGCCGCCAATGAAGTAACCAATCTCTTGTTTCGGCAGGAAAAAATCTCCTTTACCGACATCGCAGACCTCAACGAAGCTGCCATGGATGCCGTTCCATTTGTGCTCAGGCCAACCCTCGAAGATTTATACGAAGCCGATGCCCTGGCCCGTGAATGGGTTGTAAGGAAGATGGCTGCAAAAGCCCTTTCTTGATTTTTTCTTTGACCTTGTGGATCAATTCAGCCTGAAAGCCACCTTTTCGTCATAAATACGGGTAAATCGTTGGGAACTATAAGCATTCTGGGGCTATTTTGAGCCATCATCCTTTCATTATCCCATCGACGAATGACTAAACATACCTACAACTATGGCCTGATTGGCAATTGTGCCTATCTCGCCCTGATCGGTACAGATTCTAATATTTCCTGGCTTTGTTGGCCTCGCTTCGACAGCAGCTTCCTGTTTGGAAGCATGGTGGACCCAGAAAAAGGCGGCGAATTTTCCATCAAGCCAGCCAGCGAAAATTACACCACCAAACAATATTATATTCCGAACACAAACATCCTTGTCACTGAATTTCATTGTCAGGACGGAAGTTATAAAGTCGTGGACTTTGCGCCTCGTTTCAATCAGTTTGAGCGCTATTACAAGCCCTTGTTTTTGGCTAGGCGTGTGGTGCCGATAGAAGGCACACCCAAAGTGCGGGTGGTTTGTCGCCCCAAGGGCGACTATGGCAAGATTGAGCCCAGTTTGCTCTATGGGAGCTCCCACATTCGCTACACAGGTCTTGAGCAGCAGGTGAGGCTCACCACCAATGTGCCCCTTACCTTTGTGGCTGAAGAAAAACCCTTCGTTCTCAACGATACCAAATACCTCGCGCTTACTTGGGGCATTCCACTGGAAGCTGAATTAGAAACCACCATCGATACCTTTTATCACAAAACCAAAGCCTATTGGCGACAGTGGGTGCTGCGCACTTCCATCGGCAAGTTTCATCAGGCAGCGGTGATCAGGTCTGCTTTGGCGCTCAAGATTCACCAGTTTCAGGATACCGGTGCCATCATTGCCGCCTCCACCATGAGCCTGCCGGAGTTTGACGGGTCCGGACGAAACTGGGACTACCGCTATTGCTGGATTCGCGACACGCACTACACCCTCAAGGCCCTCACCAACATCGGTCATTTCACCGAGTTGATGCAGTATGCCCAGTATATCGAGAACATTGCCATCAACCTTCAACCCGGTGATCGCCTCCAGCCACTCTATTCCATCAGCGGTGAGGCCACCCTCACCGAGCGCATTCTCGACCTCGACGGCTATCTCGGACGGAATAAACCGGTTAGAGTGGGCAATCAGGCTTATGAACATATCCAAAATGATGTCTATGGGCAAGTCCTCGTTTCCTTGCTTCCCCTTTTTGTGGATGAACGCCTGATTCAGGAAGATCGACGGAATCTGCTGTCTTTGGTGACTCGCATTCTTCACAAAATTGAAGACACCATGTATGAGCCCGACGCGGGCCTGTGGGAGTTCCGAAACAAAGCGCAAAGCCATGGCTATACTTTCCTATTTCATTGGGCAGGGGCAAATGCCGCCCTCAAGATCGCTCGCGAGTATCGCGAGTACGACATGATGAGCCTCGCCGAGCGACTCGTCAAGGAATCCAAAAAGCAGATCGAAGCCTGTTTTGACGAGGAAAGGGGAGTTTATACCCAGGCCATCGAAACCAAA
This sequence comes from Bacteroidia bacterium, assembly GCA_030731845.1. GTDB lineage: Bacteria > Bacteroidota > Bacteroidia > J057 > J057 > JANQTF01. Next base: position 8,738 of record JANQTF010000200.1, on the reverse strand, counting down.
AACCTTGACGCCAGCCAACTTCACCTGATCACCATGGGCTATCTCGATCCCACAAGCGATCGGGCCAAGCAGCACCTCAAGGTGCTCGAGGAGGAGCTGAAAACCCCCGAAGGGCTTTTCTATCGCTATAAGCACGCCGACGACTTCGGCACGCCGGAGACCACCTTCCTCATCTGTGCATTTTGGTATGTCGAAGCCCTGGCTAATGTGGGCCGACTCGACGAAGCCATCGAAATCTTTGAGCGATTGGTTGGGTACAGCAATCATGTCGGGCTCTTGAGCGAAGATGTCGATGCTTCCAATGGCTCTCAATGGGGCAACTTCCCACAGGCCTACAGCCATGTGGGGCTCGTGAATGCAGCCTTTGCCATCTCCCGCAAACAGGATACAGACATGTTTTTGTAAGTCTGCTCTTAGAATATCCCCGAAATCTTGTGATTCACATGCCTCAACCAGTTTCCCCTCCCAGGGAAACTGGTTACTTTTGCCCCGCCTTTGTAGAAAGGAATACATTTTGACTACCTGAACATGCGTGTGATGAAATTTGGGGGAGCATCGGTAAAAAATCCTGATGCGATCCGCAACGTGGCTGAGATTCTGGGAAAATTTAGTGCCCATCCCTTATTGGTCGTGATCTCTGCGATTGATAAAACCACCAACCACCTTGAGCTACTTGCCCACCTTGCCCGCGATGGCAAGGAGCAGGAGGCGCTCGATCAGTTTGCGGCCATCAAAGCCTTTCACCTCAAGATGGTGAGCGACCTTTTCGGAGAAGGAAAAGGAGAGGCCGTGGCCAATCAGGTGAATCAGCTGCTACGTGAAGTAGAGCGCATTGTCCAGGGCATTCTGCTGCTAGAAGAATTTCCCTCCCGCACCTATGACCGCATCGTGTCTTATGGAGAAATTCTCTCCACCACGATTGTCTCTGGATTTTTGCTGGAAAAGGGGCAACAAAGCATCTGGGTGGATGCCCGCCTTCTCGTGAAAACCGATGCTACCTACAAGCAGGCAGGTGTGATCTGGACCCTCACAGAGGAAAACATCCGGCGCGAGGTGCTTCCTCTGCTTCAGCCCGGCGCCATCGTGATCACACAGGGCTTCATTGGCTCCACCATTGATGGCAAAACCACCACCCTGGGCCGGGAAGGCTCTGACTACACAGCCTCCATCTTTGCCCACTGCCTCGGGGCAGATAGTCTCACCGTGTGGAAAGACGTGCCCGGTATCCTCAACGGCGACCCCCGCATTCGGCAGAATACCATCAAAATCGACAACATGTCTTATGAGGAGGCCGTCGAGATGACCTTCTACGGGGCTACCGTCATTCACCCCAAGACCATAAAGCCGATCTTCAATCGCAACATTCCGCTCCATGTGAAGAGCTTTTTGAATGTAGAGGCACCCGGAACCGTGATTTCCTCCCAGACCAATGCCACGGTCATTCCATCCTACATTCTCAAAAAAGACCAGACCTATATCCGGATCAAACCCAAAGATTTCTCCTTCATGGAGGAGTTGCTCATCAGAGAGGTGTTCGATCAGCTATACAAATCTGGCGTGAAGCTCAATCTCGTGCAGAACTCAGCGATTTCACTCATGCTTTGTGTGGATAACAAGCCGCAGAACCGGGACTTTCAGTCCTTGCTGCTCGATAAATTCGACGTGGAGATGCGCACAGGCCTGCGCCTTCATACCATCGTGAATTTCACGGTCAAAGATCTCAAAGAAGCTGCCGATGCCGTGATGGTGCAGCAGCACGACAATAAGATCTTCATTGTGAAGGAGTAACTTGTTATGAGATCAAGAAGGCCCTCGCCGTCCGTCAGGACTAGCGAGGGCTATTGGTTTATGGGATTAGGCTTTCAAATGGCATCGTTTTTCCGCTACACCGGAGTTGAAGGAAGTAGGAGGCGGTTTTGACCATTTGTCCTTCGCTGAGCTGCACCGCGACATTGGGGTATTGAGGTAGGAAAATTTCATAGATCACAAATCCCACAAGGTTGTTTTCATCAAGGGAATTTGCCAGGACCTTCATCATGGGGGTTTTTCCAAATTTCTTGTTGGCCTTTACACCATCTAGCAAAGCTGCCAAGGCCTCAAACTCTTCCAGCACGGTGAATTGACCTTCCTCTACCCCATAGCTTTCCCGATATCCTGGCTCATATTCCCACACAGCCTTCACGATGGCATAAGACAGCCATTCCTGGGATGATTGAACCGAGATTTGCTCTCGTCCTACCTGTGCCATCTCTATTTTAGGGCTAAAGGTCCAGTCCGGCACCTTGATCTTAGAGAGGGCCAGGGTCTCGGTCAATTCCTGTAGGATCGCCTCGTGGTTTCTGTTGTACAAATGGGCAAGGATCAAGTGATACAAGCAGAGGTTTTGCCTGTCTGTATTCCGATAAGTGTCAGCGATGAACCAATGGTTCATATAATCCACAGGATTTTTCTCCAGTGCTTTGAGGTAATATTTTTCTGCCATCTCCCAATTTCCTTCTATGCCATAGGTTTGGGCAATGTAGGTCAGGGTGCTGAAGTTGCTGGAATCAAGAGCGTATGCCTCTTGATATTTCCCTCTCGCCTCGGCAATCTTTTGGGCCCCAAAATAGGTTTCTGCTTGGGTGAGCGGAATGGCAGCAGCCGAATCTGGTTCATATGTGCGAAACAGCCGGTTGCCTTGCTCATCTATCTCCAGATAGTAATTGTTATAGAGCCGCTTTCGCTCATAGGTCGGGTACTGTTTGTCTTCATTAAAATCGAGCTCGTATGCCAATTTAGATTTTTCCATGATCAGGAAAATCTCTCTCAGGCTTTTGAGGTCTTGCGAAAAGGTGTGGGAAACAATGGCCATAAGGCCGATGGTAAGGATTGTGCGGATCATGAGAAAAGTGTTAAGGAATGATATTTCAAAGAGCAATTATCACGGACTTTTCCATAATTCAATTTTTAGATTCGTTTACACGCAATCACTCCCCACAGACGGCTGCCAGCAATGGCTTGGCCTCTTCTGCACCCAAGCTCAAGGCTTGTCGGAAGTCCTCGCAGGCTTCGGTAAGGGCATTGAGTTGGTATCTCACGATTCCTGTAAGGATGCACAGTTCTCCGCTTTCGGGGTTGAGTCGCCGCGCTTCGGTGTAGTCTTCCAAGGCCAATTGTAGCTCGCCGATCTGTAACCGCAACCTTCCCCGGTTTTTGTACAGCACCCATCTCTCAGGATCTTCGGGGCTATAGGCAAGCGCCCAGCTCAAATCCTCAATCGCTGCATCAAAATCTTCGAGCATCTGATACAAAGTTGCCCTGCCCGCATACAGCTTTGCATTCGCCGAATCACGCGCAATCATCGTGGTGACGTCGCGGATTACCTGCATCGTTTTCTCGCGATCTTGCCCTTGTGCATGGCTGAATATGAAGGGGAAGGAGAGAAATGTCAGGAAAAAAATGAGCGGGATTTTCATGTGAAATGATCAATAAAAGGCGATAACGGGATGGTCAGACTGGTTTTTTAACAAAAATGGTCGTAATTAGTTAAGCAATTCGAAATGATTTTCCTGATCATTCTTTTCAATAAAAGTACCCATGGCAAAGGAACCCGTCAAGCTCCAAAACCTCACGATGGAAGAGCTTCTCAAGCGCAAGCAATCTACGACAGCCATCATTGCCACCATGGCATTCTTGTTTTTGGCCAACCTCGCCTTCGTGGCCAGTTTTCCGATTCGCGGCATTCCCTTGAGCGAGAGCAATCTTCCCAGTGTCGTGGTAGCGTTGGCCTGCTTGGCAGGGTGTCTGCCTTCTTTTTCTTTGCGCAAAAGCGTAGATGTAGAAATCGCTTCGAGAACCTCCCCTTGATGCTTTCTGCCACCTGATGGCGTGGAGAGTCGAGAAACAATGTTTAAACATTTATTATCAGCCTTCGTTTAGTCGGATGCTGGGAAAAACGGTTTTTCCAGGCAAATCAACGCAGATGTCCACTTCTCCAATCAAGCAAATTGCCCCGCTTGGGTTTCCTTGGGAAACCAGCGACCCCTTTCTTTTCTGTGTCCACCACGAAGATTTTTACCCCGCCGGCAACGAGCAAATGGGGCCGACTGTGTCGTTGGCTGGTCGGCAGTTGGGCAATGACTTTCAAGGGAAAGACGGATTTCGGATGTATCACGGGCGCACCGTGCCGGGGTTTCCGGCTCATCCGCACCGTGGCTTCGAGACGGTCACCATCGCCCGCAAAGGGCTCGTGGATCACTCCGATTCGCTAGGAGCGGCAGGCCGCTTTGGAGACGGCGATGTGCAGTGGATGACCGCTGGCAAAGGCGTGCAACATTGTGAGATGTTCCCCCTTCTCAATCAGGACTCGGACAATCCATTCGAATTATTTCAAATCTGGCTCAACCTGCCCCGCGCCAAAAAACTCGCCGAGCCGCATTTTGCCATGCTTTGGCATGAATCTATCCCGGTTTTCTCCCACACAGATGAGCAAAATCGGCAGACGGAGGTAAATGTGATTGCCGGGCAAATCGGTACCCTGACTGCGCCTGCGCCAGCGCCAAATTCATGGGCCGCCAACACTGACAACGAAGTGGCCATTTGGACCATCAAGATGGCACCCGGTGCGGTTTGGTCTCTGCCGGCGGCCTCCGCTTTGGCCAATCGCACGCTGTATTTTTACAAAGGAAGCAGCATCAGCGTAGCGGGAGAGGCCATAAGCCCTTATCATTCGGTCAAGCTTCACGCGGACCGGGAAACAGTATTGGAAAATGGCCCCGAAGAAGCGCATTTGCTCCTTCTTCAAGGGAAACCACAGCACGAGCCTGTGGTTCAGTATGGCCCTTTTGTGATGAATACGCAGGAGGAAATTCGATCGGCTTTGCAGGAATTCCAGGAAACACAGTTTGGCGGATGGCCCTGGCCCACGCACGCTCACGTGCACCCACGAGAGCGAGGCCGCTTCGCCCTCTTCGCCGACGGGACCGAGGTGGTCATGGATAGGTCCTAACCTTTCGATAAGAAAAAAGCCGCAGAAAATGATCTGCGGCTTTTTTTATGACCATGATCCAGGCCCTATTTCTTTTTCGAGCGCTTCTTCTTCGGTTTATATGTCTTCTCTTCGGCTTGTTTCATCAGAGCCTTCCAGTTGTTGTCTGTGTCTTCGGTGAAGAGGATGGTATCCTGATACTCCGCCTCATTGATCCCCAACTGCTCGATTTTGTGGCCCAGGAAGGCCTCTATTTTCGCCAAAATCGGCTTTTCTTCCTCACTGCAAAAAGACACTGCCTGCCCTTTGTGACTGGCGCGACCTGTGCGGCCTACCCGGTGCACGTAGTTTTCGTCCTGCTCGGGCATGTCATAGTTGATCACATAATCGACCTGCGGAATGTCCACGCCGCGAGCGGTGAGATCGGTGGCGATCAGCACCTTAAGTTCTCCGGACCGGAACCTGATCATCACAGACCTGCGGTCGTGCTGGGTTTTGTCTCCGTGAATGGTCTCGGCCACAATCCCCGCGCGAGCCATGGCTTGCTGCACGCGCTCGGCCCGAACCTTGGTCCGCACAAATACGAGGATTTTTTTGTCCTCATTTTCCTTGATCATTCGCTCCAGAAAAAATCGCTTGTCGTCAATTTCAATGAAGGCGACGCCGTGCGTGATGTTTTTGGCAACCGGATCTTTGGGCGAAATCTGAATGCGGATGGCATTTTTCACCAGCGAATAGGCAAGTTTTTTGATCTCCTCATCAATCGTGGCGGAGAAAAACAAGGTCTGCCTGCGGCGAGGAAGCTGTTTGGTAAGCTGCTGAATATCAGCCAAAAACCCAAGCGCCAGCATGTGGTCGGCCTCGTCGAGCACGAGAATCTCTACCTGCTCAAGGTCGAGGTGGCCCTGGCTCACGAGGTCAAACATGCGACCGGGGGTGGCCACGAGAATGTCCACGCCTCGGTTGAGTGTCGCGATCTGCGGCATTTGATCCACGCCCCCAAAAATACCGAAGGTTTTGACGCGGGTTTGTTGCCCCAGCTTATGAAACACCGACGTGAGCTGTATCACGAGCTCGTGGGTAGGTGCCATGATGAGCGCTTTCACGCCATCGGGCCGCTTGGAGATTTTTTTGTCGTGAAGAATATGAATGATCGGGATCGCAAATGCGGCGGTCTTGCCTGTGCCGGTTTGGGCCACGGCCAGCACATCTTCCCCCTGAAGCACATGGGGAATCGACTTGAACTGAATATCGGTGGGCCGGTTGAAGCCCAGCCTTTCCAGATTGTCTTTCAGCTCTGGCGCGATCCGGTAATCGGTAAATTTCATAAGGAAACGTATGGAGGCACAAAGGTAGGCTAAATACTTCGGAGCATTATGCCAGATAGATCCCGTCTTCTTCTAGTCGCACCATGCGCTGCTTGTAGAGGGTTCCCAGCGCTTTTTTGAAGGTTTTTTTGCTCATCTCGAAGTTGGAGCTGATCTCCTGCGGATCACTTTTGTCGGTATAGGGCAAAAATCCGGAATTTGCCTGGAGCATATTCATGATTTTCTCGGCATTGGGTTCCACCCCTTCGTAGCCAGGCTTGTTGAGCGTGATGTCGAGCTTCTTATCGGGGCGCACCTGCTTCACATAGCCCTTTCTGACATCTCCTGTTTTGATCGGGGAGAAAATCTCATTGTCATAAATCAGGCCCTTGTGAAGGTAGTTCACGATGACGTTGTATCCGAGGTCGGTTTTGTCCCAAATCACGAGTTCCACTTCCTCTCTATCCGCTACGCTGATGGCTTCATTATCCAGAAAGCGATGAAGATTGGCCGAGGCGGCGAGGCGATCAGTGCGATCATCGAGATAGAGAATCACGAGATGATCTTCTCCTGCCCGCATCTTACCGACTTGCTCCCTAAACGGCACGAATAGGTCTTTTTCAACCCCCCAACTGAGAAAAGCCCCATGATCGCTCACGGCCTTGACCCGCAGCAAGGCAATTTTATTCAACGTTACGAGGGGCTCCAGTGTGGTAGCAATGGGGCGATGCTCGTGATCTTTATAGAGAAAAACTTCCAGCCCCGTGCCAGCGACAGTGCCTTCAGGCAGATATTTGCCGGGGAGTAGCACCTCGTCGCCGTAAATATTGCGCAGCACAGCACCGATGGGCGTGAGGCGGGCTACTTCCAGGACTTGATGCGTTCCAATTTCGAGCATGAATGTTTGTTGACGAATGAAGACGCAAGGTAGTAAGAAAGCATGAAGAGCCGAACATGGCAAGCCTACAGGCCACAAACAAAAATGCGACCCCCATGGGAGGTCGCATTTTGGGTAGTAGTAGGGAATCTTATCTCACTTAAGCGGCTTGGACCACTTTATATTTTCGCCAGGCTCCCAAAATGGCACCTGCCATCAGGAAACAGGCCATGTTGTAGCCTCCATCCACCCAGGTGAGTCCATAAGGCTGCTGAGCAAACAGATTTCCGGTGAGATTTCTCAGAAAGAAGAATGCGAAGCCAATCACAAGTCCAAGCATAGCACCTTTCACAACAGTTTCTACCTTGAGCTCCACAAAAAGCCAGGCCAGCACATACACGGGGATCACGGTACTCACAAGATTGGAAATCCAAACTTCAATACCGGGAGGATTCGCCTCAATGGTAGCCATATCTAGCCCGACGAGGCGCATCCATTGGTCGCCCATGAGCGGACCGTACCAGAGGGCACCAAAGCCTGAAAGTGCCACAACCGCTGCCAGCACAGCGAGGTGATTGATTTGTAAGGTTCTCATAATGGAGAGAATGAGGGGAGTAGGAGATAGGTTCGGTTAAGGGGAATTGCCTTCCCTCGTATGAATATAGGGAATAATTTTCATATGATGAGATGTTCATGTGAATCGAAAAGAGAGATCATGGGCAGCTCGCGAGGTGTTTTCTCGAAAAATCCATGTGAAATTCGCCCTCAGAAATTACCTGGGCCATTGATTGGCCCGCTCCTTGTTTGCGGCTTTTTGGGCGGTTTCTTCTACGCGTTTTGCGCGGGTATCGGGTCGTTTGGCGTTGAGAAGCCACTCCAGAATCCCCCTTTTTGCAGATCTGGGAAAGGCCTCCCAATTCTCCAGCGCACCTTGATAGCTCTCTAGCGCTGCTTGTAAATCTGGAGGAACGATCAGGTTTTCCACCTCATCAAGCGCTGTCCAGGTACCTGTGCTTTTGGCAATTCTCACCATGTCTTGACCTGCCTCGGCGAGCCTGCCTTCCGCTTCCAACCGGGCTATCTTTTCCTTGTTGACCCGTGACCAGTTACTTTTTGGGTTTCTGGGGGCGAAATATACCTTGTAGCGTTCTTCATCAATGCCATTGATCACGCTATCCACCCAGCCGAAGCACAGCGCTTCGTCAATGGCTTCATTCACCGAAATGGAGCTGATCCCAGTATCTTTTTTGGCAAACACCACCCACAACCCTTTGGCTATCTGATGGTTGGCCTCCAACCACGCTCGCCAATCGGGCAGGGTAGGAGGGAGGTATTCGGGGACATTGGATTTTGCCATGTGGATAACGTATTTTGATGGGGTTTTCCTGATCTCAGGTCAGCACAATTCCTGATAATAGCTAGTTGAATGTAGGTTTTATTGGGGGAAAGTTACCCTTTTGAAATGAGCTGAAAGTGGGGGAGGGCGTAGAAAATGATGGTGTTACGCGTTGATCCGGTACCTCTTGAGCACCCATTGCTTCCCTTCAACGGTGGTCCAGGTGATTACCCCGATCCCTTTGGCATAGAC
>JANQTF010000199.1 GCA_030731845.1 Bacteroidia bacterium | reverse complement strand
CGCACGCCCGGGTGCAGGTGCCCAAACACATTCACACGGCCCGGCGGCACTGTGTCCAGTGGCTCGTGGGTGAGCAGAAGGCGGTTAATCTCCAGGCGGGGAAGCAGCTCTATGCCCAAGGTATGATAATGTTCCCGGGGCAAAATGTCGTGGTTCCCCTCAATCAGGGTGACAGAGCAAGTCTGCCGGGCCACCCATTCTCCAAAGAGATCCCATTCCGGATTGTGGACAGAGTGAAAGAGATCTCCAAGAAATAGAAGCCTCTGGACCGGAAAACGGGCGATCAAAGAGGATAGTAAGGGAATGTTGCCAGCGTCGGCGGCGGCAGGTACGGCGAGGCCATTTTTCCGAAAATGGGCCACTTTGCCGAGGTGCAGGTCTGCGATGAGCAGGGCTTGATGTGCCGGGAGCCAAATGGCCTTTTCGGGTAGCAGATCAAGCTGCTCGCCCCCACATTCAAATCCCCTGAAAATAGATGCATCAGTTCCGCCCATGGGCCAAAAATAGGCGATGCAGGGCTGACTTGCCATAAGGAAATGGCAATTCTGCCGGGGAGGCGGATTATCTTCCAATTTTCCTACTATTGATCCTGCATCTATCCGAAACATTTCCTATATTCAATAATCCTGTTCACCTCTACTTTCCTTTGTCCTCATGAACTCTGCCGCCAGATTCTTTCGATTCATGCTCACCAAGGGTCTCCTCCTTGGCACTGGGCTGATCGGGTGGGCGCTGTGGCGTAGCTTCTGGCCAGGAGAGCTCTGGGCCGAAATTGCCGGCATTGCAGGTCTCATTCTCTGGCTCATCCTCGTATGGCTCACCACCATCTCCCGCTACATTTTGCTCTATGGTAATTTAAGCCTCTCCAGAATCCTCTGGCTGGGTGCGGGCATGGCCTTCAGTGCCATCGCATTTTTTAGTTCATTTCTGCTGCTTCAAGCAGAATCCACGCTGTCCGCATCGCCTATTTTTGATTTTTCCGAATCGGCCATTTTCAACAAAGATGCCTACCCGATCATTGTGGTGTCCACCCTCGGTCTCACGATGTTGGTTGGGGCCATCAATTGGTGGTCTGGCAAATGGGGAGATCCCAATGGAATAGACTATTAAGGAACGCTCAGAAAATTTGGTATTTTCGGGCCATCAACGTCAGGCATGAATCCTGGCCCGATAGCCCACGACCGAATGTCTGCACTGATTCTCGTAATAGGATGCATGTTGCTGGGGGTCTTCTTCCAGCACATTCCCCAGTTCCCCAAAGATGCCTCCAAAGGGCTCAACGCTTTCCTCATCTACGTATCGATTCCGGCCATCACGCTGCGATATCTACCTGCACTGGAGGTGAGTTGGGACCTGTTGTTTCCCGTGGCCATGCCCTGGATTGTCTTTGGCTGGTCTTTGGTCTTATTTGTGGTTCTGGGCAAATGGCGGGGCTGGTCTCGCCAAACCGTAGGCTGCCTGGTACTCGTGGCCGGGCTTGGCAACACCTCTTTCGTGGGATTTCCCCTCATCGAGGCATTCTTTGGCAAAGAAGGGCTCCAAATCGCCGTCCTTTGCGATCAACCGGGCAGCTTTCTGGTGCTCAGCACCCTGGGCATTCTAGCGATGAGTTATTTCCTCACTGGAAGTTGGTCTCTCTCGGTCATCGGCAGTGAAATCCTTCGTTTTCCTCCCTTTCTAGCGTTTTTGGTTGCCCTCGTTCTCCTCCTCTCCGGTTTTTCTTTGGGCGAATGGTTGACCCGGCCCCTCGAAATGCTGGGTGCTACCCTCACGCCCATTGCGATGGTTTCCATCGGCTTGCAACTCAAAAACCCGTTTCGGGGGAAAGCAGATTGGGAGGCGCTGTCCTGGGGTCTTTTCAGTAAATTACTCCTCGCTCCGGCCCTCATTTCAGTGCTGTACCTCTTCGTTTTCAACCTCCGGGGAATGCCTGTGAATGTGTCCATTCTCGAAGCAGCCATGGGCCCGATGGTCACGCCAAGCATCATCGCCATGGAAAAAAACCTCAATCCGCCCCTGGCAAGCCTGCTGATTGCCGTTGGGATTCCGGTGAGCCTCGCCACCGTATTTGCCTGGCATTGGGCGCTGGGGATGTAAAGGGTCCGTTGGTCTTCTCTATTTTTTTCGGTAGATTAACGTTGACTGAAACACACCAAGAAGCAACATCATGCATTACCCTGCCTTCGACTCCTTCCTCAGCTGGGAAGACTACCTGACCCTTGATCAATCAGGCGAGCTACGACACGAGTATTACGATGGAGAAATCATAGCACTGGCTGGGGCCACCAATCGACACAATGAGATTGTCACCAACTTGACCGTTGCGTTCAAACCACGAGCAACTAAGCAAGGCTGTAAATTCTACTCCGAATCCGTCAAGCTATTTCGCCACAGAAGCGACCGCTACCTGTATCCCGATGGGATGCTCACCTGTAATCCGCTCGATCAGCAGAGCAAAAACGGCGTGAGAAGCCCTTTGCTGCTTGTGGAGGTCATTTCCAAAAGCTCCATCCAATACGATTTTGGATTTAAGCTCAAGGCCTACATGGCCATTCCTTCGCTAAAACATTACCTCGTCGTGTATCAGGAAGAATGCATGGTGCATCATTTCGCCCGAAACCAAGACGACAGCTGGACCTTTACCCTCCATGCTGACATGAATCAGTCCCTGACAATAGAAGAGCTCGATGCCGAGATCAGCCTGGCAGCCATCTACCAAGGCATAGAATTCGGGCCAGAAATCACCTACGCCGAGGAGGAAGCAGCGAGGTATCAGGCGGAGGTGGAGAGCGAATAAGCAAAGGGACGAATTTACCGCTGCGTAGCTTATTTTTCAGTCTATCCCCCTATCTTCGTCCTCGCATGAAATTGACATACGACTTAGCAGCCACCGACCCCAAATCCAGCGCCAGAGCAGGCACGATCACGACCGACCACGGCGTGATCCAAACGCCGATATTTATGCCTGTGGGCACAGTCGGCAGCGTGAAAGCCGTTTCACAGCAACATCTTGCAGATGATATCAAGGCCCAGATCATCCTGGGCAATACCTATCACTTGTTTTTGCGGCCTGGCACCGAGGTGCTGGAAGGAGCAGGCGGATTGCACAAATTCATCGGGTGGGATCGCCCCATGCTGACCGATAGCGGCGGCTATCAGGTGTTTTCGCTGGCCAACAACCGCAAGATTACCGAAGAAGGCGTCACATTCGCTAACCACCTCGACGGAGCCAAGCACCTCTTCACGCCCGAAATGGTGGTGGATGTGCAGCGATCCATCGGGGCGGATATCATGATGGTGCTCGACGAGTGCCCCCCCTACCCTTCTGACTACGACTACGCCAAGACCTCTATGGAGCTGACCCACCGATGGGCCAAGCGCTGCAAAACGCATTGGGAGAATCAGCCCAATCTCTACGGGCATGATCAGAATCTTTTTCCCATCATTCAGGGAAGTACCTACGCAGATCTGCGGACACAAAGCACAGAATACATCGCTTCGCTGGAGCTGCCGGGCAATGCCATAGGCGGCTTGTCAGTGGGCGAGCCACACGAGATCATGTATGAGCTCACCGACCTGAGCTGCCGCATTCTGCCCAAAGACAAGCCGCGCTACCTCATGGGCGTGGGCACACCCGAAAACCTGCTTCATTGCATTTCTCTGGGGGTCGATATGTTTGACTGCGTTTTGCCTACACGCAATGCGCGCCACGGGCTCATCTACACCCGCGAGGGAATTCGCAACCTCAAAAACGAGAAATACGCGAAGGACTACAGCCCCCTTGATCCGGATAGTGATTTGCTGATCGATCAGCACTATTCCAAAGCCTATCTGCGGCATTTGATCAAAAGCTCTGAATACCTGGCTCTCACCATTGCCTCGGTTCACAACCTCCACTTTTTCCTGTGGCTCGTCACAGAAGCTCGCAAGCACATCGTAGCAGGAACTTTCTCCAATTGGCGCGACGAAATGATACC
>JANQTF010000198.1:7444-16439 GCA_030731845.1 Bacteroidia bacterium | reverse complement strand
TGATTCGTGCGGAATTTCCGTGGGAGCAGATTACGAGTATCTTAAATGTACCGCTAGAGCGGGTTCAGCGCATTGCTGATTCGATATCTGAGAATAAATAAGCAAACAAAGTTGTCACAAGCTTCTCCTGATTTTGGTCCAACTCACGGCCATAGGCAGGCCAAAATCGTCTTTGTACACGGCTATTTGGGGGGAGGAAGTCCAATCGGAGGAAGTACCTACTGGGGAGGAGCAAATAGCTCTTTTGTGCGTGGAGCGAAGGGATTCTTCGAGGCCAATCTCCCTCCTTTTTTCACCGATGTGGAATACAGCCTTGTGAGCATCCATGCGAAGAGGGAGTGCCAAGGTTACCAATATGCCCATCAACACTATGCGGACCTCGTTCTCGACATGAGCCCAGTTGATGGTTTCCACTTTGTGACCCACAGCATGGGGGGAGGATTTGCCGAAGGCATGATTCGGTTCCTCAAAGACAAAGGCTGGCGAGTAGAAACCATCGTCTATTTCAATGGCTGGAGACCAGCAAGATTGGGATATGGGCTCAGAGAAACTACCGGTATCATATCTCCAACTCGCATCATTGATGCGACGATTGTCAATGATCCCGTGCAATTTTGGTCACTCTCTCTAACGTCTGATAGAGACATGATCGCAAATTCTGATATCAGAATCCGGAGAAAAAGTCCTAAGAAAATACCGTTTAGACATCGGGATTTCATCGACGATGGGATCTTTTGGCAAATCTATCTGCCAACTGAAATGGGACTAGCCGCCGGGGCAGCCTGGCAAGAGATTCGCCAAAAACTGATCTGAGGGCAACCCGCAGCAATCCTCAAACCATGTGACTCACGGTTTTTTAGCTTCCTTTGGTCGATCTGATTGTGGAGAAGAGAGTGAATTCAACGAAAACCAAGACCAGAATCACGATAATCTCCATGAAAAAATAAAGGAATCCCATGGCGCTAAGCTCGTGAAAATGCTCAATGAGAAGGCCCATGGTGAGAAAACAGTAGAGGAGATTGGCACAGGCGATAGCCCAAAGATATTTCCCCCAGTTTTTTACGAGAAAGAGAAAGCAAGTCCCCGAATAGAGCGCAAATAGGCCTGCAATCAAGGATAATGGGTACAATGCGGAAGTTGGCATCCCGATCTTGTCCTGCCAGTACACCAGCGGTACACCCAGACAAAAAGCAGAGAGAATAGCCCCAAGGCCATCTATCAGAAAGATTCTTTTGGGATGCTTTTCGAGTCGATTGAGCAACAATGGTGGGATAATACTCATGCTGAATATTGTCTAGCCTCTCCACGGGGAGGATCCTCATTCAAAAGTAGGATTTACCAACAAAGTTTCCCCGCCTTCTTCCTACCTTTGCCCCTTCAAACAACAGACTATGATTGCGGTAGATAATTTAGCGGTAGAATTTAGTGGAAGCACCTTGTTTAGCGGGGTGTCATTTGTCATCAATCCCACAGACAAAATTGCCTTGATGGGCAAAAATGGCGCCGGCAAATCTACCATGATGAAGATTGTGGCGGGCGTGCAAAAACCCACCCGCGGAAACGTTGGTGCCCCCAAGGATGCCGTCATTGCTTATCTGCCTCAGCATCTTCTCACCGAAGATAATTGTACTGTTTTTGAAGAAGCCGCAAAAGCATTTGCCCATATTCATGAGATGAGCGCCGAAATGGATCGCCTCAACCATGAGCTCGAAACGAGAACCGATTACGAGAGCGATGCTTACATGGAGATCATCGAGAAGGTGACCGACCTGGGAGAAAAATTCTACGCGCTAGAAGAAGTAAACTATGATGCCGAGGTAGAAAAAGCCTTGAAAGGCCTCGGATTCAAGCAGTCTGATTTCACCCGGCAAACCAAAGAATTTAGCGGTGGATGGCGCATGCGCATCGAGCTCGCCAAGATTCTCCTTCAAAAGCCCGACCTCATTCTGCTCGATGAGCCTACCAACCACATTGATATTGAATCCGTTATCTGGTTGGAAGATTTTTTGGTGAATAAAGCCAATGCCGTTATGGTCATTTCGCACGACCGGGCTTTCATTGACAACATCACCAACCGCACCATTGAGGTGACCATGGGCCGCATCTACGATTACAAGGCCAAATATTCCGACTACCTGCAGTTGCGGGAGGATAGAAGGTCGCATCAGATCAAGGCTTTTAAGGAGCAGCAGAAGTTCATTGCCGATAATATGGCATTCATTGAGCGATTCAAAGGGACTTATTCCAAAACCAATCAGGTGACTTCGCGTGAACGAATGCTCGAAAAACTCGAAATCATCGAGATCGACGAAGTTGATACCTCAGCACTGAGGCTCCGTTTTCCCCCTTCGCCGCGCTCTGGAGAGTTTCCTGTAACCGTGAAGGACGTCTCAAAGTCTTATGGTTCTCAAATCGTCTTCAAAGACGCCAGTATGTCTATCGCCCGAGGCGAGAAGGTCTCGTTTGTAGGCCGAAACGGTGAAGGCAAATCCACCATGATCAAGGCCATCATGGGCGAAATTGAGGTGCAGGGCACCTGTGAGCTTGGTCACAATGTGCGGGTTGGATACTTCGCCCAAAACCAGGCCTCATTGCTCGATCCTGAGCTGACGGTCTTCCAAACCGTAGATGAAGTGGCCAAAGGGGATGTCCGCACCCAGATCAAAAATATTTTGGGTGGGTTTATGTTTGGGGGTGAAGACATCGAGAAGAAAGTCGGTGTGTTGTCAGGTGGAGAGAAAACCCGATTGGCCATGGTGAAGCTACTGCTCGAGCCGGTCAACCTGCTCATTCTCGATGAGCCGACCAATCACCTCGACATCAAGTCCAAAGACGTGCTCAAAGAGGCGCTACTCAACTTTGACGGAACCTTGATCCTCGTGTCTCACGATCGGGACTTTCTACAGGGCTTGTCTCAAAAGGTCTTTGAATTCAAGGATCAGCGGGTAATCGAGCATTTCGAAACCATTGATGCATTCCTTGAGCGCAACCGGATCAAGAATCTGGCTGAAATGAATTTATCAAAGTAGAGCAGCTGCGGCAACATGCCTGGTCTTAGCCCGTTTTGTCCGGCATCTCAACCAATTATGCCCCGGTAGCTTTCCCAGAGCATCAACTGATTTTGCGCACGAACGAGGTTTTCTTCGGGGTAGCTGATGGGATAGTACAGGTCTCCGGCCAGGAAATCTGCGAGGAAGCGGAGGGCCTGCTCGAAGAGGATCAGTTCCGCTCCAGCCAGTAAGCTGCTCTGCTCGGCTTCTGTTATCCAGCCTGTCATAGCGGCTTGGTATTGGTGGAAAATGGTTTCCATGATCTCAGGAACTACAGCCACTTCCGAAATATTGGGATCGCCCTCGGGCAGGCTGCAAGCCATGCTTCGGATCATATCGCCAAGATCCATCCAAAGGTAGCCCGGCATGACAGTGTCGAGATCCACGACAAATGAGGGCTCATGGGTGACCGAATCAAAGAGAAGGTTGTCGATTTTGGCATCTGCGTGAATGATTCGAAGGGGGAGGAACCGAGTCAGTCTCTCATAGCGCCGGAGCAGGGGAGCACCTTCTCCCAAACGCGTGTAGGTTTCTGATGCCCTAAATTTTCTGGTGCCGCTTGCTGTATTCCAATTGGATGTCATGGCCATCCAGCTAGCAGGAAGGTGATGAAATCCTGTGATAGGAGCCTGGATCTGGCTCACATCCAGCTGATTAACTTGTTTGGTCCATGCGCCAAAAGCGAAAGCTGCCTTCCCAATCGCCTCGGTATTGATCCTGGGGGTGCTTGCATGCTCCAGCCAGGGAAACAGGCGCCACAGCGAGTTTGCTCCTGAAGTGGCATAGGCTTCTCCCGTCTTGGTAGGAATCCATGCTGGCAGCGAGCCGATCGCTGCTGTGTCTGAGAGAGTGCCGATCAGTCGAAGGGTATTGGCCACCACTTCCGGCTGCTGAAAAACCTGAGAGTTAAATTGCTGTAAAAAGAAAACACCCACCTCGGTTTCCAATCGAAAACTCAGGTGGATGTGTCCATGACCAACCCGACTCGCATTGAGCCAAGTGCCGGTTTCTGGCCAAAAAGTAGAGAGGAATAATGGAAGATCTCTTAGCCCCACAGATGAGATGGATAAATACCCTGGGCATTAAGTTCGATAAATTTTTCGACAGCAGATTCTTTGTCTTCGCGATAAGTAACGCCAAACCACTGAGAATCTGAGCTGAGTACCTGTAAGGTGGCTTTTTTCTCTTCCAGTGCACGCGTCACCATGCTGGGTATGTAGAATTCGGATTTAGGCTCGGCTCCTCTCTTCGTGAGAAATTCACGGAAAAATTCATTTCCTTGATCGAAAATCCGGGGGGTGAACCCCCAGAAATTCATGGAAGCGAGATCATTTTCTTTCAAAGGATGGCGTTGGCCATCTTCTTCGTAGTAGATCCGGCCATCTTTTCTGGCAATAGAGGTGCGCTCAACCACCTCGATCAGGTATCCACGTTCGTCTGTTTGACAGATGCCTCTCGACACGGTGCCGTGGTCCGAGAGGGTTTTGGAAAGTTGATACCCAACGAGTGCATACTTGTCATCGGTAGGGGTAAGGCCAGCGAGAAATTCGGCCATCACGCCAAATGCTTCTTTGCCGTAATAGTCATCAGCATTGAGAATAGCGAAGGGGGTGCTTACTTCCGGCTGTGCAACGAGGAGGGCATGGCCTGTGCCCCAGGGCTTTGTTCTCCCCTCTGGCGCTTCAAACCCTTCTGGCAGCTTGTCAATGGTTTGGAAAACATAGCCTACCTCAATGTGCCTCGCGACTACGTCGCCGATTTGCTTTCTGAAATCTTCCTCAAAATCAGGACGAATGATGAAGACTACTTTTCCAAATCCCGCCCTGATGGCGTCATAGATGGAGTATTCCAGAATGGTTTCGCCGCCTGTTCCGAGTTGGTCTAGTTGCTTGAGGCCGCCATAGCGGGAACCCATCCCGGCGGCAAGTATGACAAGTGTAGGCTTCATAGTAAGATTGGGTGGTCAATTTGGCCTCAAATTACTCCATTGAGGCTTGAACCTGCAACCATCTAAGGCAAAATACCTCTCCATTCTCTCTATCTACCCCCTAAAAATGGTCGGGGATCGAGATTTCTCCCGATCCCACAGAACCAAACTCAAACTACTTGAGAACCAAGTACGTATTTTTTTCTGAACTTGGCCACCTGCCGTGACCTGCTTTTTGATTATTCAGACAAGAGATTGTCCATATCTACCTCATCGTTCATTCGGTGAAGCCTGTTGCTCAGATCTTTGGCTGGCAGTTTTTGCTTCATTTCTTCGCCCATGATGCTTGCGGCTGAAAAAGATGAGATCATCTGGTTCATCATGTCGCTGGCATTGGAGGGTGAGTTTGGCAGCAAAATCAGGTTGGACTTGTTGGTCGTGCCCATGGCCTGCAAGGTGTCATAGTGCTGGGTGACCACAATCAAAGCTGATGCTTCCTGGCTGTTGATTCCCACCTTATTGAGGGCTTCCACAGAATCCTCCAGACCTTTGGCAATTTCGCGGCGTTGGTCGGCAATCCCCTGGCCTTGTAGCTTTTTGGATTCAGCCTCGGCTTGGGCGATGGCTACAATCTTGATTCTCTCGGCGTCAGCCTCGTACTGGGCTGCGACCTTCTCACGCTCTGCGGCGTTGATCCGGTTCATCGAGATTTTTACCTGTGCATCAGGGTCGATATCGGTTACGAGGGCTTTCACGATGGAGTATCCATAGCCTGTCATGGCCTCGGTCAGTTCCTCTTTGATGGCGATGGCGATGTCGTCTTTTCTTGCGAAGACCGCGTCGAGACGAAGCTTGGGCACTTCAGCCCTCACCACATCAAATACATAAGAAGTGATCTGCATTTTGGGGTCTTCCAGTTCATAGAAGGCACTGTACACGTTGCTTTTCACCACCTGATATTGCACAGACACCTTGAGGTGAACGAAAACATCATCGAGGGTTTTGGTCTCGACTTTTACATCAAGTTGCTGCACTTTAAGGTTTACGCGTCCCGATACCTGATCGAGAAAAGGGATTTTTAGGTGAAATCCCGGACCTGCGGTCCGTTGATATTTGCCAAGGCGCTCAATGAGCGCAGACTGCTGCTGCCGCACGATCACCCAGCCGCTTCTGAAGAAGGCCAGGCCACCCAGGACGCTGCCAGCTGTGATAATGATATCCATTACTTCCATTGGGAGAGAGGTTAAGTTGAATTCTATTCTGGTGTTGTGATTGTATGAGTCGTCGATTTCTCCAAATATTACACATTTTCCACCTGAAAGTGCGAATATTCGGAAAGAAGCTACTTCCCACATTAAGTCCACGCCCCTTATTCAAATGCGAGACGAGTCTCGTCATTTTTTACAATAGCTCCCATTACTTCCTTGAACTGTACAAAATCCTCTGGTTGAATGATGTCTTGCAGCAGCTCAAAATGCCGGGAAACCACAACGCGATTGCCTTCTTGTTCGAAGCTCATTTTATAAGTCAAATACGGAAGGTCGAAGGAGAGTTCTTCTGGTAACTCGCTGAGCTGTTTTCCCTCAGGAATCGTGAATGTGATGGTTTCGGTATATTCTTCACTCTGGAAATACTCCCAAAGCTCGATGGGGTATTTCCGTTCTTCAGTAGATAAGAAATCTGGTGATGAGATGTTGTCTGACCAGGGAATGCGGAAGATAGAAAGCTTGCCGATGTTCATGAATACCGATGGTACCTGATAGGCATATATATAGTCCAGTGCAGACTCATTGGTTTCGAGGTTGTCTTCAAAGATAACATCGGTGACTTTGATATTCGGAAACTCAGCGTTTACGGCTTCTTGCAGCTCTTTGAGCTGAGATTCTTTGCCTATGCCTTCATAAGTATCTCTCATGCTGGCCGCTGACACTCCTGTCTTGTGGGTCACTTTTTTTACTTTCATCAGATCTGCCTCAAAGCTGACTTCGGTTTTTCTTTTCACTTCATTGTGAACTCGGGTAGTAGGATCAATGATTTGAGCCTGAATCTTATTGTCGCCCTGGTATCGGATCGGAAGGGCAAATGCCTGCTTTATGCTCCTGGTTCCGGAGGCGAATGGGAGATTCTCGGCGGTGAGCTCCACAAAATAGGGGTTGCCTTCGAGCTCTACCTGCGCGATGCAATGGTTAAAGTTGATACTGGGCAAAACCATGTCTTTCAAGCCATTGTCTCTGGTATTAATCAATACGAGGTTGGCATCGATGCCGCGCGACTCACACATGGCGACAAACAAGGTGGATACATCTTTGCAATCCCCCAACTTGGATGAGACCACCCTCGATGCCTTCTGTGGCACCAAGCCACTTTGCAGGAAGGGCACGGAGCTGTATCGGATATTGTTCACGATGTAGTCATAGATGGTTTCCACGGTCTCTCGCTCAGAAAGATTTTCTTTTCCGGCAAAAAGTTCGGTCATGAGTTCGTCCACCTCAAAGTTGGGCTTAGCCTTTGCGCGGGCCAGGTTGGCATACCAGTTTCTTACATAGGCCCAATCTGGCAGAGAAGAAAGGTGCAGCACAGTGCCCACATCCACCAATGGCGACATATAGGGCTCATCTTCGAGTGGCGGTTGGTTTTCTTGTGTCCAGGTGTAGAGCTTGAGGCTGCCGCCATTGGTCACGCGACCTGTGATGTTGGGCTCCAGGCTGCCATTTGCCACTTCATATTTAAATTGGTAGTCGGCAGGGGCCAGTAGGCTGAATCGCGACATTTTCATGGGGATGAAGTAGTTGAAAAAATGCTGCTTCCAGAAATGCCCGGCGAGCTCGCCATAGTAGTAATCCCGCACCTGATAACTCAAATGGATGGCATCGCCCGGTTCGAGATTGGAAAATACGATATAGCCACGCTGGTTCTGGGCGGCAACTTTGCTGCCATTGGCCTTCAATACTTCTGCCTTGATCACGAAGCCCTGCTGGTTTCCAGGGAGGGAAATGTTGTATTCTTTCCAAATATCTACCCCACGACTATTGAAGACTTTTACCAAGATGATGTGGCGCTCTTCAGAACCTCCGCCTTCATACACAACCTTTTGCACCTCTTCCAGCAGAATCATGCTCGACTCTTCGGGATATTCGCTTCCGTCAGAAGATGATTTAAACAGCTTGACTATATCCATCTCTTCAAAATAGGAGAAGATGTTTTTTTCACCTGTGAGGGTTCTCAGTTGCTCTCTCGATTCGTAGTCATAAGGATTGAGAGAAATGGCCTTGGTGAAGGCATCGATGGCCTCTTGGGTTTGATTGTTATCACGGTAGTTGGCAGCCAGGGAGCTATGGTAAGTGCCCACATAAGGAGCGATCTTGATACATTCCTGCAAGTATTTTTCGGCAAGGGTAGTCTGCCCCATTCTGAAGTACAAACTGGCGAGTTGGCTATAGTAGCCCGTTGCCAAGGGGTTATTTTCAACCAGGGTTTCATACCATTTGAGTGCAAACTTGGAGTTTCCCGATTTGAAATAGCTGTCGATCAATGTTCTAATGATGGTGGAGCTATAGCGTGTTTTGAGGTATTTCTCCAGGATTTTTTGCCCCTTAAGGGTGTTTTTATTCACCCGATCTTCCACCGTATAGGCCATCATGACAAAGTTTGCGCTGTTTGGGTATTTGGCATATCCTTGATCAATGAGTCGAAGCAGCACCTCGGTCTGATCACGTTTTCCAGCCAGGTTGATCTTTTTTTCGATCACGTCCTCACTCATGCCTTCGAGGCTTTCAATCTTTGCCAGAATTTTTTCAGCCTCGTCATAATCCTCAATATCAATCGCTTCCTGAAACAGCCAGCCTAATGTCACAGACCCGTCGGGATCTTTTGCTTTGATTTCTTCTCGATAAAGGGAAGCCTCGGTGGTGTTGCCATCTCTAGAGTTGGCTCTCATAAGCTGCAACATGAGGTATGTACAATCGGGGAAGCGCTTTTTGCCTTCTTTGAGCACCTTTCGTGCCTCAAAAGTCTCATC
>JANQTF010000198.1:0-7344 GCA_030731845.1 Bacteroidia bacterium | reverse complement strand
GAAAGGCCAAGTTGCCCCAAAGCTGCATCTGAACCCTTCAGGGTTTTGGTAAAGGATGTTTTGGCCTCTTCGAGTTCATTGTTGGCAAAATGGTCCCAACCTGCCCGAATGTCTTCATTCTTGGTTCCGCTTTGTCCGAACGCTGGAACGAACAAGGAAATAACGAGCAGCAAGGCTGCAAGCATGGATCGTAGCATAAAAATTGTGGTTGTTGTGCCTCGTGCTGAGCCCGCTAAGTAAGGTTTTTTGCCAGATTGCTAGCAAGGAGGATATGATAGTGACTTGCGGGAAAGCACCAGGATAAGGTAAATGGAGGGAAAAGGATGTTACTGTCAGGATCTTGTGGTTGTATTCTGATTGGATAAATGTATTGATTCCTGCGAAATACTGCTACATCTATGCGCTAAAAATCTCAGGTTCCGCATAATTTTCAAGCCTAATTTCTACCTTTGCTCCCCATGTCACAGAAACCATCTATCCCCAAAGGTACCCGAGACTTTCTCCCCCAGATCATGATCAGGAGAGAGCATATCTTTGCCACCATCCGGCAGGTATTCAAGAAGTATGGGTACGCTCCCATTGAAACCCCGTCCATGGAAAATCTCTCTGTACTTACCGGAAAGTATGGAGACGAAGGTGATCGACTCATCTTCAAAATCCTCAACAACGGTGACTTCCTCAAGGGGGTTGAGCATCTTGATGATGCCCAGAAATTGGGCTACGAAATCTGTGACAGGGCTTTGCGATATGACCTCACTGTGCCTTTCGCGCGCTTTGTGGTGATGAATCAAAACGAACTGACCTTCCCATTTAAAAGATATCAGATTCAGCCGGTGTGGCGGGCAGATCGCCCACAAAAGGGGCGCTATCGCGAATTTTATCAATGCGATGCCGATGTCGTAGGCTCAGATTCTCTCCTCTTTGAGGCAGAGTTTGTCGCCATTTTTGACGAGGTGCTGTCTGCCCTTCGCCTTCCGGGCTTCTCTATTTTGCTCAACAACCGCAAGATCCTCAGTGGCTATGCCGAGGTGGCTGGACAGTCAGAACGATTTGGTGATATTTGTGTGGCGATTGATAAATTGGATAAAAAGCCTGCTGCAGAAGTGCAGGCTGAAATGCTCAGCCGTGGCATTCCGCAGGATGCCATCGACACCCTGTTCAACATCATCACATTTGAAGGTGACAACCGAGCCAAGCTCGCGTTTTTGGAGGAAGCCCTCGCCTCGTCTGAGCAGGGACGCCAGGGCGTGGCCGAGATGAAGGAAGTACTCGACACCCTCGAATTTTTTCCTTCCTACAATGGCACTGTCAAGTTTGACTTGCAGCTCGCTCGCGGCCTCGATTACTACACCGGGACCATCTTTGAAGTAAAGGCCCACGAAGTCTCCATCGGTTCCATCTGTGGCGGTGGCCGCTATGCCGACCTCACCGGCGTGTTTGGAATGCCAGGCCTCTCAGGGGTAGGGATCTCCTTTGGGGCAGATCGTATTTATGATGTGATGAACGAGCTCAACCTCTTTCAAGATGATAGGCCCACGAGCACGAAAGTACTCCTGATTAACTTTGGCGGAGAAGGATATAAATCCTCTCTGAAGTTGCTCTCCAAGCTGCGACAGGCGGGGATTCCCACCGAGCTTTATCCCGAGGAAGCCAAGCTCAAAAAGCAGTTCTCCTATGCCGATAAACTCGCCATTCCCTTTACAGTCATGATCGGGGAGGAAGAGGTGAAAAATGGATTGTATCAACTCAAGAACATGTTTTCCGGCGAGCAGATCTCGATTTCTGAAAGCGATTTGATCGAAAGCCTTACCTGATTTCCGTACAGCGATCATTGGTTAAACGAGGGAATACTTGGCACTCCAGCACGCAGGTGTTATGTTTGAAGGATTTTTGATCCCTTCATTTCATTCCTTATGGTCATAGACGATCGTTCCCTTAGCCTCGCAGATATCGCTGAGCAAATCCGCACACAGCAGCCAGTCGCGCTCTCTGAACCTGCAAGATTGGCGATTCGTCGGGGAAGGGATTTTTTGGTCCAGATGATCGACGGGAACGACCGGGTCGTGTATGGCGTTAATACAGGATTTGGATACCTCTGTGATAAAGTGATCGAACCCAATGACCTGGAGAAGCTCCAGGTCAACCTCATACGCTCTCATGCCTGTGGCCTGGGCTCTGAAGTTCCGGTAGAAATTGTCCGGCTCATGCTCCTGCTCAAAGTGATCTCTTTGTCAAAAGGTCACAGCGGGGTCAAACTCGAGACTGTGGAGCGATTGCTTGAGTTTTATCACCGGGATTGGTTGCCAGTGATCTACACACAAGGGAGCCTCGGTGCAAGTGGAGACCTTGCGCCTTTGGCCCACTTGTCATTGCCACTGATCGGAGAAGGGGAATTTTGGGTGAAAGGAGAAAAGCGCAAGGCAGCAGCAGTATTGGCTGAGGCTGGCCTCGAACCCCTCACACTTGGCGCCAAAGAAGGCCTCGCCTTGCTCAATGGCACCCAATTCATGCTCGCCTATGGCGTGCATGTGGCGCTTTGGGCCGAGCATTTGGCCGACCTCGCCGATCAGGTCGCCGCCCTAAGCCTCGATGGATTTGATGGCTTGCTGGAACCTTTCTCAGAAGAAATTCATGCAGTGAGGCCTCATCCCGGCCAGATTGATACCGCCGCCCGAATTCGTCAGTTGCTCGTAGATTCTGAAATCGCCCTTGGCTCCAAAACCCATGTCCAGGACCCATATAGCTTTCGCTGCATTCCGCAGGTGCATGGTGCATCCAAAGACGCGCTGCGCTATGTGAGGCAGGTGCTCGAAATTGAACTCAACTCTGTTTCCGACAACCCGCTCGTCTTTCCTGAACAAGGGAAGGTATTGTCGGGTGGAAACTTTCACGGGCAGCCGTTAGCACTCTCGCTCGATTTTCTGGCCATAGCCGTTGCAGAGCTCGCTTCTATTTCGGAGCGAAGGACCTACCAATTGCTGAGTGGTCAGCGCGGGCTTCCTCTTTTTCTCGTGGCCAATCCTGGCCTCAATAGCGGCCTGATGATTCCGCAATACACTGCCGCCAGCATCGTGAGCCAAAATAAGCAGCTCTGCACCCCTGCTTCTGTGGACACCATCCCCTCCTCCAATAACCAGGAGGACCATGTCTCGATGGGGGCCAATGCCGCAACCAAGTGCTATCAAGTCCTGCAAAACCTGCATCATGTGCTCGCTATCGAACTGCTCAATGCTTCCCAGGCACTTCACTTTCGCAGCCAAAAGCGCACCGGATCGGCGCTGTGGCCGCTATTGCATGGTTTTAGAGAGGTCGTACCATTCGTAGAAGAAGATCGGATGTTGGCAGATGACATTCACACAGCGGTATCCTATCTCTCTGGTCTGAGAAGCGGATCTGCCCGTGGAGAGCGCTTTCGGCCTACCGCCCATGAGTAAAATACTTCGCGTTTGGAATCTAATTGGTTTCAAAAGTAACTAATGAAGATATTCTCCGTATCTTTAAATTCATGCCTGTTTTCTCTCTTAGTTTAGGATAAATACTTCTGAAATGGCCTAATTGGTCAATGGAATTATTGATTTACAGGAATCAGGCGTATTATTGCATCATCTTATCGTTTCTCAATGTATACTCCCAGAATGATTTCAGAAGAACAAATCTCCAACAGCATGATGCAAGCCGGGGAGCTTGCAGAATTAATGTCCAGAAATGGCGGGAAAGTGCTTGATCATGTGGATAAAGATGAGGTCAAACATTACGCTTGGTTGAGGGAGCATCTCCATGATTCCAGTTTGAAAGACAATGAGGAGTTCAAGGAAAATTTCTCCAATACGTACCGCCTTTCAGGAAGAAGAGTGAGTCTTACTTGGAAAGAACGCTTGTTTGAATTGATGGAGAGAAGCAAAGAATCTGAGTCGTTCGACTTTTTCGAAACCTTTCACTTGCTCTACAAAGAAACCTCTACTACTAAACTTGGTCCTACCCAGTTTAGTATATTATCTAAGGTTGCCAGCACCCTCGATGATCAATTTCCTGTATTCGAAACCAACGTCGGCGATCTGTTGGGCTTCAAAAAGCCTACCAGCACCAAAGACACTTCGCATGAGCGAATGAGAGAATACATGAACTTTTACGAACACACAAAGACTGTGTATAGTGATCTCGCTGAAAACCCCAAGGTTCTTGATCTCCTGAAGGTTTTTAAGATTCAGCATCGCGAGCATATCGGTTTCCTGCCAGTGGCAAAGCGCCTCGATTTCCTGGTACGATCTGCCGCCAACCTCAAGTCTAAAGGCTCTATGGTATAATCCATACCATATTCAAACTGTTGAAATCGTCATGCTGACTCGTTAGCATGACGATTTTCATTTATTGCTCCCTCTGTTTCGATGCGGCATCACCTTGTCTTCTTTTCCAAATTCCTGCCTGATGGAATAGATCAAGGTAGCCATGTCGAGTCGGTTGCTGCCACGGGCCAGCAACTGTATGCAACAATGCTGGACCACATTCATGATGTTGGAGCCCGTGAGTTCGTAGTCAAAGGCAATTTTTCGTAAATCTAAATCTGGATCGCGCTCAATGGCTTTTGGAAGGGCTTTTTCCCACAGATGAAACCGTTCTTCAGGTTTGGGTTGAGGGAAAAAGACTACGCTCTGAAACCTTCGGAGAAAGGCATCATCAATGTTGTTTTTGAAATTGGAGGCCAGAATCACCAGACCAGGATAGCTCTCGATTCGCTGGAGCAAATAAGAAACTTCCTGATTGGCATATTTGTCGTGTGCGTCGCGCACATTGGTGCGTTTGCCAAACAAGGAGTCTGCCTCGTCAAAAAACAAGATCCAGTCTTTGTTTTCCGCTTTATCAAACAAGCTGGAGAGGTTTTTCTCAGTTTCTCCGATATACTTCGACACAATCATCGAGAGGTCAATGCGGAACACGGGCCGCTTGGCATACTTGCCCAGCAAGGTCGCTGTGAGGGTTTTGCCCGTGCCCGGAGGGCCGTGAAACAACACCCGGTAGCCGGGTTTGAGTTTGCTTTCCATTCCCCATTCGCCCATGAGGGTGCCGTGATGGGCCAGCCAAGCCCCAAGCTCTTCGATGCGAAGGGCCGTGTCGGCATCCAAAATCAGATCGTCCCAGGTCAGCTCGCTGCTCAGATGCTGCGCCGGAAACTCCGGGCTCATCTGCGGAATGGAAATGCTGCCCGTGAGCAACCATTCCACCATCTCTGAGTCTGGAATCAGTCGCCCGCTCATAGGGAGGCCGTTGCCTTTCACTTGCTCCAGCGACACGATCCGCTCCTTTGTGAAAAATGGATGGTGCAGCATCCAGTGGTGAACTTCTATCCTCGCAGTCAAATCTTGCCCGGCGAGCAGAAAAAGCAAGGTCTCCCCTGTTGGCATCATGCTTCGCTGCCCTTCTTTTCTGATGCCTCCAATTTCGGGAAATTCGCCTCCTTGCGGGAGAAAAGCCGCGATTTCTTTGTCGAAAAAACCAGGAAACACATGCGGTGCCACTGCCACAAGCAGGGCAATCAGCTCAAACAAATCAGGTTGCCGATCCTCCAAAAACCGACTCATTGGGCTGTTTTCTGCTACCCGGGCTGGTAGCTCCGGGAAGGCAAAGGCTCCAGCTTCCGGGCGAAAGTGCGCATCAAGCCGTCGATGAACCACTGCCTGAAGGTAGTGCAGGGCCAGGCTCAGGTTGGCTGTGCCCATGGTTAGCGGCGGGTTTTCGGTAGCCTGATGATGGTTGACTTCTGGCATAGGAAAATTGAGGCGAATGATGGAAGGTGAATAGAAAAGTCTGAGTGGTTCGGGATTGGTTAGCCTACCAGAACAGGAAGGTCAATCTCGATATCGGCTTCGAGGCTGTGGCGGCAATTCTTTCCACCATAGGCATCGGCGCTGCCGATGATGGTCACTTTCACCCGATAGCGTTCTTGCGTTCGCTTAAAAACATGCCTCACCGATCCCGACGGGCTTTGAAGCACCGGGCTGCCATCCCCAAAGTTCCACTCAAACACGCGTGGCTTTCCGCCGCGAAGAATGGCGGTGAGCGTCACCTCCTGCGTGGCAGCTTCTGCCTTTCCGTAGGTGGAGCGAATGTCTGTGACAATGGGGCAACTGCCCGGTAGCTCCACGGTCGTGGTAAAGGAGGTCTCGCAGGCGCATCCTCCTCCGCTCGCGATTACGGTTACGGGATAGGAGGCGAGGTTTTCCTTTCGCTTAAATCGATGCCGGGCAAATGGTTGATCCGTAACTGTGGCCAGGCTGCCATCTCCCCACTGCCACACATAGCTGTCGGGCAAGCCCTCGGGTTTTGGCTTCTGCCGAAATTCTACCTCAAACTTCAATTCTGCGAAATCGGCCTCCATGCGGCAGAAATCATGATCGATGCCCGTGATCACCGGGCAGGTTCCCTCCACCTTTACCTTGGTGCATCCTGTTCGCGAGCAGCCGCCCGGACCCATCAAGTCAAAGTAAATGGTGAACACCTGATCTTCAGATGGTCTCACGAATTGGTGGGTAGCTGTCGGGACATTGGTTTCTTGCAAAGCGCTTCCATCGCCCCAATTCCAT
Organism: Bacteroidia bacterium; assembly: GCA_030731845.1. Taxonomy (GTDB): domain Bacteria; phylum Bacteroidota; class Bacteroidia; order J057; family J057; genus JANQTF01. The sequence goes on along the minus strand of JANQTF010000198.1, from coordinate 766 downwards.
GTGTAGGTAAATAAATCTTCGGGAATAAGATCTGCGTCTTCCACCTCCAGGCTTACCTTCCAGGTAACAGATTCCTCGTCTTGGGTGAGTCGCTCCGCGCGCCAGTTGAGCAATTGTGGGCAAAGGCCAGGAATCTCTGTCTCGGCAGATTTGTAGGAATAGCAGTGGTCTGGTCCTTCCAGTTTCACCGCCACAGTCACCTGCCTCGGCGCACCAGGTAGCCGTGGATATTCGTAGCTCGCTTCTGGCACGGTGGTTTCGGTATTCGCAATGTCGGGTCCCCATACCCAGATGTAGCGATCTGGCGATCCCTGAGTCACGGTAGCTTTGGCGGTGACAATCTCTGTCTTTTCATCTGCTCCCGCAACCGAGCTCAGTTTCAGGCTCATGATTGCAGGACAATAGCCAGGAACCTCCACCTTTGTGGTCACGGTTTTGTCACATTGGTCACTGCTTCCAGGTCCTTTGGATGTCACCGTGAGCGTGAAGGACTGCTCATCACCCGCTTTTCGTGTGTAGATATGCCTGAGAACATTGGTTGTAGATTCTTCCTCCGTGCTTCCGTCTCCCCAATTCCAGAGATACAGGTCAGGAGTGGCTTTTTCGGTGGGGATTACCACTTCAACGGTATGGGTTTGGAGCGATTGCCCCACGATCCTGGGGGTCGGTTTTCCCAATTCTGGACAAATGCCAGGTACAATCGCGATCCCTTGTTTCTCAGAGCGGCAGCTTCCCGGACCTACCAAGGTCACTACCACGGTGCGTG
>JANQTF010000197.1 GCA_030731845.1 Bacteroidia bacterium | reverse complement strand
GTGTTTACCTATGCCCGGCAGCCTCTGGAAATCTACACTCCACCTGTTGCCGCTTTCTCTCCCCTCTTCAGCGAAAGTTGCGATAGCCTCGCGGTAGCCTTCTCTGATCAATCCTCCGGGAATATCATTGCGTGGAATTGGTCGTTTGGAGATGGAAGCAATGACCCAGGAGCTTCGCCTCTACACCTTTACGGATTTCCCGGAACTTTTGACGTATCCCTTCAGGTCACAGACCAGCATGGCTGCATGGATTCGACACTCGCGCCCAATGCCGTCACGATTCATGCCTCTCCAGAGCCTCTGATCCAAGCATCAGCGAGCAGCGGTTGCCTGCCCTTTTCTCCCGCACTTCAGGGTTTGCCCAATGGTGGCAGTTCGCCCATCAGCAGCTGGCAATGGTCGAGTGGAAGCATGAGTCATAGCGGCGATAGATGGAGTCCAATTTTTACTGATCCCGGTATTCATAGCATCATGCTGGAGGTGGTCGATGCAGAAGGTTGCCAGGGGCAGACAACTGTCCTGATCGAAGCCTTTTCCTCTCCTGTAGCAGCATTCACCGTTTCGGATCAGGAATCCTGTGCCCCAGACACCTTGTCCTTCACCGACCTCAGCACAGGTTCGCCTGTGAGTTGGTCATGGACCATGGGCAATGGCAACACAAGTCAGCTACAGCATCCCACCCTTAGTTTTATGACGAATGGACAATTTGACGTGAGCCTCAGCATTGAAGATGTCCACGGTTGTAGCGACACCTTAACCAAGCCAGCCTATATCCATCTCACAAGCCCCATCGCAGGATTTACCCTTAGCGATAGCCTGGCATGTCCGGGCGCATTGCTCACATTTGCTGGAAATCATCAAAGTGAACGCCCGCTGATCTCGCAGGCATGGGACTTTGGTGATGGAAATGGTGCCACCGGCGACCCGGTTTCCTACCGATATCCGCTGAGCGGGATCTATGATGTGAGCCTCATCATCACAGATTCAGAAGGCTGTTCCGATAGTCTTGTCGTGCCCCAAGCCATCTTGGTAGAAGAGAGCGTGCAAGCAAGCCCGACGGAGCTGATCTATGCTTCGGTGGTGTCGGACGAGAAGGTATATCTCGAATTTGAGCCCTATGACAACCGGAGAGATGATTTTGGCGCCTACCTGATCTACCGTTCAGCCGATGGCATCTCTTATTTTGTTGTGGACTCACTTTTCGACAAAAACCAGACTAGCTTCCTGGATCAGCAACTCAGCACTCGCGACACACGCTATTGGTACAAAGTGGTGCCACGCAACAGCTGTGGAAATGAAGCCTCCTGGGAGGCCACGCAGCCTCATGCCACCGTTCAGCTGGTTTCTTTTCCCGGCATCGATGAGGCTACGCTCGTCTGGAATAAATACCTGGGCTGGGACGATGTGGAGCGATACGAAGTATATCGTGTGACCGGATATGAACCTACAAACCAGGTTTTCCTCGGAACAACCTCAGGAGAAGACAGCACATTTATCGATGTGAGTTTTCAATGCGACGAGAACTACAGCTACCGTGTAGTAGCGGTAGGAAACGGTTCACGAGCGGGTTCTGATTCTACCTTTACTGATCCACTACATCTGGGGCCGCAAGATCCTACGGACCTGATCCGTGCCACGGTGGTCAACAATCTTTCTATCCTGGTGGAATGGTCAGATGCGGATATCGAAAAAGCTGCGCGCATCGTGGTTGAACGGGATGGCGGATCTGGCTATCAGGTGATTGCCGATCAGCCCTATCTGCAAGGGGCGGCCAAAGTAAGTGACCCGCATGCCAAGGTGATGGAGCAAAGCTACACCTACCGGGTCATGACCATCGATAGCTGTGGCGATGCCACACCTGTGGGCCGCAGCGGAAAAACGATCCTCCTGCGAGCTAACCGCGAATTTTCCGGGTCCACGCTTACCTGGAGTCCTTATATGGGCTGGGAAGGGGGCATAGAAGGGTACACCCTTGATGTGTATGATGAGAAACTCATGACCTGGCGCACCGTGGCACAGCTCGATGGTTCTCAGACATCCTATACAGACACCAAAACCGTGCTGGATCAGAAGAGCTATTGCTATCGTGTCACCGCGTGGGAGCTTGGCGGCAACTTGTCCACGAGCCAATCCAACGAGGCCTGCGTAGAGCCGGAACCTTATCTGTACACAGCCAACGCATTTACGCCCAATGGCGATGGCAACAATGATGAGTTCAGCTTTGGCATGGCATTCATTGGAGATGTGACCATCGAAATCTATAACCGCTGGGGCAAAAAAGTATTCGAAACCAGCTCCATGGATATTCCCTGGGATGGGCGAATGAGCAATGGGTTTGCTGCACCAGAAGGGGTATATGTATTCAAAATCGAAGCAAGTGGCTACAACGGACAAGCGATTCACCGATCAGGAACCGTGACCCTGATCAGATAATATGTGTTGGAGTGTGGATGCGAGGCTTGGCCTTGCGGGGAGACTGTCTGGCCGGCAGTCTCCTTTTTTTATAAGATGTTTTGCTCCCCTGTGATCTGTTCGTAATATAGCTGCCGAAGCCCTATTGAGATTTACATGATGCGAACCACCAGATATTTATTTTTCCCTTTGCTCTTGTCAATGCTGTTGACCGGCTGTAGCTCCTGGGAAAATCAAAGCTGGGAAAGACAGGGAGAAGAGGGAAAATGGTCGGTAGAAATCCCTGCGTTTTTCGTTTCCGCTACTGATCTTAATGCAAGTGCTCCGTTACAGGAGCGCTCTCCCGATCGAGATTTTTTTCTGATCATTCGTCATGATCCACTGTCGAGATTGCAAAAGGAGCAGCCCCAATTTACCCTGGAGGATTTTCTTGATCTCTCTATTGAGCGTCTGTTGGTGGATATCATCAATCCCAAAGTGCCTGAGGCAGGGCCACACACCATCGGAAGTCTTCAGGCTCATCAGGCCATCATCACTGGCCAATTCAATGGACAGGCCGTTTTTTACAAGATCGCAGTGGTAAAGGGCAAGAAAGATCTCTATCAGATCCTTGCCTGGACTTCGGCAGAAAAGGCCGAGAAGCTCGGCCCCTATATGGACCGGATCATCGATTCCTTTAAGGAAGAGTAGCCCGTTTCAGATCCTTCCCTTTTCTCAGGCATGCCGGAGTGATTCGATAGGGTCAAGGTTGGCGGCTTTGCCAGCGGGGTAGATCCCTGCACCAATCCCAACCACAAAACAAGAGATTACACCGATCCAAACCCAGGGCCATGGGATCACAAACTGGGCCTTGAATGCGAAGCTGCTTACAAGGTTTCCGCCGAGCACCCCCAGCACAATTCCCAGAATCCCCCCCAATTGACAAATGACCACCGCCTCGCCCAGAAACTGAGTCATGATGCTCTTGCGCGTGGCTCCGGTAGCCTTACGAAGCCCGATCTCCCTTGTCCGTTCGGTGACTGAGACGAGCATCACATTGAGTAGCGCCACTGCCGCCCCCAACAAGGTGATCATCGCGATGATCTGGGCAGAAATGGTGAGCACACTGGCCTGTTCCAGCACCTGATCCACAAACTGATCGCTCCGGCTCAGGGCAAAATTATCTTCCTCCTTGGCTCCAAGACCCCGCACAAGCCGAAACGCTCCACGGGCTTCTGCCATATAAGGATCGAGCAAATTGGCGTCTTTCACAAATACCGAAAGGGTAATGCTGCGGCTGCCGGGATAGTGGTTTCTGAGGGTAGAAATCGGCAAAAAACAGGTGCGGTCGGCACCGCCCATGCCCATGGTGCCAAAGGACTTGAGCACGCCGATCACCGTATAGGCGTGCCCTTTGGTCATGATTTGCTGCCCGATAGGCGAAGAATATGGAAAGAGCTTTTCTTTGAGTTCATAGCCAATGATGATCACATTTCTGGCCAGGGCGATATCGTCGGAGCTGAGGTTGCGCCCCTCTTCCAATTCGTAGCGGGCGGTGATAAAGTAGTTTTCATCGATCCCGGTGATGTTGATGTTGGGGTTGGTCTCCTGGTCTTGATAGCGAATCTGAAAGGTGCCCCCCCCCGACACGCTGAGGCTACTGATCGCCACTGCATCAAACTCTGCCTGAAACTCCTGTGCCTCCCGGTAGGTAATGTCAGGAAAATTCTGCTTGTCGCGCCCTCGCCCGTGCATCATGACCTGTGCAGCTCTGTTTTGGATCGAAAAGGTATTAGACCCCAGGGAAGCAAAACTGCTGGTCATGCCTGTCTTAATTCCTTCTATAGCCGTCATCACAATGATCAGCGCAGTGATGCCCAGCGCAATGATGAAGATGGTGACACCAGCGCGAAATAGGTTGGACCGGATCGCCTCGAGAGATTGATTGAGAATGAGGAGGAAGCGCATAGCAAATGAATATTCATCTAAGCTACGATAAAGAGAGGTAAACCATACCATCTCCCGACTCATCCTTTTCAAATCCAGACTGATCCTGGGCTCATTGAATTTAGGTGCATCAATGACCTTCTTTGTTGAATTCTCAAGATGAATTCCACCAGCCAGTTGATCCGTATGTTTACCCGCCAATTCCTCCTTTTCCTACTCAGCAGCACCACCTTCTCATTTCTATTTGCCCAACAATCCCTTCCAGAGCGAGTGGATCTGTTTCTCGACTGCGATGCCTGTGATCAGGGATACATCAAACAAGAATTCGCAAGCGTCAACTATGTGAGGGCACAGCAAGATGCGATGGTGCACCTACTCGTGACCCGGCAGGGCACAGCCGGCGGAGGAGCCACTTATGAGTTGCAATTCATTGGCAAACATGAATATGAGGGAATGAACAGTCAATTGTTTTATTCCGCTACTCCCAACGATTCTCCCGACATCGTCAGAAAAGGCTTGCTCAAAATGATCCAAATCGGCTTACTGCCCTACATGGCCCGCAATGGGCTCAAAGATGAAGTAACCATCTCCATTACCGCTCCCAAAGATGTGCCTGTGAATGTGACTAACGATCACGATCCCTGGGGGCACTGGATTTTTCAGATCAATGCCAACGGAAACATGGACCTCGAATCACTTCGAAAGAAATATGCTGTGCGAACCGGGTTGGAAGCAGACCATGTCACCGACCAATGGCGGGTGCGCTTCAGAGCTTACTCTAATTATAACAGAACCGAGATTGAGGGCGACGGCGAGACCTTTGTGAGCGAACGAAGAAATCAGGGCTCATGGGGTTCATTCGCCTATAGCCTTGGAGACCATTTGTCAGTTGGGGGGGGTGGATCATTTTTCCAGGACAGCTACCAGAATATTGACTACCACTTTTCGGTGGCACCAGCAATCGAGTATAATTTTTTTCCTTATCAGGAGGTGATGCGCAGAGAACTTACCCTCGCTTATCGGCTCAAAGGCTTGTATCAAGACTATGCCCTCCCTACGATCTATGAAAGATCGGCAGAGTGGCTTGCCCAACAGGAGTTGATGCTTGAGCTACGCCTTCGCCAACCATGGGGGCAGGTATTTACCGGCTTGGAGGGATCTCACTATTTCAATGACCCCTCCAGGTTTCGGGCTAGTGTGAATGCAAATGTAGATTTGCGGGTGTTCAAAGGTCTCAACTTTAGGGTATCGGGCAATGTGAGGCTGATTCATGATCAGATTTCCCTCGCAGCGGGTGAATCAAGCCTTGAAGACCTCCTGCTCCAGCAGCGACAGCTCGCCACAGATTACGAAATGGGCCTCTATGCCGGACTGAGCTACACCTTTGGCTCAATGTACAACAACATCGTGAATACGCGCTTATAGCCTGTAAGCGAGAGAATGAAAAGGCGGATTTTTATCCAATTTTTCGAAACAAATTGGGGGATAAATTCATTCATCATGAAATCCTTCCTGACTCTGAGCCTCCTATTCGCTTCTCTCTCCATGGCTTCGGCGCAGTTTTTACGTCCACAAAACTCCTCTTGGATGAGTGAGCATGTGTTGTTTTTGGAGGTTATGGGTAATGCCGGCACGATCAGCCTCAACTACGAACAACTTGTAGCGAGTGGAGAATATGCTGCTGCCGCAGCAAGAATCGGCGTAGGCGCCTACCCACGAGGTGCTGGCGAGATTGAGTTTGGCGTGCCTGTGACGGTGAGTGGCTTGTTTGGCCACGAGCGCCTGTGGGGAGAAATCGGTGGCGGAATCCGGACTTCATTTACCCAGGCATTGATGGAAGATGGTGCCGAAATCTGGACCACAGGCATACTTGGGCTGCGCCTGCACCCCGACCATCCCGGTGGCGTGATGCTCAAGGTGGCTTATACCCCTGCACTTAGCCCAGAGGGCGTGTTGGTCCACTTGGCCGGATTCGCCATCGGGATTGGTCTGAATGGTCGCTAAGCACGGCTCCACAAAGCTTCGCCAGTCCAACTGTCAAGGATTCAAGATGAGTCTGCATTTGGCACGATTGGTGAACTGAATTGTAGGTAAGATTCTTCGGTTAGAAGGAAATATTGGCAACTACTATTCCCCACAGAATTTACTACTAGGCATTATTGCATGACTGGTCAATGAAATAAAATCACAATTTCGGTCTTTTTTCTCGGTGCCAAAGCCATTCCTTTGTTGAAAATCCTCCAGTTGCAGATATGCGTCGAATTGCAATCATCATGTGCGTTGTGGGCCTCCCCTTACTTGGAGGCACATTTATCGCGTTCCCTTCTTTGCCTGAAAAATCTGCTTCCTCTATTCGTCAAGCTTCACATGAAGAGCAGATTTTCTCCCAGCAGCTCTTTCCCATTCAACCCGATACGGCCTCTCTCACACCCGATACCTGGGAGGTATTCAATCCTGAATTTGACAAACTCGCGCGCAAATGGCAGCGAGAACGTGGGTTCTCGGGCACGATCCTCGTGGCCAAGGGAGGCGAAATCGTGCACAGTGGCGCCTATGGCTATGCCAATGCGGCTACCAGGGATACCATGACCCTCGAATCGGTTTTTCAACTGGCATCGGTGACAAAAATGTTCACAGCTACTGCCATCATGATGCTCTACGACGAGCATCGCATTGATTTCGACGATCCGATTCAGCTTCATATTCCCAATTGGCCCTACGAAAAGATGACCATAAGACACCTGCTTTCTCACCAAAGCGGCCTGCCACGCTACGATGGCCTTACCAGAAATGTATGGGATGCCCGATCCTTTATGAGCTATGCCGATGTGCTGGACCTCTACACGCAGAAGAAACCAAGACTCTTTTTTCAGCCCGGAACCGAATTCGACTATAATAACAGTAACTACGTGATCCTCTCAGCCTTGGTGGAATATCTGGTGCATGTGCCTTTTGAGGAGTATTTGAACTCACGGGTATTCAGGCCGCTGGGGATGACAAACACCTATTTTTGCAATCATAGCGAACGGCTGGAAAAGCCCTTGCACACCATTGGCTACAGAAAATCAGGCTATCGTTGGAAGGCTGCCGAGGGAGACTATCTCGACGGAGTATTTGGCGACAAAGGTCTTCACTCCAATGTGATCGACCTCTACAAATTTGATCGTGCTATGACAGAGGGCAGGGTCCTCAATCCCGGCACGCAGTCTATGGCCTATGAGCCCATCGCCAAATCTGGCGAGGGAAGAAGCTATGGTTTTGGTGTGCGGATGAAAGAACACTGGCTCGGCCTGGGCTATCACTTTGGATGGTGGCGCGGCTACCGCACCGCATTCATTCGCGACTTGCAGGCAGACCAAACCGTGATCGTACTGAGCAATCGTGACAATCCTGATAAAACGGTCAATTTTTGGGATGTATTTTACCTTCTCAACGATTGGAGATAACCCAATTTTAGCCTTGTTTTGTCCTCTGAAACAGACACTTCCTTTGCCCCGGGAAATTGTGCGTGTGTAATGTTTTTCCAGCTTTTGTCAGGCTGATTTAAGTCATTTTCGCAATAAATCAACTATGCCGGGGCCTTTGATTCACATTTGGTCATTTACTGAAAGGTATTGGGATAAAGGTTCTCAATATGCCTGTGCCAACACATTTTCGGCTGTGTTGGAAAATTTAGATGTGGCGTTCGACAGATTCATTTCACATGCTGACCTTGCTTCCGAAATCGATTGCATCCCCTGCAATTCGGCATATTGAGAAAAATCATCTACTACTAATTACTCATATCACCGTACCATACTTCAAATAACCGGAACTTCCCGCCAATGACCGCTGCACACCTATCACCGACCTTGTTACACAGATACGACTCCGCCATCGAATACGAATGGCTGGAGACAAATGGCTTGGGCGGATTTTCCAGCTCCACAGTTATCGGCACACATACGCGGAGATATCATGGGCTTTTTGTCAGCTCCAAAAAACCACCTGTGGACAGGCAGGTACTTCTCTCCCGTCTGGACGAAACCCTCCATCGCGGAACGGAGAAATGGGAATTGAGTACGGTCAAATATGAAGGAGCCATTTACCCACGTGGGTATATTTTCCAAAGCGGGTTTCAACTTGGGTGGTTCCCGACCTGGACCTACGAGGTGCAAGGAATCAAGCTCAAAAAAACGATTTGCATGCCTCATGGCATGGATGCCGTGGTGATTCTCTATGAGCTGCTCGAAGCGCCGGAACCCGTGCAATTGGACCTCCGCCCCCTGCTTTCGCCACGTAACATCCACGATCTCACCTTCGCCAATCCTGACATTGACCCATCGGTGAAATGGGATGGCAAAACCTGGGAGGTATCTCCCTATGGCGTGGGAAGCACCCTCACTGTTAGCATTGACTCTGCGAGCTTTGAGGTTGACCCCAGCTGGTATTTCCGATTTGCCTACAGCAAGGAAGAAGAGCGGGGAATGGAGGCCATAGAGGACCTTTTCACCTATGGAAAATTTCAGGTGACCCTCACTCCCGGACAAACCTGGGGCATGGTGATTTCTGGCTCCGGAGCTGTGGAAACCAGCGCACAGGCGTTGGTAGAAGCCGAACTCGCCCGGCGCAAAGGCCTCGTGAAGCAATCTGGCATCACCCCAAACTGGGCACAGCGCCTGGTGCTTGCCGCCGATCAGTTCATTGCCCAGCGCGGCGATGGTCGCCACACCGTGATCGCCGGCTACCCATGGTTCACAGATTGGGGCAGAGACACCATGATCTCCCTCCCTGGCTTGTGCCTTGCCACTGGCAGACCCGAAATTGCCAAAAATATTCTACAAACCTTCTGCGAGCACATCTCCGAAGGCATGATCCCCAATAGATTTCCCGACGACGGCGCGGAGCCAGAATATAACACCATTGATGCTAGTCTGTGGCTGTTTGTAGCTGCCTATCAATATGTCCAGCAAACTGGCGACAAAACCTTTGGTCATGAAGTGCTCCTGCCCAGCATGGAAAAAATCATCAATGCCCACATCGAAGGCACACGCTTCGGCATCCGAATGGCTGAAGATGGTCTCCTCGAAGGCGGCGAGCACGGAGTGCAACTCACTTGGATGGATGCCAAAGTGGATGATTGGGTAGTTACACCCCGCCATGGCAAAAGCGTAGAAATCAACGCGTTGTGGTACAATGCCTGGAGAATCTACGCCCAGTTTCTCAAGCTCGGCAACGACCGGGACCTCAGCATGGCTGTTTCGGCCAAGGCCCGGGTGATCAAAAAAGCATTCAACGATGCCTTTTGGAACACAGAACTGGATTGCCTCTATGACACCATCTCTCCAGAAGGGGCAGATGCCAGCATTCGTCCCAATCAGATTTTTGCCATCAGCCTGCCTTTTCAACTTTTGCCGCATCGCCGTGCCGAAGCAGTGCTCAAACGCGTGGAAGAAGACCTTTACACCCCCGTTGGTCTCCGTAGCCTCGCACCCTCCGACCCTCAGTACATCGGCGTGTATATCGGTGACCGATATGCCCGTGATGGTGCCTACCATCAAGGAACCGTTTGGTCATGGCTCCTGGGTCCCTTTATCGACGGGCTGGTAAACGTGCGCGGAGAACTCGGTAAGCAGCAGGCCAATACCGTGCTGGAAGCACTCGTGCCACATTTATATCAAGCCGGCATGGGCTCGGTTTCAGAAATTTTTGACGGAGATGCGCCACATACCCCCCGCGGCTGCTATGCGCAAGCCTGGGGAATCGCTGAGCCTCTCCGGGTTATTCATCAATATCAGCTCCAACCTCTCCAAAACGCCCGAAAAACTGAGCTTCCGCGCCGGGAGACCTATCCTCGCACCCACGGTCGGTTGCCCATCCAAGCCAGCAAGCTCACGCTCGTGGACCTTTAAAGCTGGACTTCGCTACGCTCAGGAAGGAGGGTTTCTGAGACTTGAAACGCTGATAGGGTTCGGAACTCTGTCAGCGTTTTCTTTGGATCGGCTTCGCCAATTCCAAGACCCGCTGCTACGCTTCTTATGTTCCCGGCTGACTTCTGACCTGTTGAGCGAAGCGAAATCCTGAGAATCGGGAATCGTCTGACTGCTGACTTCTCAACAGTTCGCCGTACCTTTCTTGCCGAAAGAAAAAGAGACACGTATCAAACGTCTGTTCGCAAATATTAGCCTGGTGGTGCTGCTCAACCTGCTGGTGAAGCCGGTCTGGGTGCTCATGGAAATGGAGCTACAAGATCAGCTTGGCCATGAGGCCTGGGGCCTCTATGCAGCGCTTTTGTCACTGGGCTATCTGATGCTCACCTTTGCTGATCTGGGTATCAACCAATATGCGACCAAGACCCTCTCGAGTGAGCCGCAGCGACTGACGGAGATGTTTCCGGTGCTGTTTTCTGCCAAAATCGCCCTCACCTTTTTCTACCCGATCCTCATGATGGGCGTGGGGTGGGCACTTGGATATCGCGAGGAGGCACTCTATCTGCTGTTTTTGCTTTGCCTGGTGCAAGGGGGCAATCAGCTGGCACAGTTTTTCCGGGCGAATTTCCAGGCGCTTCAGCGCTTCAACACGGATGCATGGCTCTCTGTCGCAGAGCGGCTTGTGCTGATCGCACTCACACTTGGGCTATTCTGGCTGGGCCTCAGTCTGGAAGGATTTGTGTGGGCACGGCTGCTAGCGGTTACGCTCACCATTGTGTTGTTTTATGTGCTGCTGTCGAGAAGTCATGGGTTTCTCAGGCCGCGCTGGAAGCTCCCCATGATTCGGGAAGTGGTGGGCCTCAGCCTTTCATTTGCCCTGATGACGATCTTGTATTCGGTGCATGACAAAATAGATCAGGTGATGATCGAGCGGCTAGCCGGCAGCGAGGAGAGTGGCCTCTACGCGGGAGCTTATCGTTGGCTGGAGGCTTTTTCCATGTACCTATGGCTGGTGCTACCTATTTTCTTTGCTCGCTTTGCGTTTTATGACAAAAATATTCAAGAGCAACAGCGACTCCTCATATTCGGCCAAAAAATCACCGCGCTGCCGCTTATTTTTGTGAGTCTGTTTGTGCTGTTTTTTGGCGAAAAACTCCTATTTCTCTTTAACGAAAGTAGCCCCGAACAACTCGCGACCATGCTCGCCTGCTTGCAGGTGCTGTTTCTTACCGTGCTGATCAACAGCATATTCGCCATTTTCTCCACCCTACTCACCTCCACCGGCCACGTGAAGCCTGTGAATTACCTCATCGTCGGGGCGATTGTCATGAACATTGTGCTCAATTTCATCTTCATCCCTCCATACGGAGCGGTGGCAAGTGCCTGGACCACCCTGGCAAGTTATGCCTTGGTGAATGTTGCCTACACGATCTATATTCAACTTCGGCTCGACATCCAGTTGCCCTACCTCCAAATGGTCAAATTGCTGCTGCTCGCAGGCCTGACAGCGGGCCTGTTTCAGCTGTTGGTTCAGACTGCGCTGCCCTGGTGGATTTCCACAGCGATTTGCGGTGGCAGCTATGTGGCCATGGCATTTTTGCTACAAATTTTGAAGATGTCGGAATTGAAAGCCTTGCGGAAATGATGGCCAACCTTGGACATATTCTCCACCTCACGGTGCTCAATCCGGCGCGGCACACCCGCATTTTCTACAAACTGGCGCGATCGCAGGTGCGACTGGGTTGGCAGGTCTCGATCGCCGGGCAAGATGAGGCTACAAATCCTTACCGCGAGGATGGGGTGACCATCTACCCGATTCAGCCTTTTCACAGACTTTCTCCACAGCGCTGGCTCGTCAGAAAGAAACTATCTGCGTTGGCGCTTCGCCTCCGCCCTGATGTCATTGTGATTCATGCGCCAGAGTTGTTGCCCTTGGCCATTCGCCTACAAGCCAAAACAGGGGCGAAACTCTGCTATGATGTGCATGAAGATTTTGAGCAAAATTTGCTCCATGCCGTCCATTATCCCAGCTTTTTGCGGATGTTTCTGGCCCGCAGAATCCGCAAGATAGAGCAGCGATCTCTGCCATACCTGAGCGCCGTAAGCTACGCAGAGGCGCTTTATCAGGACATCTTGGGAGCTGGAGAAAAGGCAATTGTGTTGGAGAATACGTTTTCGAGAGAAAGCCTGAAAGCCACGCCAAGCCCAGGTCTGCCCAAGGGACCATATTTCCTCTATTGCGGCACCATCGCGAAAGAATGGGGCAGCTTTGCCGCGATATCGTACTGGGAAAAGCTATTCGAATTCACCAAGATTCCGCTTGTGTTGGCAGGGCATTGCCCCCGCGCAGAGGTATTGGCTGAATTGCAGACCAAGATCGAAGAAAGTCCGCTGCGCGATCATATCGAGCTCATCGGCGGAGCGGCGTATGTGCCTTATCGTGACATTGTGTCGCTGATTGAAGGATGTTATGTGGGTTTTGGCCTATATGAGCCATTGCCTCATCTTGTGGGGAAAGTGCCTACGAAATTCTACGAATTTCTTGCCTTGGGGCGACCACTGCTCTATCCGGCGGCGTGGGAAGCATTTGGGGTAGCCAATAACCTGGGCGTGGTCGTGTCTGAGAGCAGAGATGTAGCTGGCATCTATCAGGACCTGGAGTCATGGCAAGCCTTGCCCGAATCAGAACGGGCGTCGTTTTTCTGGTCTGTAGAAAAAGCAGGAGAATGGATGAAAAAGGTATTTCCCGAATCAACGTCCCGCTAAGGAGCGAGGCTATTTCACTGCGATCACGGAGATCTCGACGTTGACGCCCTTGGGGAGCCCGGCTACTTCTACGGTTTCACGAGCAGGAAAATTGCTGGAGAAGTAAGACCCATAGATGCCATTGACCTGCGCAAAATCGCCCATGTTTTTGAGGAAAATGGTGGTTTTTACCACATGGGAAAAATCCATATCGGCTGCTGCGAGCACGGCACGCACATTTGCCATGACCTGATGAGTTTCTTCATCGAGAGTAGCCATGTTGAGTTCACCGGTAATAGGGTGAAGGGCAATCTGCCCGGAGGCATAGAGGGTGTTACCGACTTTTACAGCCTGACTATATGGCCCGATGGGCGCTGGAGCGTCGTTGCTTTGGATGATGGTCTTCATAGGGGCAAATTATGCAAAAAGGTGGTGCTATCCTTCTTCGGTGGCTTTCACAAGGCCAAGTTTCCGACCGATCCAGGTAAATACCATTTTCTCCTTCTCATAGAAATAAGAAAACTTTCCAAACAGGAAGGCATACATCAGCAAGAGCACTTGATAGACTGGCGTGATGAGCACAAAATATACCACCCAATACCAAAAACCGCTGTCCAACCCAGTGAGCGGCATCAGGAAGCGCGGCGCAAAGGCAGCGGTAGTACCCGTGAAGGCAAACACGGTGAGAATGATGACATAGTCCCAGCCTTGGGGCTTAGGGGAAGGCGATTCAGGCATATAGCTATTGTTCCAGACTGCTAACTACCGAAGACTCTGGATGTTTGACAAATGAGAAGAAGAGATTCTTAATATTTTGCCAATTCTGTCATGAAGAATCTCCGGAAAGATTATCTGGAATTTATACGAAGATTGGATTTCAGGATGGGGCCATCATTGAAAATTTACACCTACACGTTAAAAATGCAAGGTTTCCATCTCAATTTCGCTCACTGAACAGGAGAATTGCCTGCGGATGATAGCGCAATTCTGATTCATTTTGCATGAGCATGTCGCCCGCCACTTCGACGAGTGCCGACTCACTGATCGAGGATGTTCCAACCTGGTACAAGGATCTCCCCACACGCACTGTGCCCTGGATATCAAGACGTCCCTCCTGATAGCAATCTGTTGAGACCAACAAAGAGGATTGCGGCAAAAGAAATGCCTCAGAAGTAAGGGCAAAGCGACACACATCAAGGGATAAAACACTCCAGAGTTGATTCATCAACACCCCGCCAGACACGAGGCTTTTTGCCTCAATCTTGCCCCGATTGTCGAGCCAGCCGCCTTCTGTGACCATGATCACTGTCTGGACCGCTTTCAGGGATGCCTTTTTCTCTACCCTGATCCCGCCTCTGATCAGGAGAGATTCGCCCCAAAAAATCGCGGACTCTTCCAGGATGACTTGATCTTCTTCCCCAATCTCAGTGCCTGGAAAATCAGGAGACCAATTGGCAGAATTTTCAAAGTCATCATCTACGGCGGCGGTAAAGCGATAGGATTTTCCACTTATTGTGGATGAAGCGAGACTCATCAAGAGAAGCGGGAAGGCGAGCAGGATTGTTTTAGTCATACCGTAAACCTAATCAGCCAAAGTAGGCCAAACAATTACATCACCGCAAGCAGAATGAAACGATGTTTGAATTATTCAAAATAGCGCATCACCTGTCTAATGGAGTTTTCGACTTATTTTTCAATAAGTCTCAAGTCAACTGCGAAATCGATAAATTGGACAAAGAATTTAGCAGGAAGCCTCAGGTAGCCAGCCCAAAGCGAAGCAGTCTTTTTGTAAGTTTGTGGACATGAACATCGTTTTTATGGGAACCCCAGACTTTGCAGTTCCCAGCTTGTCCAAAATCTTACAGGCGGGGTATCGGGTAACCGCAGTGGTCACAGCCCCCGACCGCCCTGCGGGACGTGGGCGTCAGTTGCGGCCATCACCAGTGAAGGAGTTTGCCCAGTCTCACGGACTCAAGGTACTACAGCCTGAAAAACTCCGCGATCCAGGTTTTCTGGATGAACTTCGCGAAGCCGCTCCCGACCTCATGGTTGTGGTGGCTTTTCGCATGCTACCCGAAGCAGTCTGGTCTTTACCTAGCATGGGCACCTTCAACCTCCATGCCTCTCTCCTGCCCGACTATCGCGGTGCTGCGCCGATCAACTGGGCCATCATCAATGGAGAAACCAAGAGCGGGGCTACGACTTTTCTCATCGACAAAGAAATAGATACCGGCAATCTGATGCTGCAACGGGAAACGGAGATTCTCCCCAGCTGGACCGCAGGTGACTTGCACGATGTGCTCATGGAGATGGGCGCAGAACTCGTACTTGAAACGGTGCAAGGCCTGGAGAATTCATCCATTGCGACACATGCGCAGGATGAGTCTTTGTCCCGCAACAAAGCACCCAAAATCTTCAAGGAAGATTGCCGCATCGACTGGACTCTGCCTGCCACGAAGGTGAACAATCTCATTCGGGGACTTTCCCCCTACCCTACAGCATGGACTTATTTCCAGGATGAGCCAGCTAAGATCTATCTTGCCCGGCCGGGGCAAGAAGCCACAGCAGGAGTTCTGCCGGGGAGCATTCGCCTCTCAGAAAACAGGGAGCAAATGTTTGTTGCTTGTGCCAACCAATGGCTGGAGATTCTATCTTTACAAATGCCTGGGAAAAAGCGGTTGGCTACAGCTGAGTTTCTTCGCGGGTTCAAAGACGAACTCGTCGCTTTTTCCTGATTTTCTGATTTGCCCTCATGACCAAATTCAAAAGCCGACACTTTCCTACTGGCCGCAGCGGCATTCTTTCGCTCCAGGAATACGCCATGCAATATTATG
Organism: Bacteroidia bacterium; assembly: GCA_030731845.1. Taxonomy (GTDB): domain Bacteria; phylum Bacteroidota; class Bacteroidia; order J057; family J057; genus JANQTF01. Next base: position 692 of record JANQTF010000197.1, on the reverse strand, counting down.
GTGGCTTCAATGTCATCCTCATGTTTGCCGCGCTGGTTCAGGTGACCTCTGGCAGCCCAGGCTCCACCTTGCTGTGGACCATGGTAATTGGGGAAGCCATCGCTCTGGCACTAGGAAATGTGCTGGCCCTGGCAAAAACCAAGCGCAGCTATGCAGAAATCTTTTTTCTCAACGATCATTTTTCGTTGATTTCCGTGCATGAAATCTTATTTTCTCCCCAAAATCAGGCATTTCCTCTCCTCTACGCCAACCCAGTGATGAGCTCAGGTGGCGATGCCTTCACCATCCACTTCAACGATCAGATCGTGACCTTTCACCGCAAAGACTGGGATGACTTTGAGCTGATCTGGGGTTGGTTTGCAGTTTTAGGGTAAGAGGGGGAGCGATTGCCTCTTATTCGATGAGATTCTATTTTGAATGGATGGACCCATTCGCTATTCCCCTGGAAACTCCGCCTCAGGATGAATCTCGAGCCATGCCTTCCACTTCAAGGCTGTCTCCATCGAGATACCTGTCAATTGCAGCAGCAAATCCAGATCAAGCCCTAGCTTCAAGCCATTTTTGAAGACAAGAAAATTCTTCTTGGTGATTCCCTTCACCTCGCCCTCCTCTCTTCCTTCCTCTCTTCCTTCCTCTCTTCCTTCCTCTCTTCCTTTCTCCATTCCTTTCACCTCGCCCTGATAGAAAATCGT
>JANQTF010000196.1:13449-16578 GCA_030731845.1 Bacteroidia bacterium | reverse complement strand
GCATCTGGAAAGTTTCCTTCAGCTCGGCGATGCTGTTGACCCAGTCGATGTTGACGAAAGGGGGATAGGGCAAAGAATCGATTTGGGGAATCCAGTCGTCGGAATACACCAGCGGAGCCGTGGATTGGGCGAAGATATTGACAAGCGTGTAGCCTGCGGCCTGCTCCTCGGTCAACTCATGTGACCAAGACTTGCGATAGGTTCGCAAAGCCCTGGGGCCAAAGCAGTTATACTCGGCATAGAAACACGTGTCGTGATTGTTATTGCCATTCCATTCTGACCATCCGGCTGGATAGACATGCTTATCGAGGAAGGTGCGAATAAAAACCGTCTGGGCATAGGGCCGCCAAGGCCGCCCGAGATAGACTTGGGTATTTGGTTTTCCTGCCAACTGACAGTCAAAAAACACATATCCGAAGGCATACTCCTTTTCGGTAGAGGCCGCGGTGATGTAGGAATTCTTTTTGGAATACACGTAGCAACTGTCGAAAACCACTACGGCGCGGCCAAAAATGAAATCAGTGGTCCCTTCTATGTAGCAATCTTTCATGTAGATCCTGCCGTAGCCTTTGGTGTAGTAGGTATCCTGATCCCCGACAAGGCGGCAATGGTAAAAAATATTTTTGTCGCCATTTACCAACACGGCGACCGCTTGTCCCACTTCTCCTGCATTGTTTTCGAAGGTGAGATACTGTGCTTTGAAATAATCGGCATCTACCCTAAAGGTGTAAGAGGTGGAAGTCCCGATGGTGGTTCCATTGACCACTTTTCCCGAGTAATCGTCCCAGATGATGATGGTGCTATCGACGTCTTCGCCCAAGAGGGTCAGGTGCGTTTTGGAAGCGGGGATCAGGATTTTTTCTGTGTAGATCCCTTTTTTGATCAGGAGGATAAACTCCTCGGTGCCATTGTTGGGTACAGCGTCGATGGCTGCTTGCAGGGTGGTGTAGTCGCCCGATCCGTCGGCGGCTACCACAAGATCAGCTTGATGGGTGTGGGCAGGACCGGCAATTATCCAGGTAGGGAGGAAAGCGAGGATCAGGATTGCGGGTAGGAATTTGAACATAAGCTTGAGCGTGAGTGAGTAGTAAAAATTGATTTCTACAACCTACTCAGGCCCTGAGGCAGTTACTTGGCTGTTTTTTTCAAATCGTATTCTTTTTTCCGGGAGCGGGGATAAATGGCATTTCTGAGAATCTGGTTCTACCATCCGATTGTAGGGATAAAAATGGCAGAAGGTGGTGGGAAGCAGGAAAGGAATAGTCAAAGTTAATTTCTGCGCAGGCGAACCTCCTCATTCGCCATAATATTATGTCAGACAAGATTTTACCTCAACACAAAACCAATTTTTCATGATGAAAAGAACTATCTACACCCTACTGACCGCCTGCGTGGCCCTGTTTGTTAGCTTGCCCGTGATGGCCCAGCAGAGCGATTACAAACTCCTCTACATTGCCAATAATGATCCGGCTACCGGAGGTGATGCCAGAATCATTGCGTCTCTCGACAGCTTGGGATATGTTGTCACGGCGATCCCTGCGGCCAGTTTTAATGAATTTTCCCACACAGATTTCAGTGCGGATGTGGTTGTATTCGGGGAAGCTCTGGGCTCTGGCGCTGTGATGCCATTTGCCAATGCAAGTTACCCCGTGCCATGTGTGTCTATGGAGGGATATTGCGTTCGCGAAAACCGCTGGGCTTTGGTGGCATCTAATGACGACTTTGGCCAGATTTTGCCTGCTACTTCCTCGCCCGCAGTGGTTTCCGACCCCACCAAGCACTTTGGTATCACCGTCAAAGCCGACCACCCCATCACAAACTACGCCGGGCTGAGTGTAGGCCAATCCATCGATTGGTCTGGCCAGCGCGATTCTTCTGCACAGGTCACTTACTTCACCCTCCAGCAGACAGCCGCTACCGTTGTGGCTGATATCCAGGGCGAAACTGACCTCCACACGCTCTACGCCATTGAGCCGGATGCCACTGATGCCAACAATCCCCTCAACCACCGCCTCGTGATTTGGGGTGTGCACGAGTTTGGGTTGCTCGACTACAACTCTGTTTTCGTGAAAATTCTCGACGGTGCCATCCTCTGGACTTTGGGCGAAAACACCACTTCTATCGAAACCTCCAACTTCGTAGAAGGCCTCACCGCTCAGCCAAACCCCTTCACCGACAGAACTTCCGTAGAATTCTCTCTGGCCAATGCCGGACAAGTATCTCTCGAAGTGTATGACCTCGCTGGCCGTGTAGTAGCGCGCGAAGCTGGATTGTATGGCGCAGGCTCACAAGCCATCGATTTCGTTCGCCCAGAAATGATGACAAGTGGCATGTACCACTTCAGCCTGAAGGTGAACGGCAAACTCTTCGGATCAGGCAAAATGATGGTCCGCTAATCCATTCCTCAAACAGTAAGTTTAGTATGCCCTCTCGAATATTCGGGAGGGCACTTCTTTTTTCGGGCGTGTAATCATTGAGCAGAGAAAATCCTCCCACGAGAGTTTGGAAAAATCGAATCTTGGGGACGTTCTTTCGCCATCAGGACCGCCATACCTTCCTCCCCTTTGCATGTTAGTTGCCTCCCAGCCGAGGACTGACCTCCAGAAACAGCTCCTCCATGGGCAGCAAGCCGGCTGCAAGCGGCAGCAACTGACTGTCTGCCGTCTGTGAAATGGCCATCGCCACCAGGTTGGCAATAGCATAGGCACCGCTTTCCTGAAGGTGCGTATTATCCTCATTTCCAGCATCATAGGCCGGATACAAGCCCGCCGGAAGATTGAGAAAAATCTCCTCCGACGATCTTTTAAACCCATATTTCTCATACAGCGCCTTTGTGAGGACGGCCATGTCGATCAACGGAACCTCGGCACTGTCGGCGAGCTGCCGCATGGCCACAAGGTAGTCGCCGTGCGTGTCTTGAACGGTGAGGGTGTCACTTTCCCAACTGTTTCGGTGAATGGAAGTCATCAGCACAGGCGTTACGCCCAATGCCCGGGCTTCCTCGATATACTGGAGCAGATACTGCTGATATGTCGTGAATGGATCGGTAAATCTGGCCGTATCAGGCTTGGAATCGTTGTGGCCAAATTGGATGAACAAATAGTCGCCCGATTGGAGCTGTGCTTTCAC
>JANQTF010000196.1:0-13439 GCA_030731845.1 Bacteroidia bacterium | reverse complement strand
CCCCCCGCCTCCCCTGCTTTTTCCATCCGGTCGCATCGGGCCATCCTTCCGCCTCGTGATAGAAGCTTTTGGAGCTTCTCCCACTGCGGGCTTTGTTGAGCACAACCACCCTGTCTTTGTCAAAAAAGGGCTGAAGCACCTGCGCCCAGCCTGTGCGGGGAAAGGTGCTGCCATCATAGGGAGAAGCCGTTGAATCTCCAATCACATACACGTGGACTGGCGCTGCATCGGGTCGAAAAAAAGCGGCGCAGCCGATGAGAGTTGTGAGGAGTAGCAGTCGAAATTTTTGCATATAAACGTGAAATAAGGATAGAAAGAGAATCACTCCTCCCCCATTCGAAGGATCCATTCACCGAGAATGTTGAGGGGAGTGTATTGTAAAATTTGTTCTTCGCTGAGCGAATGGGACCATGCAACCCGCCGCTTGGGGGCCGCACCCGGCCCCTTGGAGCCTGATTCGCCATAAAAAGCAGTTTGCTCGCTAGACGGATCGCCCCAATTGTCCCAGCCTTGAGGGTGAATGTGGCCGCCCAGATGGCAGTCAATCAGGACCGTGCGTGCAAACGGACGCCAGGGACGCCCCAGAAATACGTCCTTGATTCCCGGCGCAGCACTGAAGTCACAGTTCAGGAAAACCAGCCCAAACAGCGTTCCCTCGAAGGTGGAAGCAGCCGTGACATAGGAGCTCGACAATGAATGAATGCGGCAATTTTCAAAAACCGCCGTCCCAGATCCGAAAATAAAGTCGGTCGTTCCCTCGATTTCGCATTCCACAAAATACTGTCGAAACCCCTCTCCAGCCACATACAGCGAGTCCTGATGCCCGCGAATGGCGCAGTCTTCAAATGAGCAGCGATCGGCTTCCACCGAAACGGCAATCGCCTGCCCCACCGCACCCGCGGTGTTGACCACTGTGATGTGCTCCATTCGGAAATCGTTGCCCTGCACGTGCAGCGTTTGGGTGAAAAAGGTGCTATTCCTTCCCCGCCCAATCTGCCCAAAATAATCGCCAAAGCTGATGATCGTGGAATCCCTGCTTTCGCCGCTCAGCGTGATGCGGGTGTTCCAGTGATGAATGGTCACTTTTTCCCCATAAACCCCGTTTTTGACAAAAATCCTGATCCGCTGCGCAGGAAATGACTTGCAGTCATCAATGGCCGATTGAATCGTGAGATAGTCTCCCGACCCGTCCTGGGCTACCGTGATCCGCACCCGATCCTGTGCAGAAATGGTTGGAGGCAAAAAAAACAGACAAAAAAATGAGGCAACAAGCCAACCCAATCTCATAGCGAGCGATGTTTCGTAGAAGTGATCCTGGTGTTGCAGAACCCCGTTTCAGACGACATCGCCATGTCAAAGTTCCTCTGTGGAAAGTTCCACGAAACAGTCTGCCATCAAGCTTCTGTTTTTGTCAATTACTATTCTGTTTTCAGAGGAATGCGCTTGAGGGAGCGGTTGCTGGGAGGAAGGGACGGAGCACAAGGTACGAACACGGGGAGGTCAGTGGATGGGATTGGCTCATCCCTTCACGCGCGAACCAACTGCCACCTCCGTTTTGCTTCAATTGATGGCAAAAAAATCACCCACAAAAAAAAGCCCATCACACGAAGTGAGGGGCGATTTTGTGAGAATCATCTCTGGCGGAGAGGGCGGGATTCGAACCCGCGGTACCCCGTTAAGAGTACGTCGGTTTAGCAAACCGGTGGTTTCAGCCACTCACCCACCTCTCCTGCTAAATTGCTGGGCAGCAAAGATAAGAATCAAATTCAATTCGATTATATGTTTTGTGATTTTTTTTAATAAAATTAAAAAGCTCTTTTTCTCCCTTTTTCCAATCCTCCGCTTACCTTCGCTAAGTGCTTCGCTATCTGATCATTCGCCTCCTTTGGCTGGTCCCAACGCTGCTGTTGGTGACCATGGTCACCTTTGGGCTTTCCTCCAGTTCCCTCGCAGAAAAGACCTCCACCGGCTGCTACGACATCAATAATCCCGCCGTCACGGCCAAACTCTACTACACCTGCTTGCAGAAGGAACGAGAGAAACTTGAGTTGGACAAACCTGCCTTTTTCCTGTCCATTCACCCCCTTTCTGAGCCCGATTCTCTCTACCTCTTCCCCGACCCTACCCAGGTCAAAACTGTGCGCCGTCTGTGCTGGGAATACGGAAACTGGCCCCTGATCGAAACTTTTCGACAGGAAGTCCTTCGCTTTGTTGACCTGCAAGAAAGGGTGTGGAGTCAGATTTCTTCGCCTGATCCCACTACCCGGTTCAGCTTCCAAAAAATGAGGGTCCAGGCTTTGGGGCTGCTCAGTAGCGATCGCCCTGAGTCCATCATCATAGGAATGGCCCGGCTCGATACTCTCACCCAGCCTGATAGCCTCCGGGAGCTTCGCAATGGCTTCGAATCCCTCAAGCGAACATGGACTGCCGTTCAGGAGCATCCCGCCAGATGGCGCACCTTTGTTCCCTGGGTCACCTTTCATGGATTCGACAATCGCTACTTTGACTGGCTCGAAGCACTGCTCTTTCGGTTTGATTTGGGAAAAAATCAAGACAAGGGAAATGCGATCGATGGAATCAAGAACCTGCTGCCCGTCACCATGATGTTTACGGGCCTCGGTATTCTTTTCGCACTTCTGTTCTCCATTCCTCTGGCGATCTGGTCTGTGACGAATGTGGGCAAAAAGCGAGAACGAGCCTTTGGGATTGGGCTTTTTGTGTTGGATAGCATCCCCGCTTTTTGGATGGCCCTGCTGCTGTGGATGGCATTGGCCAACCCAGACCATCAAATTACGCTCTTCCCGGGCTCCTATGAGCCCAATGCGCCATTTTGGGGCAGGATCCACAGCATGATTTTGCCGCTATTTGCTTATACCTATGGCTCTTTAGCTTTCCTTACCCGCACCCTGCGGGGCTCCTTACTCGAAATTCAACGAGAGCCCTACATCAAAACAGCCATCGCCCTGGGCTACTCGCCCCGGCAGATTTTGTGGCGGCATAGCCTCAGACCAGCCTTGCTCCCGCTGATCACCGTGATCGGCACTGTGTTTCCCGCCATGGTAGGCGGATCTGTCATTCTCGAAAAAATATTCATCATTCACGGTCTTGGCGAGACCATTCTCAAAGCCACCATGAACAACGATCCCAACATCATTCTGGCAGTATTTACCCTCAGTGGCCTGCTCACCCTCGTTGGATATTTCGTCTCAGATCTCCTCTACACCTGGGCCGATCCACGCATCAGGTTCCAACAAGACCATCACAAAGCATGAAAGCAGATTGGTGGCAAAAATTTCGCGCGCAGCGCAGGGTGCGATTCATTTGGAAGATGCTCCTCGCCCTGATCATCATCAGTGTGCTGGCCGACCTCATTTCCAACGATCGACCGATCAGGTGCAGCTACCATGGCAAGGTCTATTACCCGCTCTTTCAGCCGGGCAGCATGGTAGAAATGAAGCCCCAAGGCGGTGAACCCTATCTGCTCAAGGCTGCTCAGGCCCCCTGGTCCACCATGGACCTGAGCGCTTCCCTGTGGCCAATTGTGCCTTATGGCACAACTGCCAGGATCAATCATCGAAACATCTCCCCCTTCGGAGAGCAGCGCACCCGCGACGGCAAGATCCTGGGGCCTCGCTTTAGGCACTGGCTGGGAACCGATCAGGCTGGCAACGACCTCCTGGCCCTAATGCTCCGCGGAGGGCGCATCTCTGTAGGCATTGGGCTGCTTGCCATGTTGCTCGCTGGCAGCATTGGATTCCTCATTGGCAGCTTTGCAGGATACTTTGGCGATGATCGACTCCTGCTCCCTCGCTTTATGGGCTGGACGCTGATCTCAGCCCTGCTTTTAGGTATTTGGTATGGATTTGTAAGGCGCAGCGTACTATTCGAAGACAGCGAGGGGCTGGCTTGGTGGGGTCATTTTTTGGGGGGAATGCTCTGGGTGGCAGGGGTGACGGCCTTGATCCTGACGTTCTTCTTCCTGATATGGCGAAGGGGAAAACAAACGAAAAAAGCCATCAAGATCGACTTTGTGCTGTCTCGGGTCATTGAGGTGCTGGACTCTCTGCCGCAGTTGCTCCTGATCATCACGATGGGGGCGATCCTGAGTCGTGATATCTGGACTTTTGTGGCCTTGGTCGGGCTCACGGGCTGGAGTGGTGTGGCTCGCCTGGTGCGTGGGGAGAGCCTCCGGCTGAGAAATGCCGATTATATTACTGCTGCTCGCATTTCGGGATTGCCTTCCCACAGAATTCTTTTTCGGCAGGTATGGCCGCAGGTGCTTCCGCCTCTGCTTGTGCCGCTTGCTTTTGGCATTGGATCGGTCATCGTGGCCGAAAGCGCCTTGTCCTTTCTCAACATCATCGAAAACAGCCATTCCTGGGGAGCTATGCTGTCGAGCAGTTTGCAAAACCGTGATCTCTGGTGGCTTCCAGTGTTTCCGGGCTTGGCAATTTTCTTCACGGTGCTTGCGGTGAATGTGCTGGGCGAATCTCTCAGAAAGGCCATTGCTCCCGCCGGAACGAACTAGTCACTTATCAGACAAGTGCAGTCATCAACCCCTGCCAGTGATCGTGGGTTTCCATCCAATAGGTCTGGATTCCGAGCTGCTGAGCGGCCTCGATGTTGGTCCAGGAGTCATCCACAAACAGGGTCTCTTCTGCTTTCCAGCCCATCTGGGTGAGTGCTGCCAGATAGATCTCAGCATCTGGCTTGCGCAGCCCCATGTCAAAGGAAAAGAAGAGGTGATCCATGTGTCGAAACATGGGATCGCAGGCTTCCCGATAGAAATCGTGATGAAAACGGCTCGTGTTGCTCAGCAAGGCGATGTTGTAATATTGCGCAAGCTGCTCCATGTCATCTGCCCGACCGGGCAGCACCCCGATCAGCAGATCCATCCAAATTTGCTTCACCAGATCCAACTCTGCATCGAGCTGATAGGCATCTCTGAGGCCTTTGGCAAAATCATCTATCTCGATTTTTCCCTGATCCAACTGGTCAAAAAAAGCATGCTGAGAAGCTTTGCTATAGTCGATCTCGGGTGCTCCCGGATGGCGAAGGCCATTGTAGGTCTGCACTGTTTTGGCAATATCAATCTCATAGAGCACCCCTCCCAGGTCGAGAAGCAGATGGCGAATGGAAGCTTTATTCATCATGTGGGATCGGAAATAGCATCGGAAGAATCAGAAGAAGTGCCTAATACGCTGGCTTCGGGCTGATCGGCCAAGAGAGGGTCGTCAACGTGCTCTCCAGCGCTTTTGCCTGGTTTCCCCCCTTTAGATGAAGAAGATTTTCTCCCGTCCAAAATCAACCCAAAGGACATAACGAAACTCGTAACCAGAATGGTGAGCACCAGAATACCTGTATTAAACTGCTCACTGAGCATATTTTCTGGAATACCATAGAACAGCAGGACCGTGATGAGACCGCGGGGAGCTACATAAATCTCAGGACTCACCTTGGTGCGTCCGGCGAGCTTGAGGCCAATGAAGCGAGGGACATAAATGGCGACCAAGGCACAGAGCGTGATAACCCAAACCCAGGGGTCGAGCAGCGGTGTGAGTGTGATGGAAATCCCGAAGACTACGAAGAAAAACGTGCGGACGACAAAAGCACTCTCCAGGGTGATGATGCGAAAGTCCTTAACAATGTTGTCGAAGGTTTCGTCATGAATCAAAAAAGCAAAGCTACCGCGGAAAAAGAGGTTCTTGTTATTCAAACCCAGGCCAAAAATCAGGATGAGCAACAAGGGAGATAAATGGAAATATTTGCCAGCCCCATAGAGCATGATCAGAATCCCGATGAGGAAAAAGAGTTTCACATGCCCCTCCACTGCCTGGAAGAAAATGATGAGCAAGTAGGTAAGCACAACAGAAAGCACCAAGGTGAGGGCCACCCCATTGAGGGACCCCAAAAAGAGGGAGCCTTCATGACCAGGATCGGCAGCTCCAGCCAGTGCATAGAACAGGACAATGCCCAGGATATCGGAAAAGGCGGATTCGAAGGTGAGAAAATCCCGGGAGCCTTTGGCCAGCCCTCCCACACTTGGAATGATAATGGCACTGCTCATGACGGCAAGCGGCACGGCGTAGAGCCATCCTTGTAGCCAGCCTAGGTCCAGGAAAAACACCAGAGAAATGGCGATCAACAAGGAGGTGACTCCCAGCATTGCGGAGGCCAGCACCACCGACTTGATGATCATGCCCACATTTTCCTTTTCCAGATGCAAATCGAGCGCTGCTTCCAGAACAATCAGGATTACCCCGACGGTTCCCAACAGGGAAAGAGCCGTTTTTTCGATCGCATCATAGCCTTCACCCAGTGGCACAAACTGCCCGATCAGGTAGCCCAATGCCATCAGCATCAGGACAGTGGGGACATTGGTGCGACGCGAGACCATGCTAAACAAAAACGACAGTGTGATGATCGCGCCGGCGCCAAACATTAAAATACTTGTATCCATATATTCAAAAATAGCACAAACCCACGTACATGAGCCGTGCTAAAGATACAAAATCATCCTTCTTTTATTCCCTTATAAGAATCTTTGAGACCATATTTTGAAACTTCAATCCACTATTGCTTTCAGCCTCTACCTGCAAAAAGTATTGACCCGGAGGCAGATCCACTTCCTCCCACACCAATGTTTCCATTCTCGAAAAAGCTGTTTCTGGACGAATCATGACGGGGCCATACACAAGTTGCCCATCGAGGGAGATCATTCTCACGCGCAAAAAATCAACATCTTCATTTGCTCCCCAATCCAACAGTACCCGAAAATCTTCCTCCACAGGATTGGGCGCCACTTGCAGAATCGGCATCAGGTCGGGCGTATATGACCAAAATTCAGAGATCAGACTCCAGGGGCCTATTTCTCCATTGGCAAAGTGCACACGGGTGACCCAATAGTATTGCTTATCGATCAGCAACTCATATTCTATGGCAGTGGTATCTGTGCTCATCCTTTGACGGGTATCGCCAGCGCATCCGGCAAAGCAGAGAAAATTATCGGTGAGGATATACTCATAAGCCACCGCACCGGGGGCCGGATGCCAGGCAATCACAAACGATCGGGCAGCAGGTCCCGGCACGCCCAATGCCATATTTGTGGGGCTTGCATGTTGCTGTGCCTGTGTGAATCCAAAACTAAGGAGAAGGGCAAGTGTGAAAATAACGCTTGATTTCATAGAGGTGAATGTCATGATTTTCTCAGCCCCCTATTGTCTGGTCCCTGACAGCTGCGATTTTTTCTCCTGCTCAAGACGCAAAGGGCATTTCATCTGCAAAAATAAACGACCAAGACTGAGGGTCAGCCCCAACATGAGCCATCTTCTTTCAACTCCAGACGATGAAACTCACATAGGAGAACGAATAATCTCGGTGAGGCGTTGCGCATTTTTGGTGGTCGAAAAGGTATCGCCAATGGCGGCATCGCGCTGTGCGAGGTCAAAAGCGTTGAACTCCCGGAGCCACAGCTCTGCAATGGTTTTTTGAAATTCTTCGGTAGAACGGCACACCCGGGTGCCAAATTCCAGCCCGGTTCCAAGCACCATGGGCTCATTGACCACGGCAAAACGGCCTTTGTGCAAGCTTGTGAGCAGCTTGAGCTTAATGCCGGTAGATTGAAAAGTAGGAAGCACATGAATGTGTGCATCAGCCAGCATTTGCTCCATTTCTCCCTCGGTAGGATCATGGCGCAGAGAGATGTGATCATAGGCAGAGATGAGCCTGATCAGGGCCTCGCTCGGGTGGCTACCCGCTATCAGAAGCGGAATATCGCTATGAGCAAATACTTCCCGAATAAGGTAAAACGCAGCTTGCTCATTTTCTACCACCCCCAGATTTCCGTGATAAAGGCAATAGGATCCGCGACCCAGCTTGCTCTCTACCGAATGATAGGGATGAAAGGCGGGCAAATACTCTACCCGGTCGTGACGGGCTGCGTAGTAGGCCGTATCGGCAGGTGAAATCGGTAAAACATGGTGGGCATGTGACAAAACTGACTCCCAACTCTTAAGAAGATGACTCTCTCTAAAGAAATATTGCTGCTTAAACACGCTGCGCTCCTGCTCTCCGAGCCGACGATAATACTCCCATTCTACATTGTGTGTTCTCACCAACAACTTGCGGTGAGACAGCGTGGGATAGCCCAGATAAAAGGTGGTGTGGAGCCCTTCAAACAAGATCGGAATGTCGTCTTGCTCCAGCCTTCTGAGCAGGCTCTCATGTTGCCTGGACTTCACAATATGAGGTTTCAGCACTGGCAATGACCTTTCTGCGGGTCGGCGATCATAATAATTAACTTCCGCACAAAGGCGATTGAGCTCCATGTCGGGCGCCCGATGATACTGAAAAGCATGCAGGATAATGTCCACCCCAAGCTCCGATAATGCCTTCATTTTATAGTACACATCCATCACCCCCCCATAGGTAGGAGGATAAGGAATATCAAAAGACAAGATGTGCAATGGGAAACTATTCAAAGGAATCAGGAAATATTATGTGGAGTACCGGACAATTTGCAATGAAATCCCTAACTTTCCATCGCTATTTTAAGCTGACAACATCCAGGAAATATCGCAACGTCTATGCCCATAGTTAACATTGACGGCAACGCCATAGAATTTGAAGGCAAACATATGCTTCTGCAGTTTGCTATTGACAAGGGAATCGAGATTCCATACTTCTGCTATCACCCCGCCATGAGCATCCCGACCAATTGCCGGATGTGCCTCGTGGATGTGGGCACTCAAGCCCGTGATCGCGCTTCTGGTGAGTGGCAAGTGGACGAAGAAGGAAACCCCGTGATCATGTGGGGCCGCAAACCCAACACGGCATGTAATACGCCGCTTTCCGATCGGATGTTTGTCAAAACCCATAAAACCTCAGAACCCATCAGGGAAGCCCAAAAAGGCGTGCTGGAGTTTATGCTCATCAATCACCCGCTCGATTGCCCCATCTGTGATCAGGCTGGCGAATGTCCTCTCCAGATCTGGACCTACAAATATGGCCCCGAAGGCAGCCGCTTTGAAGCCACCAAAGGCCACAAAGACAAGCACCTCGAACTAGGCCCCAACGTGGTCCTCGATCAGGAACGCTGCATCAACTGCACCCGCTGTGTGCGCTTCACCGAAGAAATCTCCAAAACCGACCAACTCTCCATCGTGGGCCGTGGAGAAAAAAACTACCCAAGCACCGCTCCAGGCCAGTCCTTCGATGATCCGTATTCCATGAATACCATCGATATCTGCCCCGTAGGTGCCCTCACCAGCAAGCAAACCCGCTTTAAAGCCCGTGTCTGGGAGATGGCCAACGCTCCTGCCATTGACATGAACGATAGCACCGGCACCAACACCTTCGTATGGGTGCGCGACAACGAAGTCATTCGCGTAACCCCTCGTGCCAACAAAGCCATCAATGATTACTGGATGCCTGATGCGCACCGACTCAATGTGGCCTATTATAACGAAAACCGCGCCTCTGGCGTGAAGCTCAAAGGCGATATCCCCGTAGATCTCGAAGACGGTCTTCGTCAGGCTGCCGATCGCATTCGCATGAATCAGGATGGGTTTGTCTTCATTGGTTCTCCGTACGAATCCCTCGAAAGCAACTTCGCCCTCAAGCAGCTCGCTGCCAACCTCGGCGAATCTACGGTCTATTATCTCCCGCATATCATCAAGGGCTATGGAGACAATTGGCTCATTCAAGACGATCGCACCCCCAATGCAGCTGCCTGCGAGTTGCTCGGATTCACCGCAGTATCGCCTGAGGAAATGCAAGCCATCCTCAAAAAAGCCAGTGACGCACTCGTCTATAGCCTGGAAAACCGCTACCTCTTTGGCCAAACAAGCATAGACCTGAGCCAACATACGGTGATCACCCACGCCACGCACGTGCTAGAAGCGCATCATGGGTTTGATTTCGTGCTCCCATCTGCCCTCGATATCGAAGGCGAAGGCACTTATATCAACAACAAAGGAATCCCGCAGGTTTCTACCCTTGCCAAGCAGATCAAGCGCATGTCGCCTGAGCAGTGGATGCAGCTCCCTAAATCTCGCCTTGACAAAGGTGCCGTGGCCGTGGACAGATGGAGAAACCTCGACAACATCTTTGACGTGCTCCCAGGTTGGCAACTCATTGCCATGGTGGCCTCTCACCTCGGACAAGACATGCCTTTCGAGCACCATAAGGATATTTTTGCCAGGCTTCAGGAAGAATTTGAGATCCTCAAAGACCTCAAGGTGTCATACAAGCCACCAAAATCTTCCTTCAAAAGCACCCAATTGGACTTTGCTCCCGCTTGGGGAAGCAGATAATCTTTACGAGATCGCCTCAAATACATCGCCACTCCTCTCTGAAAAAGAAGGGAGTGGCGTTTTTCATGCCACAACCTTCCTTTCTCAGTCAAACCCCAACTGTCGGCTCTTCCCGTATCAAGCAGATTTTTTTCGACAAAAAACCAGTAATTTCTCCCTCCAATCTTCTCCTTCGCCCCAATTTTTCCCCACATGTTGCTCGTTACCCGCATTCGTTTGTCTCTTCTTTCCCTTCCAATTATCTCGCTCCTTCTCGGCGCCTGCACTCCCCCCCCCGCCACCACGCCACTTCCCGGCCTGGTGAAACTGGACTCCCTCAAAGCCAGGATCATCGCAGACTCCATTCGCAGCAATACATCCGTGCAACTAGCCGATGGCCTCGCCCTGAGCCTCTGGGCCTCCGACTCCCTCCTCGCAGATCCTGTCGCGCTCTACATGGACCCACAGGGAAGAGCCTACGTTTCCTCTACCACTCGGGGCAATCAGTCAGAATTTGATATTCGCGGCCATGTAGATTGGATGACCAAATCCATCTCTTTTGCCAGCGTAGAAGATCGGCAGGCTTTCCTCCACGAAACATTCTCTGCCGACAAAAGCGAAGAAAACCAATGGTTAATAGATCTCAACCATGACTCTATCCATGATTGGCGAGATCTGGCCGTAGAAAAAGAGCGAATTATTCGAATCGAAGATACCGACCACGACGGGGTCGCTGATCAGTCACATACTTTTGTAGAGGGATTCAACACGGAAATTTCTGATGTGGCGGGTGCCTTCATGGGGCATGATGGTGATTTTTTTCTGGGAGTAGCTCCCGACATGTGGCACCTGCGTGATCAAAACAATGACGGCATTGTGGACGAGATGAGCTCCATTGTTCATGGATTTCAGGTCCACATTGGCTTTGGAGGCCATGGAATGTCGGGCCTCACCACGGGCCCCGATGGCAAAATTTATTGGTCGATCGGAGACATAGGGTTCAATATCACAGATCAGACGGGGAAGCAATGGGCATACCCCAACCAAGGCGCGATTTTTCGGGCCAATGCCGATGGCAGCGACTTTGAAGTGTTTGCAGCCGGGCTGAGAAACACCCACGAGTTTGCCTTCGATGCCTACGGCAATCTCATCAGTGTGGACAACGACGGCGACTATCCCGGCGAAATGGAGCGCCTCGTTTACATCGTAAACGGTTCCGATGCAGGCTGGCGCGCCAACTGGCAATATGGCAAATACACTGACCCTGACAACAACCGCTACAATGTCTGGATGGAGGAGGAAATGTTCAAACCCCGGTTTGAAGGACAAGCAGCCTACATTGTGCCCCCCATCCAGAATTATCACAGTGGCCCCACAGGCTTGAAATACCAGCCGGGAACGGCGCTGGGAGGCCGTTGGCAGAATCATTTTTTTGTGGTCGAATTTCCTGGAGCTGCTACGAGAGCCAAGCTACACGCTTTTGAGCTACAGCCCGATGGCGCTGGCTTCGCCATGAAGCAGGAAGAAGTAATTGCCCAGGGCGTTCTCGCCACCGGGCTCGATATCAGCTCCGACGGAGCGCTGTATTTCAGCGATTGGATCACCGGATGGGGTCCCAAAGGATATGGGCGAATCTGGAAACTAGATGATCAGGCTAGCAGTGGCTCTGCCATCAGAACCGAAGTACAGTCGCTCCTCCTCGCGGATTTCCAGGGTCTGAAAGCGGCGCAACTTGTGGAGCATTTGGGTCACGTTGACAAACGCATTCGCCAAAAAGCCCAATTCGAGCTGGCAAAGCGAGGCACAAAAAGCACAGAACCATTCCTCCAGTCTATTAACCAGACAAATACTCAACTGGCGAGGGTCCATGGGATTTGGGGACTTACCCAGTTGATTCGGCAAAAGCAAGCTTCTGCCGATTTGCTCGCAGCATTTCTCACAGATGAGGATCCCGAAATCAGGGCACAAGCCGCTAAAATGATCGGAGATGTGCGCTACAGCGGAGCAGGAGAGCAGCTGATGGTCCTGCTTGGAGATCCATCTCCACGGGTACAATTTTTTGCTGCTGAGGCCCTTGGCCGCACAGCTCACAAGCCCGCCATAGCTGCCCTCATCGAGATGTTGCGGCAAAATGACGATCAGGACGTCTATCTGCGCCACGCAGGCAGTCTGGCCCTGGCCCGCATTGGCGAACAAGCGCCCGTGGCAGCACTCGCAAGCCACTCTTCCAAATCTTTACGCATCGCTGCGGTGGTCGCTTTGCGACGCATGAAAAGTCCTGCCCTGGCAGCATTTCTCCAGGACTCAGACGAGTTTGTCGTTACAGAGGCCGCTCGCGCCATTCACGACGACTATTCGGTGCCTGAGGCTATGCCTGCCCTGGCCGAATATCTCAACCTTGCTGAAGGCTTTCGCAATGAGGCTCTGCTCCGCAGGGTCGTGAGCGCCAACTCGCGCCTCGGCCGCCCAGAAGATCTTGCCAGGCTTGTTCAGCTCTGTGCCAACAGGACCTTTGCCCCAGGCATTCGGGCCGAAGCCATTGCTACCATCTCTGTCTTCGACAACCCTTCGGTGCTCGACCGGGTGGACGGCCGCCTGCGCGGGCCGATGAGCAGAGACATCTCTGCTGTCACAGGCTCCATCGCCCCAGAGCTATCTCGCCTGCTTAGGAGCAAAGACCCACTGGTCCTTCAGGCCTCCATCGAGCTGATCGGCAAACTTGGGTTCGACAATTATGACAGTGAGCTATTCGGCATTCTGAAAATAAGCAAGGACGCCAATATTCGCAAAACCACAATCGAAGCACTTAGCCAACTCAATACGCCCGATTTGCCCAAAGCCATTCGATTGGCCCTGGAAGATTCTGATGCCTCGGTGCGAAGCAAAGCCCTGTCTCTCACGCCAGATCTGCCTATTGCCCCAAAAGAAATCGTGGCGCTTCTTCAAGGGGTAATCAAACGAGGAACCACTGGCGACAGGCAGGCGGCCATCTCTGCCATGGGAGACTTGCCAGATGCTGATATCGCCCCAGCCGTTGAAAGCCTGCTCAAAACCTGGGAGGCGGGAAAATTATCGGCAGATCTTCAACTTGAACTGGGCGAAGTAATCGAGGAGATGGAAGACAGTTCGCTCACAGTCAGGGTGGAA
>JANQTF010000195.1:2306-4064 GCA_030731845.1 Bacteroidia bacterium | reverse complement strand
AATTCCCGTTTGGGAGCCAGGAAACCTTTTTGGAGTATGAAATTGAGATCCTTTCTAAAAGGTTCAATCAAGTCGTGATCATTCCTGTGATCCAAAAACAAAGCGATAGTGACGTCGCCCGACCTATCCCTTCCAATTGCACCGTTTGGCGCCCCACAACTGATGAGCATGCGAGGGTAACCTATCTGTCAGTGGCTTTTTTTTTACTTGGCAAGGTGTGGAAAGAAGCATTTTCATGGAAGTGGGGACCTTCATTTTGGAAAATCAAATCACTTAAGCACTTAGTCAAATCCACCTCCAGGCTGCTTGCTACCAAGTCAGACTGGGAGAGGTGGATGAGGCAACTAACCGAACTAGGTGCGACCCCCATTATCAGTAGTTATTGGCTCAACTCCTGGCTATTGTTCCCCTTAGCATGGAGAGAGCGGAATAAAGCCTCTCTTTTGATTGTTTCACGAGCCCACAACTATGACCTCTATCATAAGCGAGCATTTGGTCATTATCATCATTTCAGGCCATGGCTGTTCAAGAGATTAGATGGCATTTACTCCGATTCGCAGGCAGGCAGTGATTACATGGCTTCGCTTTATGATAGACATTCTGCCAAATTCAAAACTGCCTATTTGGGGGTTCCAGACCCAATTACCCTGAACCCCAATAACACCGCCACCCAAGGCTCCTTTCGAATTATTTGCACTGCAAATCTGATTCCGCTGAAGCGGGTAGATATGGTGGTGGAGGCATTGGCACTTCAACAGACGAATATCAGATTTGATCTCTTTGGGGATGGACCCGAGCGAGGCAAAATTGAGGCTATCGCAGCTGATTTACCTGCCAATATCGACATGCACCTTCATGGCAGGGTGGGTAGCCCCCACATTCAACAATGGTATCAAGAGGAGCCCGTGGACCTTTTTGTGCTGACAAGTACGTATGAAGGCCTTCCTGTCTCTATCATGGAAGCTTTTAGCTATGGTGTGCCCTGCCTTGCGACCGATGTGGGAGGCGTATCCGAAGCGATCAATGGCAAAAATGGCTGGGTGCTTCCGGCAGATTTGACACCTGAAATCCTGGCGGATCATCTGGCAAAATTTATCGCCCTAGGAGAAGCTCAACATGAAGCGTACAGACAGGCGGCACGCGCCACCTTTGACCGACAATTTTCCGCAGAAAAGAACTATCGGGATTATCATGATGAACTGATCTCCATATCACCCAAGCATTCACCCCAATGAGTAAACCCCTCACTTTCGCCATCGTTGGTACAGGCAGAATTGCCCAACGCCATGCAGAGCATATTCAATCTGTAGGAATCCTCGTAGCCGTGTGCGACCCGGTGGAGGAGCGAGCCAATAAGCTCGCACAGACACATCAGGCACGTGCCTATGCGAGCATCGAAGAACTGCTTGCTGCCGAGCCCGAGATCGACGTGGTCTCCATTTGCTCGCCCAATGGCCTCCACGCCGCCCATACCATCATGGCCCTCAGGGCCGGGCATCATGTGGTCTGTGAAAAGCCCATGGCCATCAGCGTGCACGACTGTGGAGAGATGATCAAAGCGGCGGAAAAAGCGAACCGAAGGCTCTTCATTGTGAAGCAAAACCGCTTCAATCCGCCCGTGGAGGCAGTGAAAAAACTCATCGACGATGGGGTTCTCGGAAATATTTACTCGATCCAACTCAGCTGCTTTTGGAACCGCAACCCTGAGTATTATGCCAACTCCTGGAAGGGGACCAAAGCCCTCGATGGCGGCACGCT